>JAMWZG010000282.1 GCA_024304855.1 Paracoccaceae bacterium
AGGCCCTTGCCGGTAGCGGGATTCCCGTGGCCGCCGTCTCCACAGGCTTTCCGGCGGGGCTGTCGCCATTTCCCCTGCGGCTGGCCGAGATCGGCGAGAGTGTGCGCGCCGGGGCCGAGGAGATCGACATCGTCATCGCGCGCCGTCATGTCCTGACCGGGAACTGGCAGGCGCTTTATGACGAGATGCGCCAGATGCGGGAGGCCTGCGGCGAGGCGCATGTGAAGGCGATCCTTGCCACGGGCGAGTTGGGCACCCTGCGCAATGTGGCGCGCGCCAGTCTGGTCTGCATGATGGCAGGGGCGGATTTCATCAAGACCTCTACCGGGAAGGAGGGGGTGAATGCCACCCTGCCCGTCAGCCTTGTGATGATCCGCGCCATTCGCGACTACTATGAGCGGACAGGCCTGCGCATCGGCTACAAGCCGGCGGGCGGCATTTCCAAGGCCAAGGATGCGCTGGTCTATCTGAGCCTGATCAAGGAGGAACTAGGCGACCGCTGGTTGCAGCCGGATCTGTTCCGCTTTGGCGCATCCAGCCTGCTGGGCGATATCGAGCGGCAGTTGGAACATCACGTCACCGGCGCCTATTCGGCGGCATGGCGGCATCCGCTGGCCTGATCCGGCAGCGTGGCGGTTGAGTATTTGGGGAACGATGAAGGCATGAGCGTCAAGGACATCTTCGAGACGATGGAATACGGCACCGCCCCGGAATCGGCAGCCGAGGCGCTGGCCTGGCTGGCGGATCGGGGCAAGCGGTTCGGCCATTTCATCGGCGGCAGCTTCACCACCCCCGGAGAGGGGTTCGCGGCGCATGATCCCGCGACCGGCGAGGTGCTGGCCATGCTGAGCCAGGCGACGCAAGCCGAGGTGGAGGCCGCTGTCACCGCCGCGCGGCGGGCGCAGGGCAAGTGGGCCGCCTTGGGCGGACATGGCCGCGCGCGGCATCTTTATGCGCTGGCGCGGCTGGTGCAGAAACATGCGCGGCTGTTCGCAGTGCTGGAGGTGCTGGACAACGGCAAGCCGATCCGCGAGGCGCGCGACATCGACATCCCGCTGGTGCACCGGCATTTCTATTTCCACGCCGGTCTGGCGCAGCTGATGGAGACCGAGCAGCCCGAGCGTCAGGCGCTGGGCGTTTGCGGGCAGATCATCCCGTGGAACTTTCCCCTGTTGATGCTGGCGTGGAAGGTGGCGCCTGCGCTGGCCGCCGGCAACACGGTGGTGCTGAAACCGGCCGAGCAGACATCGCTGACCGCGCTCTTGTTCGCGGATATCTGCCGGCAAGCGGGCTTGCCCAAGGGCGTGGTCAATATCGTGACCGGCGATGGCGCGGTGGGCGAGATGGTCGTGGCGCATCCGGGTATCGACAAGATCGCCTTCACCGGATCAACCGACGTGGGACGCCGCATCCGGCAGGCGACGGCGGGCAGCGGCAAGGCGCTGACGCTGGAGCTGGGGGGCAAGTCGCCGTATATCGTCTTTGAGGATGCCGATCTGGATTCAGCGGTCGAAGGGCTGGTGGATGCGATCTGGTTCAATCAGGGGCAGGTCTGCTGCGCGGGCGCGCGTTTGCTGGTGCAGGAAGGTGTGGCGGAACGGTTCCACGCCAAGCTGCGCGCCCGGATGGACAAGCTGCGCATTGGCAATCCCTTGGACAAAAGCATCGACATCGGCGCGATGATCAGCCCCGAACAGGTGGAGCGGGTGCGCGCGATGGTCGATGCCTGTGACGGCGGGAAGGTGCATCGCAGCGCGGCGACACTGCCCGAGGGCGGATGCTTCTATCCGCCGACGCTGATCACAGGTCTTTCGACCGCATCCCCCCTGATGCAGGAGGAGATTTTTGGTCCCGTCCTCGTCTCGACCACCTTCCGCACCCCGGCCGAGGCGGTGGATCTGGCCAACAACACCCGCTACGGGCTGGCGGCGAGTGTCTGGTCCGAGAATGTGAACCTTGCGCTGGATGTCGCCCCGAAGCTGGCGGCGGGGGTGATCTGGGTCAACGGCACCAATATGTTCGACGCCGCCGCCCCCTTTGGCGGGATGCGCGAAAGCGGTTTCGGGCGCGAAGGGGGATGGGAAGGCATGGCCGCCTATACCCGCCCGCGCGGCAAGACCAAGCCACTGGCGCGGATCATGCCGTTCGAGGGGCGCACCGGAGATGCGGCAACTGACGGGCTGGACCGGACACCCAAGCTCTATATCGGGGGCAAGCAGGCGCGCCCGGATGGCGGGTATAGCCGGACGGTGTTTGCAAGATCGGGCCGGGGTCTGGGTCAGGTGCCGGTGGCCAGCCGCAAGGACATCCGCAACGCCGTCGAAGCGGCGCGGGGCGCGGCAGGATGGGCGGCGACGACGGGACATCTGCGGGCGCAAATCCTGTATTACATCGCCGAGAACCTGTCGGCGCGCGCGGCGGAACTGGCCGCGTCGCTGGATGCCATGCAGGGCGGCAGAACCGGCAAGGCCGAGGTGGAGGCCACGATCCGCCGCCTGTTCACCTATGCCGCATGGGCCGACAAATACGATGGTCATATCAAGGGCGTGCCCCTGCGCGGGGTGGCCATGGCGATGCCCGCGCCTGTCGGCGTGATCGGGGCGATCTGCCCGGATGAGGCGCCGCTTCTGGGGCTCGTGTCGCTGATGGGCCCGGCCATCGCGATGGGCAACCGGGTTGTTCTGGTCGCGTCCGAGGCGTTTCCACTGGCAGCGACGGATCTTTACCAGATCCTCGACACTTCGGATGTGCCGGGCGGGGTGGTGAATATCCTGACCGGCAGCCACGCCGAACTGGCCCCCACGCTGGCCGCCCATGCGGATGTGGATGCGCTGTGGTGCTTCTCCTCCTCGCCGCTGTCGGAGGTGGTGGAAGCGGCCAGTGCCGGAAACCTGAAACGGACATGGGTGAATGACGGGCAGGCGCGCGACTGGATGGGGGCTGCGGGCGAGGGGCGCGCCTTTCTGGAACAGGCGACCGAGATCAAGACGATCTGGGTGCCCTATGGCGCGTAGCGGTCAGACGCGATGATAGGGTGATCCGGCCAGGATCGAGGCCGCGCGGTAAAGCTGTTCCGCCAGCATCACCCGCACCAGCATATGCGGCCAGACCATCTTGCCGAAGGAGAGGCTGGCATCGGCCCTTGCGCGCAGCGCGGGATCAAGACCATCCGCGCCGCCAATGACCAGCGCCAGATCACCGCGCCCGGCATCGCGCCATCCGGCCAGCCTGTCGGCGAAATCAGGCGAGGACATGATCGTGCCCCGCTCGTCCAATGTGCAGATCAGGGCACCTGTCGGGATCGCACGATCCAGCAATGCCGCCTCGGCCGCCATGCCGCCGCCCTTGCGATCTTCGACCTCATGCACCTGCACGGGGCCAAGACCAAGGGCGCGCCCGCTACGCTCCAGCCGGGTCAGGTAGTCGTCGATCAGCGCGCGTTCCGGGCCGGTCCGCAACCGGCCCACCGCGCAGATATGAATCCGCATCAGACCGTCGTGGAGGTCGCGGATTTGGTGGCGCCGCTGGGCATCCACATCTTCTCGAGCTGGTAGAACTCGCGCACTTCGGGGCGGAACACATGGACGATCACATCGCCCGTGTCGATCAGCACCCAATCGCCGGTTTCCTTGCCCTCGATCCGGCTGAGCCGGCCATAGGTCTGCTTGAGGTCATCGACCAGTTTCTCGGCAATCGCCGACACCTGCCGCGAGGACCGGCCCGAGCAGATCACCATATAGTCGCCAATGGCCGTCTTGCCGCGCAGGTCGATCTGCACGATCTCTTCGGCCTTGTCGTCTTCAAGCTGGTTAAGGATATGTGCCAGAAGCTCTTCGCTTGTGACC
>JAMWZG010000283.1:0-1113 GCA_024304855.1 Paracoccaceae bacterium
CCAAGGCATCCAGCGCCGCGCGCACGGTATCCGCACCATATTCATCCAGCAACTCATCCATCCGCCGCACGCCCAGATCCAGCGCGCCCAACTGCCCGTTCAGATCGCCCATGGCCGATTGCGGCAACCGCGTGTTCCGCATCAGGATGTCGATGATGTCGGTATTCACCTCGCCCCCCCGCGCCAATCGCACGGGCGGCAGCACAAACGCCTCCTGAAACGCATCCGTCGCGGCGGGGTTATAGTTACCGGGAACAGCACCCCCCACATCATGCCAATGCCCGACCGAGGCCAGATAGCAGAACAACGCCCCATCCCGGAAATAGGGCCGCACCAGCCGCATGTCTGACAGATGCGTGCCCCCCAGATGCGCGTCATTGAAGATATAGATATCCCCGTCCCGGATCTCGCCATGCTCGGCCGCCTTGTCGATCACGGCCTTGACGGCGAAGGACATGACACCCACGAAAATCGGCAGGCCCGATTTCCCCTGCACCAGCGTGTCACCCGACACGGCATGGTAAAGCCCGTGGCTCGCATCATGCGCCTCGGCGATGATCGGGTTGAAGGCCGCGCGGAACAGCGTCGCGTCCATCTCGTCGGCGATCTGCTCCATCCGGCCCGCCAGAACGGCCAGGGTGATCGGATCTATCTCTGCACTCTGTGTCATGCTGTCCCTGCTGCTTTCACTTCGGCAATGTCGTTCCACACGTCCTGCCGCGTGATCTGTCCGGCCGTGACCTCGAAACGGTCGATGAACCGGATACCCTCAAACGCCGTCCCATCCGGCCACGCGCCATAAAGCGTGCCGCGCGCATAGACGACGGCATGGCCCGCACCCTGCAACGCCTCGAACCCCTCATAGGTTTTCTTGACGAACTGATAACGCGGCTTGGACCAGGCGATCAGCTCCTCCAGCGTGCGCAATCCGGCGGCACCGGGGAAGTTCATCACGAACCCATCCCCCAGCATCCCGCGCGCCGTCTCAAGATCCCGCGCCTCCATCGCCGCCAGATAATCGCGCACCACTGCACAAGGATCGGGCAGGGCAGGGGCACCGCTGCGATGCGCCCCGCCCCGCATGTAATGCGCCTTGGGCATCTCGCTGTCTCT
>JAMWZG010000283.1:1123-3806 GCA_024304855.1 Paracoccaceae bacterium
GGCATCTCGTGCAGAATCACGGTAATCGCATCGGGCGCGGCAGGAACGACCATCTGCACCGCATCGGTCAGAGCCTTGCCCAGACGGGTTTTCGCCCCATCATCATAGCCTTCAAGCACATGTGCCTCGATAATCGGCATCGCGTCCCTCCCTCAAAAACCTGTATCTTTGGTAATACAGATAACGGTATCTGCAAAGCGCAAATATTTGCACCGCAAAGTGACGGATTACTTGCTTTTCAAAAAACCGTTGATACGGTTGACCGCGAATCCGGCCCGCTCAGGGGCGCAGAACAGGGGGAAATGTGGACACCGCTGGCAGAACAGGTCTCCCCGAGGGTGGCAAGGCGCGCAGGGTCTATCTGCTGCTGCGCGACGACATCTCGAACGGCGCCTATGCCCCCGGCACCAGCCTGCCGGGCGAACAGCGGCTGGCCGAAATCCACGCCGTCTCGCGCGTCACCATCCGCCGCGCGCTGGAGGCTCTGGCCACCGACGGGCTGATCGAGAAACGCATGGGCAGCGGCAGCGTCGTGCGCGCCCCCGATACCGCCACCGCGCCTCTGGCCGCCGATTTCACCACCCTCATCCCGCAGCTTGTGGCGATGGGGCAGGCGACAACCGCGCGGCTTTTGTCCTTTTCCTACGGCCCCGCTCCCGATGCTGTCGCCGCCGCCATGGCCCTGCCGGCTGGCGCGCGGGTGCAGACGGCGGTTCGTGTGCGCCTTGTCGATGGGCGGCCCTTCTCGCACCTGACCACCTATGTCCCCGAAGCCATCGCCGCCAATTATACCGAGGCGGATCTGGCCACCACGCCCCTCTTCCGCCTGCTGGAACGCTCGGGCGTGCAGGTCGATGCCGCGCATCAATCCGTCACCGCCACCCTCGCCTCACCCGATGTGGCCGAGGCGCTGGGCGTCTCGGTCGGCTCGGCGCTGCTGTCGCTGCGCCGCGTCGTGCGGGACGTGAACGGGCAGGGGGTCGAATACCTCTCCGCCCTCTACCGCGCCGATGCCTTCCGGCTGGAAATGACCCTGACCCGCGTGGGCAAGGGCGGCGAACGCCACTGGGAACCCGTGATCGGCGATCCCGCCACGCGGGAGGCGGCAGAATGACCACACATCCCCGCACCCTTTTCGCCAAACTCTGGGACGCGCATCAGGTTCTGCTGCGCGAGGATGGCGCATCCCTGCTCTGGGTGGACCGCCATCTGGTGCACGAAGGCTCGCATCACGCTTTCGCCAAACTGGCCGAGCGGGGCCTGCCCGTGGCCGAGCCCGCGCTGACCATCGGCGTGGTCGATCACTACGCCCCCACCCGCGACCGCGACCGCATCGGTGATCCCGACATCGCCCGCATGATCCGCACGCTGGAAGACAACACCGCCCGCCACGGTATCCGCTGCTTCGGGATGCGCGATCCGCGCCAGGGGATCGTGCATGTCATGGGGCCGGAACAGGGGCTGACCCTGCCGGGCCTGCTGATCAACTGCGGCGATAGCCATACGTCAACGCATGGGGCCTTTGGTGCGCTGGCCTTTGGCATCGGCGCGACCGAAGTGGCGCATGTGCTGGCGACGCAAACGATCTGGCAGAAACGGCCCAGAACGATGCGGATCACCGTGACGGGCGCGCTTGGCCCATCGGTCACGGCCAAGGATCTGGCCCTGTCGTGGATCGCGCATCTGGGGGCCGATGGTGCGCGCGGCCATGCCATCGAATACGCAGGGCCGGTGGTTCAGGCGCTGAGCATGGAAGGGCGCATGACGCTCTGCAACCTCTCGATCGAGGGCGGCGCGCGCTGCGGCATGGTCGCCCCCGATGACGTGACCTTCGCCTATCTGCAAGGCCGCCCCTTCGCCCCTACCGGGGCCGACTGGGACCGCGCCGTGAATGATTGGCGCGCGCTGGCCACCGATGATGGCGCCGAATTCGACCGCGAGGTGACGCTGGACGGCGCCGCCATCGCCCCCACCGTCACATGGGGCACCAGCCCGGAAGAGGCGCTGCCCATCACCGCGCATCTGCCCGACCCGGCCAAACTCGACGGTGCGCGCGCCGATCAGGCCCGCGCCGCGATGGACTATATGGGCCTGACCCCCGGCCAGCGGATCGAAGGCACGCCCGTGGATCAGGTCTTCATCGGCTCCTGCACGAATGGCCGGATCGAGGATCTGCGCCTTGCCGCCGCCGTTCTGGCCGGTCGCAAGGCCCGCGTGCCGGGCCTTGTCTCGCCCGGCTCGGCGCTGGTGAAGGCGCAGGCCGAACAGGAAGGGCTGGACCGCATCTTCACCGAGGCGGGTCTGGAATGGGTCGCCTCCGGCTGTTCGATGTGCGTGGGCATGAATGGCGATCTGGTGGCCCCCGGCAACCGCTGCGCGTCGTCCACCAACCGCAACTTCAAGGGCCGGCAGGGGCGCGGCGCGCGCACTCATCTGATGAGCCCGGCCATGGTCGCCGCCGCCGCCGTGACCGGCACCATCACCGATGTGCGCCCCCTTCTGGAAGGGCGGGTCTGATGGCCGGGTTCAGCCTCATCGACGGTCCCGCCGTGGCGCTGCCGCAGGACAATATCGACACGGATCAACTGATCCCCGCGCGTTTCATGTCGGTGCCGCGCAAGGATGGCTACGGCCCCTATCTGCTGCACGACCTGCGGTTTGATGCGCAGGGCGCTCCTCGCCC
>JAMWZG010000284.1 GCA_024304855.1 Paracoccaceae bacterium
TGGCGGCCAAGATCCGCGAATACCTCGAGATTCTGGCCAGCCGCGAGCGGATCATGGGCATCATCTCGGACGAACTGCGCGAGGTGAAGGAGCTCTTCGCCGTCCCCCGCCGGACCGAGATCGTCGATTGGGCCGGCGACATGGATGACGAGGATCTGATCGAGCGCGAGGATATGGTCGTCACCATCACCTCGGGCGGTTATATCAAGCGCACGCCTCTGGCCGATTTCCGCGCGCAGAAACGCGGCGGCAAGGGCCTGTCCGGGATGCAGACCAAGGAAGAGGATGTCGTCACCACCCTCTTCGTGGCCAATACCCATGACCAGCTTTTGTTCTTCACGACCGATGGCATGGTCTACAAGCTCAAGACCTGGCGGCTGCCGCTGGGCGGGCGCACATCCAAGGGCAAGGCGATCGTCAATATCCTGCCGATCCCGCCGGGCGTGTCGATTGCCGCCATCATGCCGGTGGACCGCCCCGACAGCGAATGGGACGATCTGCAAATCGTCTTTGCCACCTCGGATGGCGATGTGCGCCGCAACGCGCTGTCGGATTTCACCAATGTCATGCGCAACGGCAAGATCGCGATGAAGCTGCCCGAGGGCGTGGAACTGGTCAACGCGCGGATCTGTTCGCCGGATGACGATGTGATGCTGGTCACGGATTCGGGTCGCGCCATCCGCTTCCCCACGACCGATGTGCGCGTCTTCAAGGGCCGCGATTCCACCGGCGTGCGCGGCATTCGCCTGTCGGGCGAAGATCGCGTCGTGTCGATGTCCGTGATCCGCCATTTCGAGGCCAGCTCCGACGAGCGCGCCGCCTATCTCAAGATGCGCCGCCTTGTGGCTGGCGTCACCGAAGAGACCGAAACCGATGAGGAAGAGGGCAATGCCGACGCCGGTATCAGCCAGGAACGCTATGCCGAAATGTCGGCGGCGGAGAACCTGATCCTCACGATCACCGCCAATGGCTCGGGCAAGCTCTCCTCCAGCCATGACTACCCGGTGCGCGGACGCGGCGGCATGGGCGTCACGGCCATGGACAAGGCGATGCGCGGCGGCGCCCTCGTCGCCTCCTTCCCGGTCGAGATGGATGATCAGGTGATGCTCGCCACCTCCAAGGGTCAGTCGATCCGTGTGCCGGTCGAGGGGATCTCCTTCCGCTCACGCTCGGCCGGTGGCGTCAAGGTGTTCAACACCGGCACGGGCGAGGTGGTCGTCTCCGTGGCCCGTATCGCCGATCAAGGTGACGAGGATGGAGCTGAGGCAGAGTGAACCTCTGCTTCTTCTTGCTTCAAATATCCTCGAAGGGTGGTTCGGCAAGGCTGAGCCAGAGGGGGGGCAGACAGCCCCCCCTTTTCTCTTTTGAACCAGCGCGTTACAGCCCGTAAATCACGCTGAACTTGTCCTTGAGATAAGTCAGAAGCGGCGCCTCGGACGGTTCCATCCCTGCGGCCTGGGCAATCACCTCGCGCGGGGTGAACAGGCCGCCATGCCGCTGCACACTCTCGCGCAGCCAGCCCGTCGCGCCGGATGTATTGCCCTGCGCCAACTGCGCGTCCAATCCCGGCACCGCCGCCCGCATCGCCTGATGCAGGCATCCGGCATAGACATTGCCAAGGCTATAGGTCGGGAAATAGCCGAAAAGGCCCACCGACCAATGCACATCCTGCAAACACCCGTTCGAGGGCTTGTCCACGGCAAAGCCGAAATCCGCAGCAAAGCGGTCATTCCAGGCCGCTTCCAGATCCGCCACCGCCAGATCCCCGGCGATCAGCGCGCGTTCCAGATCGAAACGCAGCATGACATGCAGGTTATACTGCACCTCATCCGCCTCGGTGCGGATATAACCGTTCTGGAGCCGGTTCACGGCCGCATAGAAGGCATCCGCATCCGCGATCCCGATATCGCCAAAAGCCTCTCGCATCTGCCCGAACAGCCAGCCTGTAAAGGCACGGCTGCGGCCAATCTGGTTTTCATAGATGCGGCTCTGGCTTTCATGCACCCCCATCGACACGCCCTGCCCCAAAGGCGTCATGGCATAGGCGGCGTCGATCCCCTGCTCATAGCAGGCATGACCAACCTCATGGATGGTGGAGTAGAAGCAATTGAACGGATCATCCGGATTGGTCCGCGTCGTGATCCGCACATCGCGCCCCGATCCGCTCGAGAAGGGATGCACCGCCTTGTCCAGCCGCCCGATGGCGAAGTCATAGCCAAAGGTCCGCGCCAGCAGATGCGTCAGTTGCATCTGCGCCGCCTCGTCAAACCGGCCACTGACCCCCTTGGGCGCAGGCTGCGCCAGACAGGCGGCGCGCAGGGCGACCAGCGGGCCACGCAGGGCGGTGAACATCGCCTCAAGATCCGCCGCCTTGGCACCGGGTTCGTAATCATCCAGCAGCGCATCATAGGGATCGCCGCCAGCGGCCAGCGCCGCCGCCTCCTCGCGCTTCAGGGCCACGATCCGCGCCAGCACCGGCAGGAAGGCCGCCACATCCTCGGCCGCCCGCGCCTCGGCCCATTGCCCCTGCGCGCGGCTGGTCACACGGGCCAGTTCCTCGGCCAGCGCGGCAGGCAGTTTGCGCGCCCGCTCGAACCCGCGCCTGATATGGCGCAGTTGCGCGCGGCCCACGCTGTCCAGCGTGCCCTCGTCGATCGCGGCCAGCCAGTCACCCACCTGCGGATCGGTGCGCCTTGCGTGCAGCACCGCTTCCATCGCGGCCATCTCCTCGGCCCGCTGATCCGCGGCGCCGCGCGGCATCATCGTTTCCTGATCCCAGCCCAGACGGCCAGCCACCTGCCCCAGGGCAAAGGTCTGACGCTGATGCGCCATCAACGCGTCATAGGCGCCTGCCGAATTGCTCATGCTCTGATCCCCCGGATCGACGTGACGACCGGATAGGCCGACAGATAGCGCGCCCGCAGGATCAAGACCCACAGGATCACCGCCAGCACCTGATGCGCGATCGCCACCTGCCAGGGGGCGGCGGTCATGACCGTGGCGATCCCCAGAACGATCTGCGCCAGCAGCGTGGCAAACACCAGGTTGAAGGCCGCCCGCGTCGTCTCATGCGCGCTCTTGCGCCCGCGCAGCCAGACCACGATGCCAAAGGCCAGCAACAGATAACCGCTGATCCGGTGGATGAATTGCACCAGGCCGGGGTTCTCGAAGAAGTTCTTCCACAGCGGCTCGATCATGAAGGGGTTGGGCGGAATGATCTGCCCGCCCATCAATGGCCAGTCCGTATAGGACCGCCCCGCGTCGATCCCCGCCACCAGCGCACCCAGCAGGATTTGCAGGAAGGCAAAATGCATGAGGCCGGTGGACAGACCAAAGAGCTTGTCCTCCTTGGCGCGCCGCGCCTGTAGCAGATCACGCTCGGAGCGGCCCAGCAGGAACACATACCAGGCGATGAACCCCAGGATCACGAAAGCCAGCCCCAGATGCGTCGCCAGACGGTAGCTTGCCACGCTGGTCATGCTGCCGGTCAGGCCGGATGCAACCATCCACCAGCCGATGAAACCCTGCACACCGCCCAAGGCCCCGATGAACAGCAAACGCGGCGTCCAGCCCGCCGGGATCTTGCGCGCCAGCAGAAAGCCCAGGAAGCCCAGGCCCCAGACCAGACCGATCACCCGACCCAACTGGCGATGCCCCCATTCCCACCAATAGATGAACTTGAAATCATCCAGCTCCATCCAGCGGTTCTGGATCTGGAACTGCGGGATCTGCTGGTATTTGGCGAACTCCGCCTCCCAGTCGGCCTCGCTCAGCGGCGGGATGGCCCCGGTCAGGGGGCG
>JAMWZG010000285.1 GCA_024304855.1 Paracoccaceae bacterium
CCATCCGCCGGGGGGCCGCCTCGATGATGCTGGGCTATTGGAACCGGCCTGACGCGACCGCCGAGAAATTCCGGGGCGACTGGATGCTGACCGGGGATCGCGGCGTGGTCAAGGACGGCTTCATCCGCTTCGTGGGGCGCGAGGATGACGTGATCACCTCCTCCGGCTACCGCATCGGCCCGGCGGAGATCGAGGATGGTCTCCTGACCCATCCCGCCGTTGCCACCGTCGGCGTAGTGGGCAAGCCCGACCCCCTGCGGACCGAGATCGTCAAGGCCTATGTCGTGCTGAAACCGGGTTTCACCCCGTCGGATGCCCTGGCCACGGAATTGGCGCAACATATCAAGACGCGGGTGGCGCAGCATGCCTATCCGCGCGAGATCGGATTTCTGGATGCCTTGCCGATGACCGTCACCGGCAAGGTGATCCGCAAAGACCTCAAGGCCCGCGCCACGCGGGAAAGGGAGAGTGCGACATGAAACTGACATCCCAGGCCATCCCCTCGTCCGAGGCGTTCCAGACCAACCGCGCCGGGCATCTGGACGCCCTCACGCTGGTGCAGGCGGCGGCCGAGGCCGCAGCGGCAGGGGGCGGCGACAAGGCCCGCGCCCGGCATCTGGAGCGGGGCAAGATGCTGCCGCGTGACCGCGTGGCGAACCTGCTCGATCCCGGTTCGCCCTTCCTCGAGATTGGCGCGACCGCCGCGCATGACATGTATGACGGGGCCGCCCCCGGTGCGGGTGTGATCGCAGGCGTGGGCCGGGTGCATGGGATCGAGGTGATGGTGGTCTGCAACGACGCCACCGTGAAGGGCGGCACCTATTACCCGATGACCGTCAAGAAACACCTGCGCGCGCAGGAGATTGCCGAGGAGAACCACCTTCCCTGCATCTACCTTGTCGATTCCGGCGGCGCCAACCTGCCCAATCAGGATGAGGTCTTCCCCGACCGCGACCATTTCGGGCGCATCTTTTACAATCAGGCGCGGATGAGCGCCAAGGGCATCCCGCAGATCGCCGTCGTCATGGGCTCCTGCACCGCAGGCGGGGCCTATGTGCCTGCCATGTCGGATGTCACGATCATCGTGCGCGACCAGGGCACGATCTTTCTGGCCGGCCCCCCCTTGGTCAAGGCCGCGACGGGCGAGGTCGTGACGGCCGAGGATCTGGGCGGCGGCGATGTGCATACGCGCCTCTCGGGCGTGGCCGATTATCTGGCCGAGGATGACGCCCATGCACTGGCGCTCGCCCGCCGCGCGGTCAGCCACCTGAACCGCGCCAAGCCCGCCACCGTGCAATGGCAGCCGTCCGAGGAACCGGCCTATGACCCCGAGGAGATCCTCGGCGTCGTCCCCGCCGATCTGCGCACGCCCTATGACATCCGCGAGGTGATCGCGCGGGTCGTGGATGGCAGCCGCTTTGACGAATTCAAACCCCGCTTCGGCGAGACGCTGGTCACAGGCTTCGCCCATATTCGCGGCTGCCCCGTGGGGATCGTCGCCAATAACGGTGTTCTGTTTTCGGAAGCCGCCCAGAAAGGCGCGCATTTCGTGGAACTCTGTTCGCAGCGGAAAATCCCGCTGGTCTTCTTGCAGAACATCACCGGCTTCATGGTGGGCCGGAAGTATGAGAACGAAGGCATCGCCCGCCACGGTGCCAAGATGGTCACGGCGGTCGCCAGCACGAATGTGCCCAAGATCACCATGGTCGTGGGCGGCTCGTTCGGTGCGGGCAATTACGGCATGGCCGGGCGCGCCTATCAGCCGCGTTTCATGTGGTCATGGCCCAATTCCCGCATCTCCGTGATGGGCGGCGAACAGGCCGCAGGGGTGCTCGCCACCGTGCGCCGCGAGGGGATCGAGCGCGCCGGCGGCACATGGACGGCAGAGGAAGAGGCCGAATTCAAACGCCCCACGATCCAGATGTTCGAACGGCAATCCCACCCGCTCTATGCCTCGGCCCGGCTTTGGGATGACGGGATCATCGACCCGCGCCGCGCCCGCGACGTGCTGGCGCTCTCGCTCTCGGCCGCGCTCTGCGCACCGATCGAGGAGACACGCTTCGGCGTGTTCCGCATGTGACCATGAGCTTGCCTCTGACCATGGCCGACGCCATCGCCTGCTATCCCGGCGCCAGCAGCTTTCGCTTTGGCGACAGCCGGGTGCTGAACGCGCAGATCCTGGATCTGGTGCGGCAGGGGCGCAAGACCGTGACCTGCGATGCTGTCCTGAACTTCGCCCAACGCGGCGATCCCCTGCCGGAACCGGGCCGTATCGACATCGCGCTCGACTGGGACGGCGCGCCGGTCCTGGCCATCCGCACCGAATCCGTCGCGCGGCTGCGCTTCGACGCCGTGACCGAAGACCTTGTCGCCGCGCAGGGTGAATTCTGCGATCTTGAAGACTGGCGCGCCGGTTATCGCGCCTACCTGACCCGCGCCGGGCTGTTCGCGCCCGACGTGGAAATGCTCGTCGAAACCTTCACCTGCGTCGAGGTTTTCGCATGACCCGGCCCTGTTTCTTCTTGCCTCAAATATCCCGGGGAGCGCGAGGTGCTGGCCCCTCGCATGTGCAGAGAGCGCGAGGGGCCAGCCCCTCGCTTGCGCCCTGGCCGCCCGTGACCGGCCCGAAAAGGAGTTCCCATGTTTGACACCATCCTGATTGCCAATCGCGGCGAAATCGCCATCCGCGTGGCGCGCACGGCGCGTGCCATGGGGGTGCGGACGGTTGCGGTCTATTCCGATGCCGATGCGCGCGCGGCCCATGTGTCGGCCTGCGATCAGGCAGTGCATATCGGTGGTGCGGCCCCGGCCGACAGCTATCTGCGCGGCGACCGGATCATTCAGGCGGCGCTCGACACCGGCGCGCAGGCGATCCATCCGGGCTATGGCTTTCTGTCGGAAAACCCCGGTTTCGTCGATGCGGTCGTGGCGGCGGGGCTGGTCTTCATCGGGCCATCCGCGGATGCGATCCGGGCGATGGGATTGAAGGACGCGGCCAAGGCGCTGATGGAGAAGGCAGGCGTGCCCGTCGTGCCCGGCTATCACGGCGCCAACCAGGACCCCGAACATCTGGCGGGGGCCGCCGATGCCATCGGCTATCCGGTGCTGATCAAGGCTGTGGCAGGGGGCGGCGGCAAGGGGATGCGGCTTGTCACGCGGCCGCAGGATTTCGCCGATGCGCTGACCTCGGCCCGGTCCGAGGCGCAGGGTGCCTTCGGCAACCCCGATGTTCTGGTCGAAAAATACGTCGAAAAACCCCGCCATATCGAGGTGCAGGTGTTTGGCGATGGCACAAATGCGGTGCATCTGTTCGAACGCGACTGCTCGCTGCAACGCCGCCACCAGAAGGTGATCGAGGAGGCTCCCGCCCCCGGCATGACCGCGCCGGTGCGCGAGGCCATGGGCCGCGCCGCCGTCCGCGCGGCGCAAGCCATCGGCTACAGCGGTGCGGGCACCATCGAATTCATCGTGGATGGCAGCCGTGGCCTGCGCCCCGACGGGTTCTGGTTCATGGAGATGAACACCCGCCTGCAAGTCGAACACCCCGTGACCGAGGCGATCACGGGCGTCGACCTTGTGGAATGGCAATTGCGCGTAGCCGCAGGCGAGCCCTTGCCCGCTAGCCAAGAGGATCTGACGATCACCGGCCACGCCTTTGAATCGCGGCTTTACGCCGAGGATGTGCCCGCAGGCTTTCTGCCCGCCACCGGCACGCTGGCGCATCTGGCCTTTCCCGCAGGCGCCCGCGCCGATAGCGGCGTGCGCACGGGCGCCTGCGGG
>JAMWZG010000286.1:0-2286 GCA_024304855.1 Paracoccaceae bacterium
TCGGAAATGGGCCGCATCCTCAGCCATCTGCTGAACGTGACCACGCAGGCGATGGACGTGGGCGCGCTGACCCCGCCGCTCTGGGGCTTTGAAGAGCGTGAAAAGCTGATGATCTTCTACGAGCGGGCCTGCGGCGCGCGTCTGCACGCGGCCTATTTCCGGCCCGGTGGCGTGCATCAGGATCTGCCCGATGACCTGCTAGAGGATATCGACCAATGGGCGGTGGAATTCCCCGCATTGCTGGATGACATCGACGGGCTGCTGACGGAAAACCGTGTGTTCAAGCAGCGCAACTGCGACATCGGCGTGGTCTCCGAGGAGGACATCCAGAATTACGGCTTCTCGGGCGTGATGGTGCGCGGATCGGGTCTGGCCTGGGATCTGCGCCGCGCGCAGCCCTATGAATGCTATGACGAATTCGACTTCCAGATCCCCGTCGGCAAGAATGGCGATTGCTATGACCGCTATCTCGTGCGGATGGAGGAGATGCGCCAGTCGACCAGCATCATGCGGCAGGCGATTGCCAAGCTGCGGGTGGAAAAGGGCGATGTGATGGCGCGCGGCAAGATCACGCCGCCCAAGCGCGGCGAGATGAAAACCTCGATGGAGGCGCTGATCCATCACTTCAAACTCTATACCGAAGGCTTCCGGGTGCCCGAGGGCGAGGTCTATGCCGCGGTCGAGGCGCCCAAGGGCGAGTTCGGCGTCTATCTGGTGGCCGATGGCACCAACAAGCCCTATCGCGCCAAGCTGCGCGCGCCGGGTTATCTGCATCTGCAAGCGATGGATCACGTCGCGCGCGGGCATCAGCTGGCCGATGTGGCCGCGATCATCGGCACCATGGACGTTGTTTTCGGGGAGATTGACCGTTGAAAACCCTCACCACTCTCTCCCTTGCACTGGGCGCGGGCCTTGTTCTGACAGCTTGCGCCGTGCCGCCTACCGGCACCAATGCGCAGGACATCGCCAATTACGAGGCGGCCGTGGCCAGTATCGGATGCAGCCTTGTGACCGAGCCTGATTATCTGGCCGTGGGCCTTCAGACGGGCCTGAGCCGCGAGCAGTTGCTGGCCATGACCCAGTATCAGCTGACCGCGCGCCGCGCCACAAGCCTGCCTGAGGGCGGGATCAAACTGACCACCGGAGTCTGTGCCTGATGCTTCGCCGTCTCTATCACGACCAGCCCGCGCATTTCGCCTTCACGCCCGCCAACCGGGCCTGGGCCGAGGCGCAGATCACCAAATACCCCGAGGGCCGTCAGGCCTCGGCCATCATCCCGCTGCTCTGGCGCGCGCAGGAGCAGGAGGGGTGGCTGACCCGTCCCGCGATCGAACATGTCGCCGACATGCTGGGCATGGCCTATATGCGGGCGCTGGAAGTGGCGTCCTTCTACTTCATGTTCCAGTTGCAACCTGTTGGTTCCGTGGCGCATTTCCAGATTTGCGGCACCACGACCTGCATGATCTGCGGGGCCGAGGATCTGGTGGCCGTCTGCCGCGACAAGATTGCCGACAACCCCCACACCCTCAGCGCCGATGGCAAGTTCAGCTGGGAAGAGGTGGAATGCCTCGGCTCCTGCGCGAATGCGCCCATGGCCCAGATCGGCAAGGATTACTACGAGGATCTGACCGCCAAGCGCCTCTCCGAGATCATCGACGAGCTGGCCGCGGGCAAGGTGCCGGTGCCGGGGCCGCAGAACGGCCGCTATGCCTCGGAACCCCTGTCGGGTCTGACCAGCCTCAAGGATATGGACAGCGGCAAGACGCAGTATAACGCCAGTGTGCAACTGGCCGTGGACATCGGCGATACCGTCAAGCGGATCGACGGCACCGAAGTGCCGCTGACCGCCCCCTGGCAGGGCAAGGCGGCCAAGGAGACGCCGCGCGTCCCCAAGCCCGCCGCCGCCAAGGCGCCTGCACCGGATGAGGCCGAAAAGATCGGCAAGCCGCCGGTCAAGCCCGCCGCGACGCTGACACCCGAAGCGGGGGCCGGCACCAAGCCGCGCAGCATGAAGGCACCGCGCAAGGCCGGGGCGGATGACCTCAAGCTGATCAAGGGCGTCGGTCCCAAGCTCGAGGCGCTGCTGCATCAGATGGGCTTTTTCCACTTCGACCAGATCGCGAAATGGTCCGCCGCCGAGGTGGCTTGGGTCGATGAGAACCTGGAAGGCTTCAAGGGCCGCGTGACCCGTGACGACTGGGTGGCACAGGCAACCGTGCTGGCCGAAGGGGGCGAGACTGAATTCTCCAACCGTGCTAAGAAGGGCGAGGTCTGAGCAAGGACCGA
>JAMWZG010000286.1:2296-3770 GCA_024304855.1 Paracoccaceae bacterium
CCGGATAGCAAAAAGGAGTTGGAACGATGGGTGAGCCGATGAAAAAGACCAGTTGCCAGATCGCCTGCTGGGCGATGGGCGCGGGTGCGGGCTTTGTGGCCTTCATCATGCTGATGGTTCTGGGTGACTGGAGTTTCATTCAGGCCGTCTTTGGTGCCTCTGTCGTGACCCTTGTTCTGGGCGCTCTGCTGTCGTGGATTCTGTGTAAGCCGCTGCCCGCGCTGGGGCAGGTTCAGGCCGGCATGACCGAGGTGGCCGCGACCCACACAGCCAAGGCCGAAACCGCATCCGCCCCGGCTGCTCCGGCGGCGGCCCCTGCGGCTGCTCCGGCGGCAACCGCACCGGCGGCAACCGCTCCGGCGGCGGCCATGCCCGCAGCCGCACCCGCGGCGGTCGAGGTGAAATCGGGCACGCTGCTGCAAGGCGAAAGCGAGCTGGCCGCGCGCAAGGGAAGCTGGACCTATCAGGCCCAGACCGAACCTGCGCCCAAGTCCAAGCCCGCGCCCAAGCCCAAGGCGGAGGCCAAGCCCAAGGCGGAGACCAAAGCCAAGGCCGCGCCCAAAGCCAAGGTGAAGGCGGCAGATGCGCCCGCCGCGACCGCGGCCGAAGCCAAGCCCGCCACCCTCAAGGCGGCGCGCGGCGGCAAGGCCGATAACCTCAAGGAAATCAAAGGCGTCGGCCCCAAACTCGAGGCGATGCTGCACGGCATGGGCTTTTACCACTTTGATCAGATCGCCGCCTGGACAGCGGCGGAACTGGCCTGGGTGGATACCAACCTGGAAGGGTTCAAAGGCCGCGCCACCCGTGACAACTGGGTGGAACAGGCCAAGATCCTGGCCAGTGGCGGCGAGACGGAATTTTCCAGACGCGTAGAGGATGGCGACGTCTATTGACGCCGCGTGACGACAACCGGAACAGGACATGACACGGGAACGGGATACGGAACTGGCGCGCAAGGGACGCATGGCCGCGATGGTCATCGCGGGCACGGCGCTGTTCTGGATTCTGGCCACGCTGCTGGGCGGCCAATTCGGCCTGACCCAGCGCACCCGCGCCCTGTTCGACCTGATGGCCCTGGGCGGTTTCGTCTGGGCCGTCTGGATGATTTATCAAATCTGGCGGCTGCGCCAGGGTGACAAGGGATAGCTGTGATGCTGAAGGATCAGGACCGCATTTTCACCAACCTCTACGGGATGCATGACCGCACCCTCAAAGGGGCGATGGCGCGCGGGCATTGGGATGGCACGGCGGGTCTCCTGCAAAACGGGCGCGACTGGACCATCAATCAGATGAAGGCCTCGGGCCTGCGCGGCCGTGGCGGGGCGGGCTTTCCCACCGGCCTCAAATGGTCCTTCATGCCCAAGGAAAGCGATGGTCGCCCGGCCTATCTGGTGGTCAATGCCGATGAATCCGAACCCGGCACCTGCAAGGACCGCGAGATCATGCGCCATGATCCGCATACCCTGATCGAAGG
>JAMWZG010000287.1 GCA_024304855.1 Paracoccaceae bacterium
CGGGCCGCGGATGCCCACGATCAACGAAAAGGACATGATCCGCATTGGCGGCGGGGACGATCCGCATGTCATCATCAGCGGCACCGGCGAGCCGGGGGCGCGGGTCGAGGTCACGATCGGGGGCAAGCAGGAGGTGACGGTGCCGGATGCCGATGGCAATTGGCGCGTGGTCTTCGAGGATGAGACGATGCCGCCGGATGGCACCTTTCCGGTCACTGTCGTGGTCACGCAGCCGGATGGCACGCAGGTCGATCTGACGGGGCCATCGGTGATGATCGACACGACGCCGCCGGTGCTGTCGATCCTGGCGGGGACGGAATCGGCCGGGCATGTGGTCAATGGCGATGATCAGCGCGACGGCGTGGATGTGGCCGGGACCAGCGAGGCGGGGGCCAAGATCACCGTGACGATGGGCACTGTCGTGCGCGAGGTCGAGGCGGGCGGCGACGGGCGCTGGTCGGTGAATTTCGGCGCGGCGGATCTGCCGGAAGGGGATTACGAGCGCACGATCACCGTGACCGCGACGGACAGTTTCAACAATACGACCCGTGTCACGGACCGGGTGATCGTGGATACGATCCCCGATCCCATCGTGATCCAGAACGGTTTGGTCGGTGGCAATGGCATCGTCAATTTCGACGAGGCGCGGGGTGGCTATGTCGTCACCGGCACCTCGACCCCCGGCAACAGTCTGACATTGCTGCGCAATGACGGCATGACCACGATCAGCAAGACGGTGCCTGTGCAGCCCGATGGCACCTGGCGGGTGGAGTATCTGCCGGGCGAGGTGCGCAGCGGTGAGTATGATGTCACCCTGACCGCGACGACAAAAGATGCGGCGGGCAATATCGGCCGCGCGAGCGAGACGGTGCGCGTGGATACGGTGCATTTCGTGACCATTGATCCCGCCCCCTTGGGCACGAACAATGTGATCAACGCCGATGCGGCGCGGGACGGGGTTCTGTTGCGGGGCACGACGCAGGTTGGTTCGATTGTGGATGTGACCTTCAACGGGATCACGCGGTCGGTGACATCGACGGACGGGACATGGTCGATGCGTTTTGCCGGCAACGATTTTGACCGGGTCGGGCGGGATGAATATGACGACAGTTTCCGCGTCTCGGCGCGGGATACGGCGGGGAACGTCAATACCGCCTCGCGCGATGTGCGGGTCGATACGGTGATTGATGTGGCCATCCATGACGGGATTGCCGGGGACGGGCTGATCAACGCGGCGGATCGCGCGGCGGGGTTCTGGGTCACGGGCACGACAGAGCCGGGGGCGCGCGTCTCGGTGCAGTTGGGCAATGGGCAGGGCAAGCCTGCCGAAGATCTGGGCAATGGCAACTGGCGCGTGCGGTTCGATACCAATGACATCCCCACCGGGCAGGACCAGTTGTCGGTGCGGGCGACGGCGACGGACCTTGCGGGCAACAGCACGTTCACAAGCCGCACTGTCACGCTGGATACCGAGGTGCGGGATCTTGCCTTTACCAGCACCGGCGTGGCGGCGGATGGGATCATCAACGGGGCCGAGGCCGGTGATCTGCGCGGTCTTGAGGTTGTGGGTCAGGTGGAGCGTGGCTCGCGCGTGTTCGTCACGCTGGGCGCGGGCACGGCCCATGCCGTGACCGAGGAGGCGGTGGTCGATGCCAACGGGCGCTGGACCCATCGGTTTGACGCAAGCGACATCGGGGCGGGCGAATATGCCAGCAATATCACCGCAGTTGCCACCGATCTGGCGCAGAACACGCGCACGATCGCGCATCAGGTGCGGGTGGATACGCAGCTTAACCGTCTGGAGATGGCGGGGCAGGTGACGGGCGACGGGATCATCAACATTCAGGAGGCGCGCGACGGTTTTGCCATCACCGGCCGGACCGAGGCGGCCCTGCCGAACGGGGCGCTGTCGCGGGTCGAGGTCGTGTTCAACGGTCAGACCTATCCTGCGGTGGTGGATGCGGCGGGCAACTGGCAGGTCAATATTCCTGCCGGGGCCGTGGCTGCCGGCACCTATCCCTCGGGGTTCGAGGTGCGGGCCTGGGACGGGGCGAACAATCCGGGGTCGCTGACACGGCAGGCGCTGGCGGTGGATACGGATGCGCCCACCAGCCCCATCGTCGAGGGGTATAGCCGGGATCATCAGGGGATCAGCGATGTGTCGATCAAGACGACGGCGGACCGGATCACCCTGACCGAGATCGAGGCGGATGGCACGGCCAGCCCTGTGCCGAGCGATCCGACGGTCATCCGGGGCCGGGGTGAGACGCTGTTCAGTTTCGGCTCTACCCTGCCGGATGGCAGTTTCGACGAGGCGCCCTTGCCGGATGGGTCGCATCTGGTGATCACCTCGACCGATACGGCCGGGAACAGCAGCGGGACGTATCTGGCGTTTGACGAGCTGAGCACCTCGGTCATTGATCTGTCGGGGGCGCTGGATGCGGGCATGGTGATCAACGCGGTTGATCTGACCTTTGCCGAGGACAGCACGCTGACCCTGACCGAGGCGCAGATCCTGGCGATGTCGCCGGTGAACCAGACGGTCACGATCCATGGCGGCAGCGATGATACGGTGACGCTGCTGGGCGCGCAGCGGGATGGCAGCGAGACGATCGAGGGGCGGCAGTATGCGGTCTATGATCTGGGGCAGGCCCGCGTGATCGTGGACGAGTCCGTGGACCGGATAGTCTGAGGTCATGGGAGGAACGGTCTGCCGGGGCTTTGGCGCCCGGCAGGTCAAGGGCAGGACAAGCACCGGAATAGGGGCGCTGATGGGGCAGGCAGACAGGCAGGGGGCAGGGCGGCGCGCGCAGCGGTCAGTTCTGGCGTGTCTGGCGGTGCTGGCCCTGCCGGGCTGTCTGGCGCAGGGGGATGGTGGCGCATCGGTCAGCCGGATGCTGATGCCGGAGGTGGCCGAGGTGCCGCAGGGTCTGTCCTCTGGCGCCGTCGCCGAAGCCTCGCCTGTCATGGTGGATCTGATGGCGCGGCGCAGCGCCTTGCCCGAGGGGGCGGCGCTGGACCGGGTGGCGGATGCGGTTCTGGTGGCCGATACCCGCGCGGCGGCGGCGGCCCTGCGCAGCGCGCGGCTGCGGGAGCGGGCGCAGGCGCACAACTGGTTGCCCAGCATCAGCCCGCAGGCCAGCCTCAGTTCGCTGGGGTCGGTCGTGGCGATGCTGGTGGTGGAGCAGGTGCTGTTCGACAATGGCCGCAAGAAGGCCGAGCGTGATTTTGCCAAGGCGGATGTCGAAGTGGCGGCGGTGGCGCTGGTGCGGGATGCCAATGACCGTGTCCTGACGGCGCTGCGCCTGTATCTGGCGGCGCGCGAGGCGCAGGACAAGGCGCTGCTGTCGCAGAGTGCCGGGCGCGACATGGAGCATTTCGCCTGGATCATGTCGGAGCGGGTCAAGGGGGGGATCTCGGACTCGTCCGATTTGCAGGTGTTGCAGCAGAAGCTGGCGGAAATCAACGCCTCGGCGCAGAGCGAGGCCGAGGCGGCGCGGGCGGCCATGGCGGAGCTGGTTGCGATGGGTGTCGCGCCGGCGTTGCTGGCGGAGCTGTCCGGGCTGAGCGGGACGGAGGCGGCGCTGGCCTTGCCCGCGCCTGCGCCGGTGCCGCTATCGGTGCGTCTGGCCGAGGCCGAGCAGGCGCGGGCCGAGGCGCGGGCGCGGGTGGAGCGGGCGGGATTTCTGCCGGGTCTGACCGCGACGGGGGTGATCGGGCGGGATGCGCCTGATCCGTCGGTCGGGT
>JAMWZG010000288.1 GCA_024304855.1 Paracoccaceae bacterium
GGCATATGACTTTGGCGCAACTGGCGGCTGTGCATGGGGGGGCTGCGGTGCCGCCGATTGATCCGGCGGCGCGGTCCGGGGTGGAGGCGGCGGCGGCCATGGTGGCTGCGGCCGCGCAGGGGCAGGCGGCGGTTTACGGTGTCAACACAGGCTTTGGCAAGCTGGCCAGTCGCAAGATCGCACCCGCCGACACGGCCACGCTGCAACGCAACCTGATCCTGTCGCATTGCTGCGGATTGGGTGATCCGCTGGAGGCACCTCTGGTGCGGCTGATGCTGATGCTGAAGGCGGCGAGTTTGGCGCGCGGGGCGTCTGGCGTGCGCTGGGAGGTGATCGCGCTGATCGAGGGGATGCTGGCGCGGGATGTCCTGCCGGTGATCCCGCAGCAGGGGTCGGTGGGCGCGTCGGGTGATCTGGCGCCCCTGGCGCATATGGCGGCGGTGATGATCGGCGCGGGCGAGGCTGTGTATCAAGGGCGGCGCATGCCGGGGGCAGAGGCACTGGCGGCGGCGGGGTTGGTGCCGGTGGTTCTTGGCCCGAAGGAGGGTTTGGCTCTGATCAACGGGACGCAGTTTTCCACCGCTGCGGCCTTGGGTGGCCTGTTCGAAGCCTGGCGCAATCTGGAAGGGGCGGTCGTGACTGCGTGCCTGTCCACCGATGCGATCATGGGGTCGGATGCGCCCTTGCTGGCAGGGATACATGATCTGCGCGGCCATGCGGGGCAGATTGCGGTAGCGGCTGCGATGCGCGGATTGATGGAAGGCTCGGCCATCCGCGACAGTCACCGTGAGGGGGATGCGCGGGTGCAAGACCCCTATTGCATCCGTTGTCAGCCGCAGGTGGCGGGGGCCTGCATGGATCTTTTGCGCATGGCCGGGCGCACGCTGGAGATCGAGGCGAATGCGGTGACGGATAACCCTCTGGTTTTGCTGGAGGAAGGGCGGATCGTGTCGGGCGGGAATTTCCACGCGGAACCCGTGGCCTTTGCCGCCGACCAGATCGCTCTGGCGATTGCCGAGATCGGGGCGATAGCACAGCGGCGGGTGGCGCTGATGGTCGATCCGACGCTGAGCCATGATCTGCCGCCGTTCCTGACGCCTGATCCGGGGTTGAACTCGGGCTTCATGATTGCCGAGGTCACGACAGCGGCTTTGATGAGCGAGAACAAGCATCTGGCCAATCCCTGCTCCACCGACAGCACGCCGACCAGCGCCAATCAGGAGGATCATGTGAGCATGGCCGCCCATGGCGCGGTGCGGCTGGCGCGGATGAACCGGAACCTGTCGGCCATTCTGGGGGTCGAATTGCTGGCGGCCTGTCAGGGGATCGAGTTTCGCGCGCCCTTGCAGACATCGGCGCGGTTGCAGGCGGTGCTGGCGCGGGTGCGCGAGCAGGTGCCGACCCTGGGGGTGGATCGCTATATGGCGCCGGATCTGGCGGTCGCGCAGGGCTTGATCGCAGGCGGTGCGGCGCAGGCGGCGGCGGGTGTGGCGCTGGAGATCGCGGGATGAGCGTCGAGGTCACGCGCGGGCAGGGTGCCATCGTGCTGGGTCTGCCGCATACCGGGCTTGAGGTGCCGGCCGAGGTCTGGGCAGGGCTGAACGCGCGGGGACGCGAGCTGGCGGATACAGATTGGCATATCGACAGGCTTTACAATGGTTTGCGGGACGATGTTACGATTGTGCGCCAAAGCTTGCATCGCTATGTGATCGACGTGAACCGAGGTGCGGATGATGCGAGCCTGTATCCCGGTCAGGCGACAACCGGGCTTTGTCCACTGACCGACTTTGACGGGCAACCGATCCATCTGCCGGGGCACGCCCCTGACAAAGCGGAAGTTGCGGCGCGGATTGCGGCGTATCACAGCCCCTATCACGCCGCGTTATCCACAGAGCTGGCGCGGGTGCGCGCGATCCACGGGGTTGCAATCCTTTACGATTGTCATTCGATCCGGTCGCGGATTCCGCATCTGTTCGACGGAACCTTGCCTGATTTCAACATCGGCACGAATCTATCCACAAGCTGTGCGCCGCTTGTGGAGAAAACTGTGGAAAACATCTGCCGCGCGGCACCAGGGTATTCCACGGTCCTCAATGGCCGCTTTCGCGGCGGCTGGACCACGCGCCACCACGGACAACCCGACAAGGGCATCCATGCCATCCAGATGGAACTGGCCCAGTCCACCTACATGGAAGAGGTCGCGCCCTGGCGCTGGCACGAGGGCCGCGCCGCGCGTTTGCGCACGACTTTGGCGCAGATCCTCGATGCGCTTCAATCCCTTGCAGAGAGAAAGGTTCTGACATGACCACGCCCCGCATCATCGGCACACGCCACAACAGCCGCGATATTTTCCCGCCCACCGGCACCACGCTGACCGCCAAAAGCTGGCTGACCGAGGCGCCGCTCAGGATGCTAATGAACAACCTGCATCCCGATGTGGCGGAGAACCCGCATGAGCTGGTGGTTTACGGCGGGATCGGGCGCGCGGCCCGGACATGGGAGGATTTTGACGCCATCGTCGCGGCGCTGACCGATCTGAACGGGGATGAGACGCTGCTGGTGCAATCGGGCAAGCCCGTGGGCGTGTTTCGCACCCATGCGGATGCGCCGCGCGTGTTGATCGCGAATTCGAACCTCGTGCCGCATTGGGCGACATGGGATCATTTCAACGAGCTCGATAAGAAGGGTCTGGCGATGTATGGCCAGATGACCGCCGGATCGTGGATCTATATCGGCACGCAAGGAATCGTGCAGGGCACCTATGAGACCTTTGTCGAGGCGGGGCGGCAACACTATGGCGGCTCGCTCAAGGGGCGCTGGATTCTGACGGGCGGATTGGGTGGCATGGGCGGCGCGCAGCCCTTGGCCGCGGTGATGGCGGGGGCTTGCTGTCTGGCGGTGGAATGCGACGAGACGCGGGCCGATTTCCGGCTGCGCACCCGCTATGTCGATGAAAAGACGCGCGATCTGGACGAGGCTTTGGCGATGATCGACCGCTGGACCCGCGCGGGAGAGGCGAAATCCGTGGCTTTGATCGGCAATGCGGCGGATGTGTTCCCGCAGCTTTACGCGCGGATGCAGGCGGGGGGGATGCGGCCCGATATCGTGACCGACCAGACCTCGGCGCATGATCCGGTGCATGGCTATCTGCCGCAGGGATGGAGTGTCGCGGAATGGCGCGCCAAGCAGGAGAGCGCGCCCAAGGCCGTGGAGGCCGCGGCCCGCGCCAGCATGAAGGCGCATGTGGCCGCGATGGTGGATTTCTGGAATGCGGGCGTGCCGGTGCTGGATTACGGCAACAACATCCGCCAGATGGCGCTGGAGGAGGGGTTGGAGACGGCCTTTGCCTTTCCGGGTTTCGTGCCCGCCTATATTCGGCCGCTCTTCTGTCGCGGGGTGGGGCCATTCCGCTGGTGCGCCCTGTCGGGCGATCCCGAGGATATTTACAAGACCGATGCCAAGGTGAAGGAACTGATCGACGATCCGCATCTGCACAACTGGTTGGACATGGCGCGGGAGCGGATCAGCTTTCAGGGTCTGCCCGCGCGGATCTGCTGGGTCGGGCTGGGGCTGCGGCACAGGCTGGGGTTGGCCTTCAACGAGATGGTGCGCAATGGCGAGTTGAGCGCGCCCATCGTGATCGGGCGCGACCATCTGGACAGCGGCTCGGTCGCCTCGCCCAACCGCGAAACCGAAGCGATGCGCGACGGCTCCGACGCGGTGACGGACTGGCCGCTTCTGA
>JAMWZG010000289.1:0-312 GCA_024304855.1 Paracoccaceae bacterium
GAGCGCGGCTTTGCCCTGACCGGGGCGGTGATTTTCGCGCTGATCGTCTGGGCCTCCTGGGGCAAGACCGTCTCAAGCTATGTCAGCGGTGATTTCTTTGGGGTGCAGGGTGTCTTTACCGTGCCCACCTTTCCGTTTCGCGCGATCATCGTGATCGGGGCGGTGCTGGCCAGCCTGACCTGCCTTTACCGCGCCGTCCGCCTGATCCCCGTGACCGAGGCGGAGGCGGAGGCAGCATGACCACCCTTGCCATCGGCTTTGCCCTGATCGTTCTTCTGGTGGCGCTGGTCCTTTTGGGGATGCAGATCGCCT
>JAMWZG010000289.1:322-3729 GCA_024304855.1 Paracoccaceae bacterium
CGTGGCCTTCATCGGGATCTGGATCATCCGCGACAATATCGACCTTGGCTTCCGGATGCTGGAACTGACGGTCTATAGCGGGATTTCGGATTACCTGTTTGCGACGATCCCGCTGTTTGTTCTGATGGGCCTGCTGGTCAGCGTCTCCAATGTGGGGCGCGATACCTTCGAGGTGGCCGAGGAATTGCTGCGTCGGATGCTCTGTGGTCTGGGCGTGGCGACGGTGGCGGCCAATACGGTCTTTGCCGCAGTCACGGGCGTGTCCATCGCCTCGGCGGCGGTCTTCACCCGCGTGGCCGTGCCCGAGATGACGCGACACGGCTATCGCCCCGGTTTCGCGGCGGGGACGGTGGCGGGGTCATCCGTTCTGGGCATGATGATCCCGCCAAGCCTGTTGCTGATCATCTATGGCGTGCTGGCCGAAGTGTCGATCGGCGGCATGTTCATCGCGGGGATCATTCCCGGCCTGCTGATGGCGGGCGGCTTTGTCGTGATGCTGATGCTGCTGGCGCTGCTGGTGCCAAAATTCGTCTTTGTCGATCCCGAGGCAGCCCGCGCCAAGCGGCTGGACCGGGATGGCCCCAAGATGCCCCTGGGCGTGATGCTGTCCAAGCTGGTGCCCATCGTGGCGCTGGTGATCCTTGTGCTGGGCGGGCTTTACAGCGGCTTTTTCACCCCGACCGAGGCGGGCGGCGTGGGCGCCTTTGGCGCGCTGATCATCGCCCTGGCGCGGCGCAGTCTGGACCGCCACAAGATGTGGGATGTTCTCAAGCAGACGGGGACGATTTCCGTCTCGATCCTGCTGTTGCTGATCGCGGCCAGTTTCTATTCGCGGATGCTGTCGATTGCGGGCCTGCCTGCGGCGATTGCCGATCTGGTGCAGGCGGGCGGGTTCAGCCCGCTGGGGTTCATGTTCCTTTATGCCGTGATCATCCTGCTGATGGGGATGATCCTGGACAGCACCTCGATCCTGCTGATCATGGTGCCGATTGCGGCACCCATCGCACAAAGCCTTGGGATCGACCTGATGCAGTTCGGGATTGTGACCGTGATCGCGGTCGAAATAGGGTTGCTGACACCGCCCTTCGGGATCTCGGTCTTCACGGTGCATAACACGCTGAACCGGCCGGATGTGACGGTCGAGCAGATCTTTGCGGGCACCCTGCCCTTCATCGCAGTGATGCTGGCGGTGCTACTGCTGGTGGCGTTGGTGCCCGCGACGGCGACGGTGTTCCTGTAACCGAACCATGTTCCCCGCGCAGGATCCAGCGCGGGGCCCTCAGCCTCAGCGCGCGCCCATCGGCAGATGCAGCACGAGTGCGGGGAAGAAGATCACCAGAAGCAGCGCCGCGATCTGGATCAGCACGAAGGGCATGACACCCTTGTAGATGGTCGAAATCGGGATGTCGGGGGCAATGCCGCGCAGATAGAACAGCGCATAGCCGAAGGGCGGCGTCAGGAAGGATGTCTGCAAATTCACCGCCAGTGCGATGGCGAACCAGATCATCACCTGCTCGGAAGGCATTCCGAAATCCAACAGGGCGACGACAGGGGCGACGATGGGGACCACGACCAGCGTGATCTCGACCCAGTCCAGAAAGAAGCCCAGCAGGAAGATCAACGCCATGATGATGAACAGCACCCAATAGGGGTTTGCATCCTCGATCGCGAAGATTTCAAGAATCATGGCGTCACCGCCCAGACGGCGGAACACGACCGAGAAGATCGAGGCGCCGATCATCACGAAGACGATCATCGCGGTGGTTTTTGTCGTTTCATACATCGCGCCTTGCAGCGCCGGAAACGTCAGCTTGCGCGACATCAGCGCCAGAAGCAGCGCACCCGCCGCGCCGATGGCGGCGGATTCGGTGGGGGTGGCGATGCCTGCGATGATCGTGCCCAGCACCGACAGGATCAACACGAAGGGCGCCAGCAGGTCGCGGGTCAGCGCCCAGGCGGCGGGCCAGAAGGCGATGGGCTCGACCCGTTCGGGTGCCGGCACGCGGTGCGGGGCAAAGATCGCCACGGCGGCAAGATAAAGGAAATAGAGCCCCGCCAGCAGCAGCCCCGGCCCGATGGCCCCCATAAACAGATCCCCAACAGACAGGCGCATCTGGTCGCCCAGAATGATCAGCATGATCGAAGGCGGCAACAGGATGCCCAGCGTCCCTGATGAGGCGATGAGGCCACAGGACAGCTGCATGTCGTATTTCGCCTCGCGCATGGCGGGCAGGGCCATCATGCCCATCATCACGACGGATGCGCCGATGATCCCCGTGGAGGCCGCCATGATCACGCCGATGATCGCCACGGCAAAGGCATAGCCGCCCGGCAATCCGCGAAAGAGCGCGGCGAGAGACCGCATCAGACGCTCGGCAATCCCGGAGCGTTCCAGCATCAGCCCCATGAAGACGAACAGCGGAATCGCGACCAGCAGCCAGTTGGTCAGGATGCCCGAATAGATCCGCTGCACGCCCATGGACAGGAACAGCATCGGCACATCGGCCAGCACCGCGAAAAGGATGCCGACACCCGCCAGGATGAAGGCCACCGGATAGCCCGAGAACACCCCCGCCATCAGCGCGAGCAGCATCAGCATGGGCCACAGATGTTCGGTCATGACAGATCCTTCTGGTCTTTGTCTGTGCTGCCGCGCAGCAGTTCCGCCGCTGTGCCCAAGCCGCGCAGAAGGCCCATCAGGCCCAGAATGGCGAATGAGAGCGGCACCATCGCCTTGATGATCCAGCGACTGTTGAGCCCCCCTTGGGTGGAGCCTTCGCCCGTGGTCCATGCGGTCAGGGCAAAGGACCAGCCATACCAGGCGATGATCAGGCAGAAAGGCAGCAGGAACAGCAGATCGCCCAGCATCCTGATCCAGAGGCGCTGGCGCTGCGTCATCATCAGCGAGAGGAAATCGACGGCCACATGCTTGTCGTCCCGCAACGCCCAGGCGCCGCCGAACAGGACCAGCAGCGCGAAAATATACCATTGCAGGTCAAACAGGCCGTTCACGGTCATGGCGCGGCCCAGAACGGGGATCGGGCTGTCCCATGCGGCGAAGGTGTTCACGCCCATCTTGGCCGCCACCACCGCAATCAGGATCGAGGCAATCAGCGGCAGGATCAGCCAACTGACCCATTTGCCGGGCAGGCAGAGCAGGTCCAGAAGTTTCGTCAGGAATGAAGGCATGTCTTCCCCCCTCGCCTTGCAAGGCACAGGGCGGCGCGGGGCCGCCCTGCCATTGGTTCAGTCTAGCAAGCGATCAGCGCGGGGGAAGAGCCTGCAACGTGCTCCATTCACCGACCGAGTCCATATAGGCGCGCAGCGATGTCAGCGCCTCGGCGAAGATCGGATCGTTCTGGGCCTGCTCTTCCAGCACTTCCTCGGAGGCGGCGCGCAACGCCAGC
>JAMWZG010000029.1:0-10115 GCA_024304855.1 Paracoccaceae bacterium
CAACAACCGCATCCAGTTCGAGGGCACGCTGACCATGCCCACGGATGCGGTGCTGTCCCTGACCCGCGATTTCGATCTGCCCGCCTATATCGACGCGTTCGGGGACGAGGTTCTGGCCTTTCGCAAGGCGTTTCAGGCGCTGTTGAACAATGTGGATCACGAGTCGCTGGATCTGGGCGGGCGGCGCATCCAGATCCGGGGGCCCATCGACATGGCGGCGGCCGTGCCCAATCGCACGCAATTCGCGCAGCGCCGCCATATCCGCAACGGGCAGTTCTTTGTCGAGGAGAATGCCGCCTGGACCACGGATGTCTATACCTCGCAGGCCACATATGCGCTGAATGATCCGTTGCGCCTGACCGGGGTGGCCAATGTCGCCAATATCCCCATCGGGTCATTGATCGAGGGCAATGGCGTGGGTCGCGAGGTCTATGTCCGCGACAAGAACGTGGGCACGGGCGAGATCACGCTGTCGATGCCCCTGTTCGATGCGGCGGGCACGCAAGTCTATACCTTCCGGCGGTTCAAATACATTCTGGATTTCAGCGGCTTCTCGCAACTGTCGCGTTTCTCGATGTCGGATATCGAGTTTCTGTGCGGCGGGCGGGCCAGCGGGGTGATGCTGGCCACGACAGGCCTGACCTTTCATCTGCGGGACTGCTTTTTCACCGGGCCGCGCGACCGGGCGATCACGTCGATCGGGATCGGCTGTCAGGGGATGCTGATCGACCGTTGCCAGTTCCTGTCGTATGAAACGCCGATGCGCGCGCAGGATCGTGTGTCCATCGCGATCAACGCCAATGCCAATGACGTCAAGCTGCGCGACAACCGGATCACGCAATTCCGCCATTTTGCCATTCTGGGCGGGACGGCCAGCATCATCGCGGGCAATCACTGGTTTCAGGGGGATGATGAGCCGGGCGGTGTGCGGACAGCGGGGTTGATCCTGACCTCAAGCCACAACAGGGCGACGGTGACGGGCAATTACATCGACAACTGTTCGATTGAATGGACGAATGAGCATGATCATGAGCCATCCTTCAGCAGCGAATTCTCGTTCAGCGCGCTGAGTGTCACGGGCAATATCTTTCAGGCGATCGACGTGGCGCCGTGGTTCCGGTTCTTTGTGGTCAAGCCGCACGGGGCCGGGCATTTCATCGCGGGTCTGACCCTGACCGGCAATGTGTTCCGCACGATCCGAGGAGACATCGACCGGGTGTATCATGTGGACACGTCCTTTGCCGATCTGGACTATGGCCGGATGCGCAACATCCTTGTGGCGGGGAACCTGTATAACGGTGTGACGCAGGGTATCCAGAACCCGGTCGTGGTCGCCCATGAGCAGAACACGGCCGCCGAGACCTGGGTGGTCAGCGGGGCCGGGCCTTTGCCGTTTGGCGGGCAGGTCCGGCAGGTGGATGCCGTCGTGGCGCGCGGTCCGATCCGCAACGTCAGCAATGTGATCCGTTATGAGGCGCCACATGCGGTGGCCGGGCAGGGGACGGCGCGCAATCGGGTGCATCTGGGCTGGGCGCAGCCGGTGACAGGTGTCGTGGGGGTCACGCTGCGGATGGACACGGCCTGAGGGGTCACAGGCCCAGATCTGCGGGTGTCAGGACGAAGGCGCGTCCGAAGCCGCCGTTCAGATAGGCGGCCTGCACGTCGAACAGCGCAAAGGAGAAGTCGGCAAAGCCGATGTAGAGCTTTGACTTGGGATGGTCGCGCAGCCAATGCGCGGCCATCTCGGCGTGGCCCGCGGCGCCGTGGCGCAGAAAGCGCGCCTGCACTTGCAGTGTCAGGCGCGGATGGGTCAGCGGGTCGCCGCGCGGGCCCGGCTCTCCGATCAGCAATGACGCGGCAGGATGGGCCTGCAAGGCGCGGGTGTGCTGCGACAGGTCCGAGATCAGCGTGACCGGCCCGCCCGTGGCCGTGGTGCCAAAGGCCACGCGCGTCACCAGCGGCGCGCCGCTGTCCGGGTCGATCACGCCCAGGGCTGCAAAACGCGCGGCGTGGATCAGGTCGCGCGCCAGGCGGCGGGCCTCGTCATCGGTGGGGCGGATCGGGCTGTGGGCATCGGTGCTCATGCGGTGCAAGCTAGGGGCGCGCCGGGGCGCGTGCAAGCGGTGACAGCGTCGGTCAGAAGCGCGACCAGAGCCCCAGTTTGATCCCCTGCGAGCCGGTGGCGTCAAGCGCGTGGAAGAAGGCCAGTTCCAGATGCATCCCGTCGCGCAGCTCATAAGTGATCGAGGGGACAAGCCGCAGGAAACTGGCCCCCGGTTCGATCCCTTCGGTTTGCAGCAAGAACAGTTGCTTGCCGATGTCCACCACGCCGGTTTGAAGTTGCAGCATGAAGGTCCAGTCTTCCGGCTTGCCCTGCGGGTCGCGCAGGGTGACGCCGAGTGTGAAATCGGTCTTTTCGTCCAGCGTCTTGCTGTCCAGCCCCCATTCCAGCCGTGTGTCCACCGCGACCCAGCCCTGCCAGCGCGGCCGTGACAGGCTGCGGCCCCAGGACAGGCCGGGGCGCAGGACAGGTTGGCGCGAAATCTCGCCATAGCCAAGTTCCAGCGCCACCCGTCCGCCCAGCACCCGCATGATCGGGGTGCGCAGGAACACCACCGCCTTGCCGCGTCCGGCCACGCTGCGGCCTGCATCCACGCCGAGGGTCAGACGCTTGGTCAGTCCATATTCAAGGTAGAGGGCGGTATAGCCGGTGCCGCCGCCCCCGCTTTGCCATTGGCTGAGGCTGACGAACCCCGTTCCCGCCTCGCGCGGCCATGCCCCTGCCGTGGCCGGCCCGGCCTGAAGCGACAGCAGGACAAGCCCCCATAGGCAGGCGGCCAGCAATCTGATCATCACCCCGCCCTCCTGTGGTGTCAGTGTGGATGAGAAGAGGTAAACAGCAGGTTAATGCCTGCGGGTTTGGGGGATGCTGCCGAAAGCTGCTATGATGCGAATGCGGCCGGTGCGACTCTGGCCGCGCCAAAGGGAGGATCATCATGCCCACCATCCGCACGCCGGCCCCCGGCCAGACCGTCATCACCACCTTTGAAATGACTCCCGGCACCTGTCAGGATCTGCTGGACGCGCTGCACGAAGCCTATGCCGAGTTCATCTCGAAGCAGCCCGGGTTCATTGCGGCGGGGCTGCATGTCAATGATGCGCAGACGCGGATCGCCAATTACTCGCAATGGCGCAGCCGTGAGGATTTTCAGGCCATGCTGCGCACATCCGAGATGCGCGAGCGCAATCGGGGCCTTGCGGCACTGTGCAAGACCTTCGAGCCGGTGCTCTATGACGTGGTTGCAACCTTTTGACCGCTGGTGCGTTGATCCGGTGCCCTGATCTGGATCAAGGACCAACCGTTCCGGGAGACGTCTGATGCCCGGATCAACCACAGGAGGAGAAAGCCATGTATGACTCGATTCTGGTGCCGATTTCATTTGATGAGGATCGTGACGCGGAAGGCTCGCTTGCCGTGGCGCGGGCGCTGGCCAATACCGGGGCCAGGATCACGCTGCTGCATGTGATGGAGCAGATCCCGAGCTATGCGATTTCCTATATGCCCACGGATTACATCACCGAAAGCCGATCTGCCATCGAGGCCGAGCTGACGCGGATGGCGCAGAGCTTACCCGGCGGGCAGGCGGCGCTGGTCGAGGGGCATTCCGGCCGCACGATCCTTGAATGGGCGGATCAGCATGGGGTGGATTGCATCGTCATCGCCTCGCACCGGCCGGGGATGCAGGATCTGCTGCTGGGGTCAACGGCGACCACGGTGGTGCGTCATGCCCGCTGTGCGGTGCATGTGCTGCGGTGAGGCCGTTTCGCAGCGGGCGGCGTCGATCGGGGCGGTCCTTGCGGATGGATATTTGCAGCAAGAAGAAACAGGGGCCGGTTTGCATGATCCGGCCCTTTTTGCCAAGGTCGGGATGTCCGTCTGGGCAAGCATGAGGGAGGACAGGATCATGTTCAGGATCATCGGGCCGCTGTGCGCGGTCGTTGTGATGGCCGCTGCGGGCAGCGGCATGGCCGAGGAGGCGGGGCCGGTCAATATCCGCCCGGATATCGCCACCGTGACGGTGCAGACAGAAAATGGCCCGGTCGAGATCGGTCGGATTCAGGATAATGACCATATGGTCACGGGTGAATGGGCGCGCACGTCGCGGGCCTGTCCGCCGTTCTGCATCCAGCCGATGAGCCCCGCCGAAGGGGTGACGACCATTGGCGAGCTGGAGCTGCTGGAGGCGCTGGCCGATCCCGAGGTGGTGGTGATCGACAGCCGCACGCCGGACTGGTTCGCAGGGGGCAGCATTCCGGGGGCGGTGAACATGCCTTATGACCGGATGGTGGACCGCTTGGGCGAATTGGGGTGCGAGCCAGATTTCGACGGCTGGGATTGTGCCGAGGCGCGGTCGGTCGTGCTGTTCTGCAACGGGCTGTGGTGCGGTCAGTCGCCGTCGGCCATCCGCGCGATCATCGCGGCGGGCTATCCGGCGGAGCGGATCAGCTATTACCGGGGTGGGATGCAGAGCTGGCGGGTGCTGGGGCTGAGCGTGACGGGAGGCTGAGCGTGACGGGAGGCTGAGCGTGACGGGAGGCTGAGTGCCCCCGCCGGTCCTGACGGTCGGCGTGATTGTCACCGCCGCCGTGGCCGCGCCTTGCCGCCGCGCATTCCGCCGCGCCCGGCGGTGGAGCGGCCAGCCGAGGCGGTTGACGCCTCGACCGCTGCGTCGATGGCGGATTGGCGGGCCAGCGGATCGTCGGCAATGGCCAGATCGACCGCTTCGAGCCGCTTGACCTCGTCGCGCAGGCGGGCGGCTTCCTCGAACTCGAGGTTTTCGGCCGCCTTGCGCATGTCGGCGCGCAGACCGTCCAGCACGGCCTTGAGATTGGCCCCCGCCAGCGGCTTGTCGATCTTGGCGGTGACGCGGTTCATGTCCACGTCGCCCTTGTAGAGGCCGGCCAGGATATCCTCGACATTCTTTTTCACCGTCTGCGGTGTGATGCCGTGTTCGATGTTATAGGCGATCTGCTTTTCGCGGCGGCGGTTGGTTTCGGCCAGCGCGCGTTCCATCGAGCCGGTGATGCGGTCGGCATACATGATCACCCGGCCTTCGGCGTTGCGCGCGGCGCGGCCAATGGTCTGGATCAGGGATGTTTCCGAGCGCAGGAAACCTTCCTTGTCGGCGTCCAGAATGGCGACCAGCCCGCATTCGGGGATGTCCAGACCTTCGCGCAGCAGGTTGATCCCGATCAGCACGTCGAAGGCGCCAAGGCGCAGGTCGCGCAGAATCTCGATCCGTTCAATCGTGTCGATGTCCGAGTGCATGTAGCGCACGCGGATGCCCTGTTCGTGCATGTATTCGGTCAGATCCTCAGCCATGCGCTTGGTCAGTGTCGTGCAGAGCGTGCGATAGCCTGCGGCGGCGACCTTGCGCACCTCATCCAGCAGGTCATCGACCTGCATTCCCACCGGGCGGATCTCCACCACCGGGTCCAGAAGGCCGGTCGGGCGGATCACCTGTTCGGTGAAGACGCCGCCGGTCTGCTCGATCTCCCATTTGGCGGGGGTGGCGCTGACAAAGACCGACTGCGGGCGCATCGCATCCCATTCCTCGAACTTGAGCGGGCGGTTGTCCATGCAGGAGGGCAGGCGGAAGCCGTGTTCGGCCAGCGTGAATTTGCGCCGGTAGTCGCCTTTGTACATGCCACCGATTTGCGGCACCGAGACGTGGGATTCATCGGCGAAGACGATGGCATTGTCGGGGATGAATTCAAAGAGGGTGGGGGGCGGTTCGCCCGGCGCGCGGCCGGTCAGGTAGCGGGAATAGTTCTCGATCCCGTTGCACACGCCTGTCGCCTCGAGCATCTCGAGGTCAAAGTTGGTGCGCTGTTCCAGTCGCTGCGCCTCGAGCAGTTTGCCTTCGTTCACCAGTTGATCGAGCCGCTGGCGCAGCTCTTTCTTGATGCCGATGATGGCCTGCTGCATTGTCGGTTTGGGCGTGACATAGTGGGAATTCGCATAGACGCGGATCTGGTCGAAGCTGCCGGTTTTCTGCCCGGTCAGCGGATCGAATTCGGTGATGCTTTCCAGATCCTCGCCAAAGAACGAGAGCCGCCAGGCGCGATCCTCGAGGTGGGCGGGGAAGATTTCCAGACTGTCGCCGCGCACCCGGAAGCTGCCGCGCTGGAACGCCTGATCGTTGCGCTTGTATTGCTGGGCCACCAGATCGGCCATCACGGCGCGCAGGTCATAGCGGGCGCCGACCTTGAGATCCTGCGTCATCGCGCCATAGGTTTCGACCGAGCCGATACCGTAGATGCAGGAGACGGAGGCCACGATGATCACATCATCCCGTTCCAGAAGCGCGCGGGTGGCCGAGTGGCGCATCCGGTCGATCTGCTCGTTGATCTGCGATTCCTTCTCGATATAGGTGTCGGAGCGCGCGACATAGGCTTCGGGCTGATAGTAGTCGTAATAGCTGACGAAATATTCCACCGCATTGTCGGGAAAGAAGCCCTTGAACTCGCCGTAAAGCTGCGCCGCGAGGGTCTTGTTCGGGGCCAGGATGATGGCGGGGCGCTGCGTTTCCTCGATGATGCGGGCCATGGTGAAGGTCTTGCCGGTGCCGGTGGCACCCAGAAGCACCTGATTATGCTCGCCGGCCAGAATCCCCTCGGTCAGCTCGGCGATGGCCGTGGGCTGATCACCGGCGGCCGTGAACTCGGTCTTGAGGATGAACCGCTTGCCGCCTTCCAGCTTGGGGCGGGATTTCACATCGGGCGCGGGGGCGTGCAGGACCGGCTGGTTCATGGCGGGAGATTCCTTTTCAGAGCCCAGAGATTGACGCCTTTGCCGTCTGTTTCAACCCCTGTTCCCCTTTTGATCCATGTCCGGTTTCTGCCCTGGCGATAGCCTTTGCGTGAAAGAAAAGACATATCAACAAGATGGCAGTTGCGTTGACGATGATGTGTCAAAATAAATTGACAGTTCGTGCGAAAATTCTTGCTGGATAATATGTATTTTCCTAACCTCTTAAGGGCAAGCAGAAGACCCTGATTGCCGGTCCGGGCGCAAGACCCACCCCTCGCTCCCCGCGCGCGCATCGGCAATCAGGACTTGCGCGGCATCTGCCTAAAATTGCGCGGATCATGGCCTGTCGGGCTTGCCCCGCGCGCTTATTTGCCTGATATAGACAGCCAAAGCCGGAGGGATGCCATGCGTGCGCGTATCTACAAGCCAGCCAAGACCGCCATGTCCTCGGGCATGGGCAAGACTCATGACTGGGTTCTGGAATTTGCCCCGTCCGAGGCGCGGGACATCGATCCGCTGATGGGCTGGACATCGTCGGGCGATACGCAGTCGCAGGTCAGACTGCGGTTCGAAACGAAAGAGGCGGCGCTCGCCTATGCCGAGGCGCATGGAATCGATGCGCAGGTGGTGGAACCCAAACCTCGCAAGCCGAATATCCGCCCCGGTGGCTATGGCGAGAATTTCGCCACCAACCGGCGCGGCGCCTGGACGCACTGAACGGGCATTGCCAGCTTGCCTTTATCGCGCCATGGCGGCACATAAGGGTCATGCGATCCCATAGCTCAACTGGATAGAGCAGCTGACTTCTAATCAGCAGGTTCGGGGTTCGAGTCCTCGTGGGATCGCCAGTTTTTACGGTCTGACCATCCCCGATCAAGGATGCATCCCAACCGCGCACCGGGCTGGGCCGATGCGCGGAGGTGTGAGGTCGTGTCAGAGGTTGTTGGCTTCGGTCGCGAAGATGCGTTTCCAGTTGCTTTCGCCCTTGGCGATGACGCCGGCGGTGTCCTTGAGGAAAAGCCCCTCATGTGCGGCGGGTGAGCTGTTCAGGTAGAGTTGGCCATCCACGATGGCGAAAAGCTCGGGCTGGGTTGGCACCTTCTTGCCTTTGCTGGCCCCGGCCGAGCACCAGCCGCCATAGGCCGGTGCGTATTTGGCCGGATCGGCGGCGAAGAGGTTGCGGTTGGCGGCGCTGGCGAAGCGCCATTCCACCCCCTGATAGGTTGCGGTGAATGCGTCCGAGCCGAGGGCCGGGCCGTTCTGTGTGTGATAGGCCACGACGTCATAGCCGCCGACAGCGGCACCATCGGCCAGGAAATGCTCGTCCGCGGCATGGGCCATCGGGGCGGCAAGGGCGAGGATCAGGCCAAGGGCAAGGCGGGGTCCGGTGAAAAATGTCATGGGTCTCTCCTGTTGGGTTGAATGGTGCAAGGCGGTTGACCTTGCAGATGTCCATTCGTTCAGAAGAGGGTGGGTGTTTCGTCCGAACTGCGGCCCTGACGCAAGCGTGATGGCTCTGTGATCCGGGGCGGGGCGGTCACATGGCCTGCGGTGCGGAGGAGGGCGGCGCGTCTACTCGTCCTCGCTGCACAGGTAGACGGCGCCGCCGATGACCACCACGCTGGCGGCGGCCCCGGCCAGAACCGCAGGAGTGCTGAGCGCGGTGCCGATGGTCGTGCCGGCCGATGTCAGCAGGCTGGAGATGCTGCCTGCATTGCCCGAGAGCACCATGGCCCCCGAACTATGCGTGACCGCCGAAATGGTCGAGGAGAGACGCCCCGTCAGGGTGCCATCCTCGGCCTGCTCGCCCACGCCGATCAGGCCAAGGGCGCTTTCCTTGGTCGTATTGACCAGTTTGCAGGTATTCGAGGGCTGCTCGCAGCGGCCAAAGGCGTCACGCGGGCCTTCGGCGGGCAGAGAGTGGCTGCGCGTCTCGGGGTCGTAATTGGCGCAGAAGACGGTGCGTTCCTCGGCGGTCAGGTCGGGCATCAGATAGGTGATCACCACGGCACCGGGGCAGGTGTCGCGGCGGCTGAAATACCGTTCGCGGAACGAGGAATAGGTCGGCTCCTCATCATCATAGAAGATGGTGACGGGTTCGCCTTCGATCCTGGTGGTGCATTGGGCGGGGGCAGCCTCTGCCTGGGCTGTCCAGATGGCGGTGACGGCCAATGAGGCCAATATCGCAAGGTGCCGCATGGGCCTGCTCCTGTCCGTGAAGGCGGGGTGGTGTTGCCTGTGGGGCAGGGTTGATCCCCGCCTGTTGTTCCATGGGCAAGATGGTGAAGAGTGCGGCCGGTTTCAAGCCTGTCGCCTGTGGGTCAGCCGATGACCGCCTGCCAGATCAGCCGCAGCGACAGCACCGTGAGCAGCGCCAGGATCACCCGGTCGAAGGCCTGCGCCGAGATGCGCCGCGCCAGCCACGCGCCCAGCGGCATGGCCGCCATCAGGGGAATCAGGGACAGACAGCTGAGGAGGAACCTTTCGCCGGTCAGGATGCCCAGCCCCGCCAGCAGCGGGATCTGCACCAGTGCCATGGCAAAGAAAAAGACCGAGATGGTAACGATGAACTGCGGCCGTTCCAGCTTGATCGCGTTCAGAAAGCTGAGAGAGATTGGCGCGGACAGGCCCGCCGCGCCTTGCAGGATGCCGCCCAGCACGCCCATGGGGGCGGCCAGCCTCTCGGCGCGCGGCAGGCTCAGGCTCCATCCGGGGCGCAGGGTGCGAAAGCCGACATAGGCCAGCACCGACAGGGCCACGGTCAGGGTCAGCGCCTCGGTCGGCAGCCAGGCCAGCATGAAACTGCCGATCCCCGCCCCCAGCGCGCCGGCCAGTGCGAAATGCAGCGTCAGGGGGCCGGACAGCCTGTGGCGGCGATAATGCCAGCCCTGCCAGATGTTCGTCACAAGGTTGGGGATCGAAAAGACCGCCACGGCAAAGGGTGCGCCGAAAAAGATCGTCATCACCGGCACGGCAATGATGGGCGCGCCCGCGCCGGTGGCGCCTTTGAGGATGCCGCCCAGGGCGAAGGCGATGAGGACAAGAATCAGGCTCATGGCGCGACTGTCGGTCAGCGGCGCGGGAAGGTCCAGCCTGCGCCCGGATTATTCCAGCGCGAACAGCGAGATAACGACCTGTCCCGCCCGCCGCGCGCCGGTGCCCACAAACAGTGTCCGGTTCACCCAGTCATAGCGCGGATCGCCGGTTTCCAGCCGGGCGTGGGTGCGCATGTAATAGCTGTCGGGGGCGACCGTCTCGCCGCGCGCGATGGCGGCCAGCACCTCGGCGGGACCATGGCGGT
>JAMWZG010000029.1:10125-20882 GCA_024304855.1 Paracoccaceae bacterium
GTAGTTCTTGATCTCGATGGTCGCGCCATCCTCGGTCTCGATGGCATAGCGGGTGTCCAGTTCGGCCACGCCATTGGCCCAGATCGTCTGCCAGTCCGCCCCCAGATGCAGGATCTTGCCGTTCAGCGCGGGGCCGGTGGCGGTGCCGCCGACGATGGGGATGATCCGCCTTTGCCCGGCGCGGCCTGCGCCCATCTCGCGGATCGGATCGAGGGAGACGAAAAGATCGCAGATATGGCGGAGGGACGGTGTGGGAAGGGTTGCTGACATGGCGTGCTCCGGGCTGTGATAATGATTGAGTGGCGGACGATATTGCTATAAGTCATAACTAAATCAGAGGGGCCGCGTCCAGCCTGCGATGCGCCCTCATCCTTGGGAGGGGAATGATATGGCGCAACCGCGCTTCTGGACACCCGCATTCACCATTGAACGGCGTGATGATGGCACGATTCTGATGTCTCAGGAGGGGGCAGCGCCCCGGCTGGCCGATACGGTTGCCGCGCGGATCGGTCATTGGGCGCAGGTGGCCCCGGAGCGCTGCGCCCTGGCGCAACGCGGCCCGGATGGAGACTGGCAGCGGCTTGGCTATGGCGCGCTGTGGCAGGCGATGCGGAGCGTGGGCGCAGGGCTTCTTGCGCGCGGTTTGGGGCAGAGGCGTCCGGCCTTGATCCTGTCGGAGAATGCGCTGGATCATGCGGTTCTGGCCTTGGCGGGGCAATATGCGGGTGTGCCCACGGCGGCGCTGTCCACGGCCTTCTCGCTGATCTCGGACAGCCATGACAAGCTGCGCGATGCGGTGGGTCTGTTGCGGCCCGGTCTGGTCTATGCGGCGGATGGCGCACGCTACGGGCGCGCGCTGGCGGCGGTGGGGGATGATGTCCTCAAGGTCTGCTCGGTCAACGCGCCCGCCGGGGCGCTGTCCTTTGCTGATCTGCATGAGGCCGACACGGCCCCCGCCGATGCAGCCTTTGCCGGGCTGCGCGGGGATATGGTGGCCAAGTATCTGTTCACGAGCGGTTCCACCGGCAGCCCCAAGGCCGTGATCAACTCGCATGACATGATCGCGCGTAATCAGGACATCATCGCGGATTGCTTCCGCTTTCTGGCCGATCATCCGCCCGTGGTGGTGGACTGGGCACCGTGGAGCCATACGGCCAGCGGCAACAAGGTCTTTCACATGATCCTGTGCAATGGCGGCACCTATCACATCGACGATGGCAAGCCGACACCGGCCCTGATCGGGCGCACGCTGGCCAATCTGCGCGATGTGGCACCCACCTGGTATTTCAACGTCCCCGCCGGGTATGAGATGCTGCTGGAGGCGTTCCGCGCCGATCCTGATCTGGCGGCGCAGTTCTTCAGCAAGCTGGACATGATGATGTATGCCGGTGCCGGGATGGCCCAGCATATCTGGGACGGTCTGCGCGACGCCGCGCGGCAGGCGACGGGGCGCGATGTCTTGCTGACCACGGGTCTGGGGGCCACGGAAACCGGCCCCTTTGCCCTGATGTGCACCGACCAAAAGGACGCCCCCGGCAATGTCGGGCAGCCCGCGCGGGGGATCACGCTGAAGCTGGTTCCGAACGAGGGCAAGCTGGAGGCGCGGCTGAAAAGCCCCTCGGTCACGCCGGGCTATCTGGGTGATGCTGCAACCAGCGCCAAGATGCTGGATGAGGAGGGTTTCTATTGTCTGGGCGATGCGCTGCGCCCGGCCGATCCCGAGGATCTGACCAAGGGGTTCTTCTTTGACGGCCGCATCGCCGAGAATTTCAAACTGGCCACCGGCACATGGGTTGCGGTGGGCGCGTTGCGGGCCCGGCTGGTGGATCATTTCGGCGGGTTGATCCGCGACGCGGTCATTCTGGGCGAGGACCGGCCCGCGCTGGCGGCGCTGCTGTTCCCGGCAGAAGGCGTCATGGACAGGCCCGGCATCATGGACGACCTTGCCCGCCGCCACGCCAGCTTTAACGCGGCCTCGACCGGCAGTTCCACCCGCATCGCGCAGATGTTGGTCCTGCGCGATCCGCCCAGTCTCGACCGGGGCGAAGTCACCGACAAGGGCTCGATCAATGCCCGCGCCGTGATCCGTCATCGCCCCGAGGCCGTCTCTTGCGTCCAGGAGGCCCCCGAAGGCATACACCGCCAATAGATGGGGGGGCAGGTCTGCCCTTCATCTTGCCCAAATACTCAACGCGACAGTGATCATGATCAAAAGGCCGCCGGATCGCTCCGACGGCCTTTCGTCATTTCAGCCTTGGCGGCGATCAGCCGCCGTTCTTGACGATCAGATCCTTGGCCTGCTGGATCAGGGCGCGTCCGTCGATGCCCTTGGTCTCCATATCGGCGACCCAGCGGTCGATCACGGGCTGCGCCTTTTCCTTCCAGCGCGCCACTTCGGCCTCGTCCAGCGTGATGATGTTGTTGCCACGATCCACCGCGATCTGGCGGGCCGGGGCGTCGTAATCCCACATCACCTGCGCGGCGAAGGCCGAGAGTTTCTCGCCGGATTCCGCGTCGATGGCGGCGCGGACATCTTCGGGCAGGGCCTCATACCGTTCCTTGTTCATGGCAAGGATGATCGTCGCGGTATAGAGCGACTCGGGTCCGCCGAATTCGGTGTGGTTGCCGACCAGTTCCGACACGCGCACGGCGGTGGTGACTTCCCACGGGATCACGGTGGCGTCGATCACCCCTTTGGACAGCGATTCCGGGATCGCGGGCAGGGGCATCCCGACAGGGGTGGCACCCAGTTCGTTCAGCATGTCGGTGATCACACGCGTCGGGCCGCGCAGTTTCTTGCCGGCCATGTCTTCAAGGCTGGCGATCGGCTCTTTCGAGTGGATCATACCGGGGCCGTGGACCCATGCGCCAAGGATCTTGACGTCCTTGTATTCCTCGTTCTGCAACTCGGCTTCGGTCAGTTGCCAGAACGCCTTGGCTGTGGCGACCGGGTTGGTCATCATGAAGGGCAGTTCGAACACTTCGGTTTTCGGGAAACGGCCCGGCGTATAGCCCACGACGGTCATGATCATGTCGGCGGTGCCGTCGATGGCCTGATCAATCAGGTCATTCGGGCGGCCGCCCAGCGACATGGCGTCGTAATGTTCGATCTTGAGCTTGCCATCGAGGCGCGCTTCGACAGCAGCGGCCCAAGGCTTGAGGATATGCGCGGGAACGGGGGCCGGCGGCGGCAGGAACTGGTGCAGCCGCAGCGTCACCTCTTGCGCCGAAAGGGTGGCAGGGGCCAGACCCAGCGCCAGCGCGGCGGCGGCGACCGTCTTCATCAGATTGCGTCGTTTCATTGGTTTCCTCCCAGAAACGGGTCGGTTCTGCCGACCCTTGCGTGTATTTAGTGTCAGTCCCGTTCGAATCGCAAATGATTATGCGGCATAGCTATATCTTTTGCGCGCGGCGGGGATGATGTCAGTTCAGCGTCACAGGCAGGCTGCGTGGCCCCCGGAAACCGAAGCCGTAGAATTGCACGGCATCGGGATTGGGCAGGGTCATGTTGGGAAAGCGGTCGCAGAGCAGCGGCAACATGATATTGGCCAGCATCCGCCGCGCCACATGGGTGCCCTGACAGAAATGCGGCCCGTTGCCAAAGGCCTGATGCGGCAGCTTCGTGCGGAACACGTTATAAAGATGCCCGTCCTCATAAACCTCTTCGTCATGGTTGGCCGAGGCCTGGATCGTCATGACCGTATCGCCCTTGGGGATGTGGAAGCCCCGGATCTGCGTGTCTTCCATCACCAGACGCGATGACACCTGAATGGGCGCGACCCAGCGCACCCCTTCTTCGAAAGCATCGGCCCAGAGCGCGTCGCGCTTCACCGCCTCGAACTGGTCAGGGTTGATCATCAGGCCGTAAAGGATGGTCAGCAGCGCGTCGCGCGGCTCGTTGATGCCGCCGCCGATGGCGATCTTGATGTTGGAATAGATCTGGCTGGTGGGGATCGGATCTTCTGCGTTCACCATGACCGAGAGCGCGCTTTGATCCGGCTCTGCCCGCAGGCGTGTGGCGGCGGCGGCAAACAGAGCGTCCATCTCGTCATTGGCGGCGTCGCATTGCGCGAACAGCGCGTCGGACCAGCCGAAATTACCCGCACCGTCGATCAGGATCTGCGACCAGCGCTGCATGTCATCGTCTGACGCCTCGGGGATGCCCAGCAGATGCGTCAGGCAGCGCGCCGCGAATGGCCCGGCCAGTTGGGTGAAAAGGTCCACCGTCTCGCCGCGTGGCAGGCGGGCGACATAGTCCTCGGCGATGCTGGTATAGATCGGCTCCCAGCATTGCTTGATATTGCGCGCGGTGAAGGCCGGGGCCATGGCACCGCGTTCCGCCGCATGTTCGGCCCCGTCCTTGCGCATCAGCGTATGGGCGCGAAAGGCGCGTTGCATCGGCGTATTGGGGTCGTTCGAGCTGAACAGAACCGGGTTGTCCTTGACGTATTTCGTATCCGCCGCCTTGGTCAGCAGCGTCCGCCCCACCGCCTTGACGCGCAGCACCGGCGCCTCGGCCCGCAGGCGTTTATAGACGGTATAGGGATCAAGGGTCAGTTGCTGGATGGTGATCTGCTCATCCAGCGGTGCCTCGGGTGCGATGGGTGTATCGAGTGTCACGGTCCTGCCCTCCCTTGCCTGAACGTGGATCGACACTAAAGGATCGCAAGGCATGGGACAATCCGATGGAATTGATAGGGTTTATCGGATAATCTGATGATGTTGCAGGCAGGAGGCGGCCGGATGGTGACACCAAAGGACAGCGATCCGATGAGCGTTGATTTCGCCGCGCTGCGGGTGCTGCGGCTGGTGCATGATTACGGGTCGTTCTCGCGCACGGCCGAGGTGATGGGCGTCAACCAATCCTCGGTCAGCTATACGATCGACCGGCTGCGCCGCGCCTTTGGTGATCCGCTTTTCGTGCGGCAGGGGGCGGGGATCGTGCCCACTGACCGCTGTGACGAGATCGTGCGCGACGCGGCGCGGATGGTGGATGAGTTCGTCGCGCTCTCCGCGCCGCGTGTGTTCGATCCTGCCCGCGCCGAGGCGACGATGATCCTGTCGTGCAACTACTATGAGCGCGCGACGCTGGTGCCGGCGATGCTGCGACGGTTGCGGGCGGTGGCGCCGGGGGTGAAACTGCGGGTCATCACCTCGACCGTGCGCGGGCGCGAGCAGTTGAGCCGGGGAGAGTGCGACATTCTGGTGGGGCCGGTGCAGATCGGGGATGCCGGATTCTTTGGCCGCCGTGTGCTGACCGATCACTATGTCTGCGTGATGGCCCCCGACAATCCGCTGGGCGATGCGCCTCTGGATGTGGCGGGTTTCGCGGCGGCGCCGCAGGCCGTGGTGACATATGGCGGCAACTGGCGCTCGCGCTATCTGGTCGAGATGGAGGCGGCGGGGCTGGCGCCCAACATGGTGCTGGAACTGCCCAGCCCGGCGACGCTGCGGGACATCCTGCCGGGCACGGATCTGATTGCCACCGTGCCGCTGCGCACCGCGCTGTCCTTCGGGCCGGGTCTCAGGATCGTGGACTGTCCCTTTCCGGCACCTTTCGAGATTGACCTTTACTGGACCGCGCGCACGCATCACGCGCCGATGCATCGCTGGCTGCGCGGGCTGATCGCGCAGGTCTCGGCCGAGCTGGAGGGGGCGGTGATCCGGTCGTGACGGGCAGGTTCGCTGCCCGCGCCCTTCACATGCCCGTTCAGCAGGAGGTGCGGGTGGTGTCCTTGCCCTCGGGGCTGCAAAAGAGGCGGTAGAGCAGGCCGATCACCTCATAGGTGTTGTTGTCGGCCAGGCTGTAGTAGATCGTCTTGCCCTCGCGCCGGGTCGTGACCAGACCCTCCTCGCGCAGGCGGGCCAGCATCTGACTGACGGCGGCCTGACGGATTTCCAGCAGGTCTTCCAGCTCGCCCACGGATTTTTCTCCAGACCCCAGATGACACAGGATCATCAGCCGCCCCTCATGGGCCAGCGTCTTGAGATAGGCTGCCGCCGCCTCGGCGCTGCGCGCCATCTCGGATGGCGGGGCGGGGGGGCTTTGCGTGGTCAATTCAGCGGTTTCCTGCATCCGGTCGATCCTGCCTTCTGGTAACACAGCCCGCTGCAAAGAGCGAGATCACTGCTCATACGCCGGAGCACCGCCTTCAAAATGGTTCTCATTCTGGTAATCGCAAGGGTCTTCCTGCATTTGCAGATGCAGCCCCGTCCCGGTGAAAGGATGGGCGCGGGCCAGATCCTCGTCGATCTCGATCCCCAGACCGGGGCGGCCGGGCGGGATGACATAGCCGTTCTCGACCCGGATCATCCCTTTGATCAGCCCGTCATGGAAGGGCGTCTCGATGGTTTCGATCATCAAAAGGTTGGGGATGGAGGCAGCCAGATGGATATTCGCGGCCCATTCGATCGGACCCGCGTAAAGATGGGGGGCGATCTGCGCATTGAAGGCCTCGGCCATGGCGGCGACCTTCTTCATCTCCCATATGCCACCAGCGCGACCCAGGGCGGGTTGCAGGATCTCTGCTCCGCCCGTGCGCAAAAGCGTGGCGAATTCGGTCTTGGTCGTCATCCGTTCGCCCGTCGCCAGCGGGATGCGCACGGCTGTTGCAACCTTCTGGAATTCCAGCAGATTGTCCGGCGGGATCGGCTCTTCATACCAGAGCGGGCTATAGGGCTCCAGTGCCTGACCCAGCCGGATGGCACCTGCCGTGGTGAATTGCCCATGGGTGCCGAAGAGCAGATCGGCGCGGTCCCCCACCGCCTCGCGGATGGCGCGGCAGAAAGCCACCGAGCGGGAGATGTCGCGCATCGCAGGCATATGACCGCCGCGCATCGTATAGGGCCCGGCAGGGTCGAACTTGACCGCTGTATAGCCTCGATCCACCGCATCCAGCGCGGATTCCGCCGCCATCTCGGGCGAGACCCAGAAGGGCGCATGATCGTGATGCGGCAAGGGGTAGAGATAGGTATAGGCGCGCAGCCGGTCGTTGATCTTGCCGCCCAGCAGCGCCCAGACCGGGCGGTTCCGATCCTTGCCCAGAATGTCCCAGCAGGCGATTTCCAGCCCCGAAAACGCGCCCATCACCGTCAGATCCGGCCGCTGCGTGAAGCCGGATGAATAGACGCGGCGGAACATCTTTTCGATATTCTCGGGGTTTTCGCCCTGCATGTGCCGCTCGAATACATCGGTGATCACGGCGCGCATCGCGGCAGGGCCGACCGAAGCGGCATAGCATTCGCCCCAGCCCGTGATGCCGGTGTCGGTGGTCACTTTCACAAAGATCCAGTAGCGCCCGCCCCAGCCCGGCGCCGGAGGAGAGGTGACGATGATCTCAAGGTCTGCCAGTTTCATCGTCGGTCGCTCCTGTTGAGTATTTTGGGCAAGATGAACAGTGAAAGGGGGCGTCAGTCGGTCAGGATGATCACGTTGCGGCGCGCGGCCCCTGTCTTGGTATCGGCAATCGCGGCGTTGATCTGGTCAAGCCGCCAGCGCCCCGAGATCAGCTCGTCCAGTTTGAGCCGGCCTTGCTGATAAAGATCCACCATCCAGGGAATGTCGCGCTTGATCACCACATCGCCCATCTTGGACCCGATCATGCCCTGACCTACGGCGGCCATGACCACGGGTTCATAGGTCGAGGTCTGGCCGGAATGGGGCATCCCCACCATGACGACGCGCCCGCCATAGCCCAGATAGCGTGGCGCAGTGTCATAGGCCGGGATGGCGCCCACGGTCACGATCACCGCATTGGCCCCGCGGCCAAGGATGCGTTTGGCGCGGGACCACGGTTTTGCCTCGGTCGCGAGGATGCCGTCGGTCGCGCCGAATTCGCGGGCGATGGCCAGCTTCTCCTCGCTCATGTCCACGGCGATGATGCGGCGGGCCCCCGCGATGCGCGCGCCCTGAATGGCGTTCAGGCCCACGCCGCCCGCGCCGATCACCACCACATCCTGCCCCGCGCGCAGGCCGGCGGCGTTGACCACCGCCCCCACGCCGGTGATCACACCGCAGGACAGCAGCGAGGCCACGTCCTTGGACATGTCATCCGGGATCTTCACGACCTGGCTTTGGTCCACCACCACGGCCTCGGCAAAGGCACCGCAGGCCATCGCCTGATGCAGCACGCCGCCATCGGCGGTGGTCAGCGGTCCCTTGTCGCCGTTATAAGGCGTCTCGCAGAGCGTTGGCTTGCCCGAGCCGCAATTGGTGCAGCCGCCGCAGGCGCGGATCAGGGTAACGGCGACGCTGTCGCCCACAGCCAGACCCGCCACGCCGGCACCGACAGCCGTGACGCGCCCCGCCGCCTCATGACCATAGACCGCAGGCAGGGTGCCGCCCCAGGCGCCTTCGGCGAAGGAGATGTCCGAATGGCAGATCGCCACGGCGTCCAGCTTCACCTCGACCTCGCCCATCTCGGGCGCGCGCAGGCGCACCTCCTCGATGGTCAGAGGAGAGCCGAATTCATGGCACACGGCGGCCTTGATCATCTGCATGGGCTTGTCCTTTCCAGTCTGGTCCTCGCGTTGTGCCCGAACCTGCCCTTGCCCGGTCAGCCGTGCAAGACCAAAAGCGGTGCGCGCAGGTGGGGAGGCCGCATCGTCATGCGGCGATCCTGCGCCCGCGGATCACATAGATGACCGCCGCCAGGGTCATGATCACGGCAGAGAGCAGGAAAGGCGCGCCCGGCAGATAGGGGTTGGCGTCCACGCGGGTGAAATGGGCGAAGGTCTGGGTCATGACCAATGGTGCCAGGATCATCGCGACCGAGGTGAGGCTGGTCAGCACGCCCTGCAACTCGCCCTGCGCATTGTCGGGCACGGCGCGGGACAGGATGCCTTGCAGCGCGGGAAGGCCGATCGCACCGATGGCCGTGACCGGGATCAGCATCAAAAGCAGGTTGCCCGAGGCGATGATGCCAAGGATCACCAGCGAGGCGGTCTGGATCATCAGCCCCAGAAGCACCGTGCGCGCCTCGCCGAAGGTGCGGATGGCGGGGCCGACCAGCGTGCCCTGCGCCACCGCCAGTGACAGGCCATAGACGGCCAGCGACAGGCCGATCAGACCCGGCGACCAGCCGAAGCGGGCGGCGGTGAAATAGGCCCAGATCGCAGGGTAGACGACCGTCGCGAAGTGATAGAGGAAATAGACCCAGATCAGCGCGCCGACCCCGCTGAGGCGCGAGACCGCGCGGATCGCTCCGAAGGGATTGGCGCGGCGCCAGGCAAAGGGGCGGCGGATGCGCTCCGTCACGGTTTCGCGCAGGACCAGCCAGCCGAAGGCGGCATTGGCCAGGGCCAGCAGAGCCGCCGCGACAAAGGGCGCGCGGGTGCCCCATTCGGCCAGCAGGCCGCCCATGACCGGCCCCAGCACGAAGCCCAGCCCGAAGGCCGCGCCGATCAGGCCGAAGTTGCGCGCCTTGTCCTCGGGTGCCGAGATGTCGGCCATATAGGCCGAGGCGGTGGAATGGGTGGCCGCCGTGATCCCGCCGACGATCCGGCCTGCCAGCAGCAGCCAGATCGAGCCGGCGAGGGCCATCACCACATAATCGGCCGCCATCACCACAAGCGAGACCAGCAGCACAGGTCTGCGCCCGAAACGATCCGAGAGCGCGCCGAGGATGGGACCAAAAAGGAACTGCATCGCGGCGAAGGCGGTCGAGAGGATACCGCCCCAGACCGCCGCCTGCGCCAGCGTGCCGCCCGTTGTCTCGCGGATCAGGTCCGGCATGACGGGCAGGATCAGGCCGATCCCCATCGCGTCGATCATCACCGTGATCAGGATGAACAGAACCGGCAGGCGCATGATGGGCTTTCGCAGGATGGACCGGCGCAGATTAGGGCCGGGCAGGCCTGCGTGGAAGCCCTGCCGTGGCGGCAGCGGTCAGCGGGTGAAAAGAACCGGGAACCAGTCCTCGCGCAGTTTCTGGCCCGGCTGCATGTCATGCCCCGGAAAGGGCGGCGAGGTGCGGCCGGGGCGTTCAACATAGCGGGCGTCATCGCCCACCAGCCGCAGCGAAAAGGCGCGGCGGCGCTGGGCGGTGTCATTGCCGCGCGCGCCGTGCAGGGTGCTGTAGTGAAAGGCCACCGCGTCGCCGGGTTCCATATGCCACTCGCGCACCTGCATCCCCTCGGCGTCGGGATCGGGGACGGGCATATAGGCCTCCGCATCGGGGTAGAAATTCTCCTCGGACAGCCAGCGGGTCGGCAGGACAGGGCGGGGCCAGAGGTGGGAACCGGCGACGCAGCGCAGGCTCGCCTCGCGGACGGGGTCGAGGGGGGACCAGAAACTGACGGTCTGGCGGCCTTCGACGAAGTAATAGGGCCCATCCTGATGCCATGGTGTCGGCTTGGAGGTGCCGGGTTCCTTGACGAGGATATGATCGTGGAAAAGCTGCACGCTGTCCGACCCCATGAGGTCGGCGGCGACCTCGGCGGCGGGCGAGGCGCGGATCACGGATTCGAACTCGGGGATGCGCTGCCAGTTGCAGTAATCATCGAAGAAGCGGCCGCCTTCGCCGGCCTTGAGGTTCTCGGCGGCATAGGGGCCGGGGTCGGCCATGTTGCGTTCGATCCCGGCGGCAAGGGTGGCGACGTGATCCTTGAACAGGCCCCGGATCAGCACCACGCCGTCGCGCTGGAAATCATCAATGTCCTGTTGGGTGACGAGGGGGTGCGGCATGGGATGTCTCCTGTGGCTGTGCGGGGCGAGGGTCAGGGCAAGGGGGCGGTGCGGTAAAGCGTGACTTTCAGCC
>JAMWZG010000290.1 GCA_024304855.1 Paracoccaceae bacterium
TCGCCGCATCAAAGCCCTCGACCGCAATCGCATCCGTGCGCGCGATGATCAGCGTGGCATCACTGGCCCGCGCATCCGCCATCGCGGCAATCTTGCCCGCCATTTCCGCCTTTGAGATCAGCGACTTGTCCGCCAGATGCCCGCAGCGCTTCGGGTATGTCTGATCCTCCACCTGCAAGGCGGATGCCCCCGCGCGCTCATAAAGCCGCATGGTCCGCTGCGCGTTCAGCGCATTGCCGAACCCCGTATCCGCATCAATGATCACCGGCAGCCCCACCCGATCCCGGATCAGCGCCATCGTATCCGCCATCTCCGACACCGAGGTCAGGCCGATGTCAGGCCGCCCCAGCCGCGTATAGGCGACAGCGGCCCCCGACAGATACAGCGCCTCGAACCCCGCCTGTTCGGCCAGCGTCGCGGTCAGCCCGTCATAGACACCGGGCGCAATCAAAATCTCGGGCTGGGTCAGCCGCGCGCGCAGGCTCATGCCGCATCCTCCAACAGCGCAATCGTCTCGGCGCAGGTCATCACATGGGTGACAGTGCCCAGGGACAGCAGCGTGGCCTCATGCACATCCTGCCGGAACGCGGCGCAGCCATCCGACAGCATGATCGTCTCGATGTTGCGCAGATGCGCATCGCGCAACGTGCTGGCCACCCCGCCATTGGTCACGATCCCGCCCACGATCAGCGTATCAATCCCCAAGGCGCGCAGGATATATTCCAGCCGCGTCTGGTAGAACGCGGAATAGGCAACCTTTTCCACCACATAATCCGCAGGCGCCAGCCGATCCACGAGGCTGTGACCGAAACTGCCCGGCGCGAAATCCCCCGTCGTCAGGAACGGGCGCAACGCCTTCAGATGCGGCGCGATCAGCGGCACACCCCCCGGCCCGGGCACCAGCGTGAACTGCGCCGAGACATAAGTGCCCCCCTTGGCGCGCAAGGCATCGCGCACCGGCGCCACGCGATCAGGCAGGGCCGCAATCGCCGCCGCCCCTTGCCCCGCCCGGCCATAGGCCCCCTCGGGATGCAGAAAATCATTCTGCAAGTCGATGGTCAGAAGCGCCGTGCGCTTGGGATCAATCGTGCTCATCGCGCCCATGGATCAAACCTCCTGCCGTGTTATGATCGTATTGCCATAGGCATCGACCGTGCCGATCAGACCGGGTTCGATCAAGACCGTCGTATCGGGTTGCTCCAGAATGGCGGGACCATGGATCACCGCCCCCACCGGCAGGTCCAGACGGTTGTAGATCGCCGTCTCATGCCACTGATCCCCGAAATGCACGCGCCGTCCGCCCTTGCGGGCGTCCTCCGCTGTCCCTGTCCCGCGCGGGGCCAGTGTCGCCAGATCGAACTTCGGCCGCCGCCCGGTCACGGCCGAGCGCAGGTTCATCACCCGCCGCGCCCCCTTGGCCAGCAAGCGCCCATAGGTCGCCTTGTAGGCCGCATCGAACGCCGCCGCGATATCCGCCCGCGTCGGCGGCACCACGCGCCCTTCCGCAATCCTCACCGTCAAGGGCACCGCCACCGTATGCGTCTGCCCGACATAGGCCATGTCCAGCTCGAATGTCGTCTCGCGCGCCTCGAACCGGGTCTGGGCCGCGTCCAGCATCGCCAGACCCTGATCCATATGCGCCTGCATGAACCCGGCCAGCGCGCCCTCGTCCAGACCGTCCACCATCGCGTTGATCGTCTGCACGAAATCCTGCCGCATATCGGCGATCACGCAGCCCATGGCCGAGGTCACGCCCGGATAACGCGGCACAATCGCGCGGGCCAGTCCCACATCCGCCAGCATCGCCCCGGAATGCAGCGCCCCGCCCCCGCCAAAGGGCATGAAGGCGAAACGCTTGGGATCAAACCCCCGCTCGATACTCACCAGACGGATCGCGCCCGCCATCCGGCTGTTGGCCACGCGCAAAATCGCCTCTGCCGCCGCCAGCGTGGACAGGCCCAGCGGCTTGCCGACATGCTCGTCAATCGCGCGCGAGGCGGCTTCCACATCCAGCCGCTTCAGCTTGCCGCCGATGGGATTGTCTGGATCAATCCGGCCCAAGACCACATTGGCATCCGTCACCGTGGGCCGCGTATTGCCCAGACCATAGGCCACCGGACCAGGGTTCGATCCCGCACTTTCCGGCCCGATCATCAGCAACCCGCCCTTGTCCACCCAGGCGATCGAGCCACCACCCGCGCCAATCGTCGTGATCTCGATCATGGGCGACCGCACGACCATCCCGAAATCAATCGAGGTCTGCGGCGACAGCATCGACTGCCCGCCCGCGATCAAGGATACGTCAAAACTCGTGCCGCCCATATCGCCGGTGATCACATCAGGAAACCCCGCCGTCTGCGCAATGTATGCCGCCGCAATCACCCCCGCCGCCGGACCCGACAGCGCCGTGCGCACGGGCAGACGGCACGCGGTATCCACCGCCATCACGCCGCCATTCGACTGCACAATCATGAACTCACCGCCGAAACCGCCCTGTTTCAACGCGGTTTCCAGACGGTCCAGATAGCCCGACACCTCGGGTTGCAGATAGGCGTTCAGCGCCGTCGTGGAAAACCGCTCGAACTCCCGGATCTCCGGCAGGATCTCGGAGGAGGCAGAGACATGCGGATTGGGCCATATCTCCCGGATCGCCGCGACCGCCGCCGCCTCATTGGCGGGGTTAGCGTAAGAATTGGCGAACATCACCGCCACCGCCGCGCATCCCTGATCCAGCAGATGCCGCGCCGCATCCCGCACCGCGTCCAGATCCACAGGCGTGCGGATCGTGCCATCGGCCAGCACCCGCTCCGGCACCTCAAGGCGCAGATCACGCGGCACCACAGGCGTGAAATCCCCGCGCAACCCCCAGGTCCGGGGCCGGTCGCGCCGCCGCATCTCCAGCACATCGCGCAGGCCCGCCGTGGTGATCACGCCGATCTTCGCGCCCTTGCGCTCCAGCAGCGCATTGGTGCCCGCCGTGGTGCCATGCACCACCACCGCCACCGTGGACAGGTCCGACACCTGCCGCGCGATCCCGTCCAGAAACCCGCCCGACTGGTCAGGCCGCGTCGTGGGCACCTTGGCGACCGTGGCCGTCCCCGCCGCCTCGTCCAGCACGAAGACATCCGTAAAGGTGCCGCCCACATCGACGCCGATCATGCGGCCCGCGATTGTCCCCGCGCTCATGCCTGCGCCCCTTTCCATGCCGCCCCATAAGCCTTGTCGGCCTCATCCGCCGTAATCAGACCCAGCGCCACATCCCGCGCCACCGCCTTGGGGTCACGCTCTGCGGCATGGCCATAGCCGCCGCCGCCGGGGGTCTCCAGCCGCACGGCCTGTCCCTGCGTCAGCTTGATGCCCCGCATCTTTGACGCCAAGGGCGGGTGATGCCAGCCATCCGCCTGCTCATAGGAAAAGACGTTCATCGCCGCCTCACCACCGCCCGCGGCCCCCTTTGGCGCAAAGCGCCCGCGCTCGCCGAACAGAAACGCCTCGGCGCCGTTCTCCTCCAGCACCTCGATCTCATAGACAGCACCCAAGCCCCCGCGATGCGCACCGGCCCCCGCGCTGTCAGGCCGCAGCGCCCATTGCCGGAACATCACCGGATAGGCGGCCTCGAGGATCTCCATCGGCGGGATCGTCGCGGTGGAAATCGGCGCATTGCCATGGTTCACCCCGTCGCTTTCGGGTGACCCGCCATGCCCGCCGCCGTAAAAG
>JAMWZG010000291.1 GCA_024304855.1 Paracoccaceae bacterium
ATCCCGAGGAAACGCGCCTGCGCTACCGCTTCCTTGATCTGCGGCGCGAGGCGATGCAGCGCAACATGACCCTGCGGTCGGACGTTGTCGCCTCGATGCGCAAGCGCATGTGGGACAAGGGTTTCCGCGAATATCAGACGCCGATCATCACCGCCTCCTCGCCAGAGGGCGCACGCGACTTTCTGGTGCCCAGCCGCCTGCATCCGGGCAAGTTCTATGCCCTGCCGCAGGCGCCGCAGCAGTTCAAGCAGTTGTTGATGGTGTCGGGATTCGATCGCTATTTCCAGATCGCCCCCTGTTTCCGCGACGAAGACCCCCGCGCCGACCGCAGCCCCACGGATTTCTACCAGTTGGACATGGAGATGTCCTTTGTCACGCAGCAGGACGTGTTCGACACGATCTCGCCCGTGATCGCGGGCGTGTTCGAGGAATTCGGCGGCGGCCGCCGCGTGGATGCAGCGGCAGAATGGCCGCAGATTTCCTACAAGGATGCCGCCCTCTGGTATGGCACCGACAAGCCCGACCTGCGCAACCCGATCAAGATGCAGGTCGTGTCCGAGCATTTCGCAGGTTCCGGCTTTGCCATCTTCGCCAAACTGCTGGAGCAGGAGGGCACCCAGATCCGCGCCATTCCGGCCCCCGGTGGCGGCAGCCGCAAGTTCTGCGACCGCATGAACGCCTTTGCGCAGAAAGAGGGTCTGCCCGGCATGGGTTACATCTTCTGGCGGCAGGCCGAGGATGGGTCCGGCATGGAAGCCGCCGGGCCGCTGGCCAAGAATATCGGGCCGGAGCGGACGGAAGCCATCCGCCAGCAGCTTGGCCTTGGTGTGGGCGATGCCGCGTTTTTCCTGGGCGGCAAGCCCAAGCAGTTCGAGGGCGTGGCCGGCAAGGCGCGCACGGTAATTGGCGAGGAACTGGGCCTCACCGACAAGGACCGCTTCGCCTTTGCCTGGATCGTGGATTTCCCGATCTACGAACAGGACGCGGAAACCGGCAAGATCGACTTTGAACACAACCCCTTCTCGATGCCGCAGGGCGGGATGGAGGCGTTGATGGGCGATCCCCTGGCCGTGCGCGGGTTCCAGTATGATCTGGCCTGCAACGGCTATGAACTGGTCAGCGGCGCCATCCGCAACCACAAGCCCGAGATCATGTTCAAGGCGTTCGAAATCGCGGGCTATGGCAAGGACGAGGTCGAGAAGCGGTTCGGCGGCATGGTCAACGCCTTCCAATATGGCGCGCCGCCCCATGGTGGCTGTGCTGCTGGCATCGACCGGATCGTGATGCTTCTGGCGGATGAGGCGAATATCCGCGAGGTGATCCTGTTCCCGATGAACCAGCGGGCCGAGGATCTGATGATGGGCGCACCCAGCGAGCCGCTGAGCCAGCAGTTGATGGAGCTCAACCTGCGTGTGATCCCGCAGGACTGAGCACAATCGGCGCGATTCTGGTGGCCGCAAGAAAAGTTGAAGATGTGACGGGCGGGGCGCTGTAAAACGGCCCCGCCCTTGCTATATCGGCAGGATGGTGCAACCCCGGCAGGAGGGGACGTGGTGCGATTTGATCCGGTTCTGGCGGAAATGCGCTTTGGCAGCGGGCTGTCGCCCGTAATCGCGCCACCGGCCTCTGCCGCGCAGATGCTGGCGCATCTGCAAGGCCCCGATCACGCCGCCGACCGCTTTGCGGTCGAGACCTTTACCCAGTATCGTGAACGGGTCATCCGGGTGCAAGCCGCCTGGAAAGTGCGCCAGACCGAGCGGGGCAGCGAGGCGGCGACGCTGGCGCGCAAATCGGTGAACCTTGAAAAGAAGGCCGCGCGGACCGAGCGTCTGCGCTGGCTGGGCCAACAGATCCTGCGCCGGACCTGGACCGAGGACGCGCTGCGCGAGCGGCTGGTGGGGTTCTGGGCCGACCACTTCACGGCGCAGGGCAAGGCGGGCATGTTGCGCTGGTCCGCGACGCCCTATGTCGAGGAATCGATCCGCCCGCATGTGACCGGGCGCTTCGAGGATCTGCTGGTCGCCGCTACGACCGGGCCTTTGATGCTGCACTATCTGGATCAATACCGCTCCTATGGCCCCAACAGTCGCCGTGCCGCGCAGCAGGGCGGGGCCGATGGGTTGAACGAGAATCTGGCGCGCGAGGTTCTGGAACTGCATACGCTGGGCGTCGGCGCGCCCTATGATCAGGATGACGTGCGCGCGCTGGCGCTGTTGTTCACGGGGCTGAGCTATCAACCGGAGAAGGGGTTTGTCTTTCGCAAACCCCTGGCCGAACCGGGCGTGCATGAGGTGCTGGGCGTCAGTTACGGCGGGGCCAAGGCGCGGTTGCAGGACATCCGCGCGGCGCTGCGCGATCTGGCGGCGCATCCCGCGACGGCACGGCATATCGCGCAGAAACTGGCTGTGCATTTCGTGGCCGACGCGCCGCCCCCGCCGCTGGTCGCGCATCTTGAGGCGCGGTTCATCCAGACGGGCGGCGACCTGATGCAGGTGACGGCGGCCCTGCTGGAACATCCCGCCGCCTGGGAGCCGGACCTGCGCAACGTCAAGCCGCCCTTTGATTATCTGTCCTCGATCGCGCGGGCTCTGGCGGTGCCGCAGACCCGTTTCGATGCGCTGAAGGAGGGCGATATGGCGCGGATGCTGCGTCAGCCGCTGCAAGAGATGGGGCAACCCTGGGAGGCGCCGCCCGGCCCGGATGGCTGGCCCGAGGCGGATGGCCACTGGATCACGCCGCAGGGTCTGGCCGCAAGGCTGCGCTGGGCGATGACATGGCCTGCCATGATGGTGCCGGACCTGCCCGATCCGCGCGCGTTTGTCACCCTGGCGCTGGGCGACCGCGCGCCGGAACCCGTGCGTTTCGCCGCGATGGCCGCCGAGAACCGGGCCGAGGGGGTGGGGTTGATCCTCGCCTCGCCCGCGTTTCAGCGCAGATAGGAGTGTGGCAGATGCCCCGGACCGACCCCAAGCCTCAGTCCACCCCCCTGAACCGTCGCAGTTTTCTGATACGGACGGGAATGATCGGCTGTTCGGTGGCCGCCAGTCCCCTGATGACGCCGATCAGTTTCGCCGCCGCCCCGGGAGAGAACCGTCTGGTGGTGATCATCCTGCGCGGGGCCATGGACGGGCTGGATGTGGTGCAACCCTATGGCGATCCGGCGCTGGCCGGTCTGCGGCGGACGCTGCTGGCCGGTGAGGCGGCGGGGGCCAGTGACCTTGACGGTTTCTTTGCCCTGCACCCGGCGCTGTCCGGGCTGATGCCTTTGTGGCAGGCGGGCGAGCTGGGCTTTGCTCATGCCGTATCGACGCCTTACCGGGACAAGCGGAGCCATTTCGACGGGCAGGATCTGCTGGAAGCGGGCACGCCCGGTCTGGGGCAGGTGCGCGATGGCTGGCTGAACCGGATGCTGCAACATCTGCCGGGGGCCGAGGGGCGGACGGCCTATGCGCTGGGGCATGAGGATATGCTGCTGCTGCGTGGGGTGGCGGCCGTGTCGAACTGGACGCCCGAGGCGCGATTGCGGCTCAGCCCGCAGGCCGAGCGGCTGGCGGGGCTGGTGATGCATGACGACCCGCTGTTCAACGCCGCGCTGGAGGAGGCGCTGCTGCTGAGCGCGGGAGAGGAGGATGTGCCGGACATGGCCGCTGCGCCGATGATGGGGGCTGCGATGTCCGGGCGGGCGGAGCCGATG
>JAMWZG010000292.1 GCA_024304855.1 Paracoccaceae bacterium
CAGCTCGTGCATGTGGTCGAGCATGGGGGCCTCGGATTCGGACAAGGTGGGACTGTCTGCCTTTTTCGCCGGGGTGGAAAGCGCCTATCCTTTGGCCGCGTCCTCATGTCGCAAAAACCCGCCCCGGCCGGGGGATGTCAATGCATCGGGGGCAAAAACCTGCGCCGGGCGGCGACGGAAGCTGTGGGGCGGGGCGTTAGAGATGCAGAACACGGGCAAAGGGCCGGTGCTTCGCAACAAGATTGCAACTGGAGAGAACACTATGAAACGTGCCGTTATGATTTCTGGGCTGACCGCCCTTGCACTGGCCGGAACTGCTGTCGTGGCTGTGGCCGCGTCCCATGGCAAGGCCGGGATGGAGGGCCATATGGGGGGCCGGGGCGCGATGATGATGCCCTTTGACGAGATCGACACCGATGGCGATGGCAAGATCACCGCAGCCGAGATGAAAGCCCATGCCGAGGCGCGTTTCGGCGCGGCGGATGGCAATGGCGACGGGTTTGTGGATGCGGCCGAGATGCAGGCGCGGATGCTGGCGCAGGCCACGGCGCGGATCGAGGCGCAGAGCGCGCGGATGATCGAGAAGATGGATGCGGACGGGGATGGCAAGCTCTCGGCCACGGAAATGCAGCAGGGCCCGCGTGAGGGCGACCGTTTCGAGCGGATGCTGTCGCGTCTGGACAAGGACGAGGACGGGGCGATTTCGCGCGCCGAGATGGACGAGGCGCGCGAACGCTGGGCTGCGCATCGCGGCGGTCATGGCAAGGGGCATGGTCGCGGGGGTGACAGCGACCGCTGACGGACAGTGACGGGGGCGGGCCTTGTGCCGCGCCCCCGGACGCCGCCTTGTGCGGCTGGCCGGCGGGCCATTGCCGGGCGGCGCGGGACAGGATAGGCCGGAAGGATCATGCAGATGCCCTTTGACGCCCATGCGGATGTGGATGACCATATCCTGCTGCGCCGCTTCGCCGCGGGCGACGGTGCGGCGGCGCGCGTTCTGACGCTGCGGCTGACGCCGCGGGTCTTTGCCCATGCGCTGCGCTTGCTGGGCGACCGGGCCGAGGCCGAGGATGTGGCGCAGGAGGCGATGCTGCGGCTGTGGCGGATCGCGCCCGACTGGCGCGAGGGCGAGGCGAAGGTGACGACCTGGCTTTACCGGGTGACGGCCAATCTGGCGACGGACCGGCTGCGCAAGCGGCGGGGGGTGGCGCTGGATGCGGTGCCCGAGCCGGAGGACGACAGACCCAGTGCCGCCGAGGGGTTGCAGGATGCGGCCCGCGCGGCGGCCTTGCAGGCGGCGCTGGCGGATCTGCCCGAGCGGCAGCGGCAGGCGGTCGTGCTGCGGCATATCGAGGGTCTGGGCAATCCCGAGATTGCCGGGATCATGGACATCAGCGCCGAGGCGGTCGAAAGTCTGATCGCCCGGGGCAAACGCGCGTTGAGTGCGGCCCTGTCGGGTCGCCGCGCAGAATTGGGGTATAGCGATGACTGATCATGGACAGCGCCCGGAGCCGAAGGAGGCGCCGCAGAACGCGCCACAGGACGATCTGGAGGCTTTTTTCGGCGCGGCGCGGCGGGTTGTGCCGGACCCGTCCGGGGATCTGATGGCGCGGGTTCTGGCGGATGCGCAGGCGGTGCAGGCGGCCTCGGTGCGGTTGCGGGCCGCGCGCCCCGGTCTGCTGGCGCAGCTGCGCGAGGCGCTGGGCGGGTGGCCGGCCATGGGCGGGCTGGCGACGGCGGGCGTGATGGGGCTGGCGCTTGGGATCGGCGGCGCGGCCGGGCTGGGTGATCTGACGGCGGCGCTGCTGGGGCAGCCCGAGGATGGCTATCTTGTCGATCTGATGCCGGAGCTGGAATTCGACATTGCCATGGACCTGAGCGAGGGCTGAACATGACCTTTCCCACTGACCCCCAGATGCCACAGCCCGCACCCCGCGCGCCGTTGCGCGGCTGGATCAAGGCGCTGTTGTTCGTGTCGCTGGCGATCAATCTGGCCGTGGCCGGGCTGGCCATCGGCGCGGTGCTGCGCCATGGCGATATGGCCGATCACAAGCGCGGCCATTCGGATCAGTTCGGCGGGCCCTATACCAGCGCGCTGACCCGCGAGGATCGCCGCGCCATCTGGCGCGAGATGCGCGGCCAGCACCGCGAGGGGCGGCCCAGCCGGGCCGAGATCCAGGCCGAATTCGCGGCGGTTGTCGCGGCGCTCAGGGCCGAGCCTTACGATCCGGCGCAGGTGCGCGCCATCGTCGGGCGGCAGTTCGCGGCGGGGATCGCGCGGCAACAGATGGGGCAGGCGCTGCTGTTGGACCGGATCGACGGGATGAGCCCGGCCGAGCGGGCGGGATTTGCCGACCGTCTGGACGAGCGGCTGGCGAAATGGCGCGAGGGCAAGGGGCGCGAGCGGGACGGCGCGCGGGACTGAAACCGGCAAGGATGCGCGCCCCCGCGCTGATCAGGCGGCGGTATTGCTGATCGTGACCTGATTGCGGCCACAGGCCTTGGCCCCGTAAAGCGCTTGATCCGCACGGTCCAGCAGGCGTTGGACCGTGTCGCGCAGCGGATCATCCACCGCATCCTGCAACTGCACGGGACGGTGGCCCATCGCCACGCCGATACTGACCGTCAGGGGCACGGGGGCGGCATGACCCGGCAGGTCGAAGGGATCTTGCCCGATGATGCGGCAGAGGCGGCGGGCGGCCACCCGCGCCTCGGTCCGGTTGGTGTCGGGCAGGGCGATCAGAAACTCCTCTCCTCCGATCCGGGCGATCAGATCGACGGCGCGCAGGTTGGCGCGCAGGCGGCGCGCCACCTCGACCAGCACGGCATCGCCGGCGGCATGGCCGAAGCGGTCGTTGATCCCCTTGAAGTGGTCCAGATCGGCCAGCATCACGGCAAAGCGCCGCCCGCTTTGCGTGGCGTGATCGGCCAGCCGGGCCAGATGGGGCAGCGCGTAGCGGCGGTTGTAAAGCCCGGTCAGCGGGTCCGTGACCGCCGCGCGCAGCCCGTCGCGCAGGGTGCTGCGCAGGTCGTCGGCCATGCGTTTGCGGCGGATGAGCGTGGCGATCCGCAGCGCCAGTTCCTGTTCGTCGCAGCGGCCCGCGACCACATCCCCGGCGCCAAGGTCCAGCGCATCCGCCGCGATGTGATTGTCCGGCTCTGGCAGGATGACCAGCGCGGCCGCGTGGCGCGTTTCGGGATGTGCGCGCAGTTCCGACAGAAGTCGCAGGCCGGGCGCGACCAGCGGTCGGTCCATCACAAGCACGCAGAGGTCGGGCGTGTCCCCCGCCTTCACCTCGCGCAGGAAGCTGCGGCTGTCATGGCGGGTGATCCGGCCCAGCCCCATGCTGTCAAGGTGCTTGCCCCATGGATCTTGCAGCGGCTCCTCTCCCTCCGCCTCCTCACCCTCCTCGGTCGGGGGGGTGTCGGAGAGGATGCAGATGCGCGGCGGCGGCACATAGGTTTGCGCGGCATCGGCGAAGCCAAGGGTGCGGCTGGTGCCTTCGCGCAGGTGGGTTTCCTGCACGGCATCGCCCACGCGCATCAGGCTGCGCAGGCGGGCCTGCAACAACAGATCGTCCAGCGGAAAGGCCAGAACATCCTCGGCCCCGGCGGCGAGGGCGGCAAGGCGCAGGCGCGGGTCGGTCTGCGCGGTCAGCATCAGCACAGGGG
>JAMWZG010000293.1 GCA_024304855.1 Paracoccaceae bacterium
CCGGTGAATTGGAGGGGGATGACCCCTCCGAGCCACTGGCCGCGCGGCTGGTCTGCGACTGGTCGATCAGCCATGACCAGATCGACGAATTCCTGAGCATCGCGGCGGGCTGACGCCCGCGGCTTCTTCTTGCCTGAAATATCCAATCCGCCGCTGCCCCGCGCGGGTCAGGTCGCGGGATGGTCCTGCAAGAAGGCGCGCGTCAGGGCGGCCACCTCGGCGGGGTGGGTGATCGGGGCCATGTGGCCTGCCCCCTGCACCACCGCCTGCCGCGCCTGCGGGATGCGGCGGGCCAGACCGTCGTTGATCACGGTGATGGCCTCGGGGCTGTCGCCGCCGCGCATCAGCAGCACCGGGCAGGTGATCCCTTCCAGCTTGCCGCCCGACAGCATCGCGGCCCCGTCGCCATAGATGGCCGAGGCGCCCGCCTCGATCAGGTGGATCCGCGCGGCGAGGGCTTGTTTCTGCGCGGGGGGCAGGCTGTCCCAGCCGCGCCCGTCGCCCCAGACCGAGGTGAAGGCGCGCGCCGCGCCATCGCGGTCGCCGGCGTGCAGCGCGTCGCGGTAGCGGATCATATGCGGGTCATTGCCCACATCCAGATCGGGGCGGTCGGCGGCGGCCACGGCAAAAAACACCGGCTCGAACAGCACCAGCGAGCGCACCAGATCGGGCCGTTCCACCGCCAGACGCAGGGCGACGGTGCCACCGAAGGAATGGCCGATGATGTCGGCGGGCCCCTGCCCCTGATCCGCGAGCAGGTCCACGGCCATGGCGGTGCTGACGGCCTGAATGTCGCTGACACCGTCCCAGTCCGCGCTGCGGCCATGGCCCGGCAGGTCATAGGCGATGGCTGTCACCAGATCATCCAGCGCCGCCGCCATCCGCGCCCAGCCACCGGCATGGCCGAGCGAGCAATGGATCATCAGCGCGCGGCGCGGGCCGGCGCCTGCGCTGATCCAATGGGTCGGCACCCCGCCCCGGATGTCCTGCGGCATGTCAGAGGCGGCCTGACAGATGCGCGTCCAGATCCTCCAGACGGTCCTGGCCCCAGAAGCGCTGGCCGCTATCGACCAGATAGAAGGGTGCGCCGAAGACGCCGCGCGCCACCGCTTCCTCGAGGTTGGCGGCATAGGTTTCGGCCCCGGCGAGCAGCCCCTTGTCGGCGAGCGAGGGATCGAAACCCGCGCCGGTCAGGCAGCCGCGGATGACCTCATCGCGCGACAGGTCTTGCTCTTCGGCCCAGCAGGCGCGCGCCATGCCATGGACCAGCGCGCCCATGTCGCCGCCGCCCGCAGCCTGCGCCGCGATCACCGCATAGGAGGCGGGGGCCGGGTTCGTGGGCCAATGCGCCGGTTGCAGGTTGAAGGGCATCCCCAGCTTTTTCGCCTGACGCGGCAATTCCTGCGCGCGGTATTCCTTGCGCGAGGGGTGGCGGTCCGGCAGGGCCACGCCGCCCGTGCGGGCAAAGACCGCGCCCGCATCCACGGGCTTGTAGGTGATGCTGGCGCCATGCCTCGCCGCGATCTGTTCCAGCCGCGTCCCTGCCAGATAGACATAGGGCGACAAAACCGTGAAAAAATAATCTATATGGGCCATTTGCGCGTTTCCTTTGCCTGCATCGCTTTGCCCGACGGTAACGAGATGATAGGCAGTGTCAACGTCACGAATCTGTCATTCGCCCCCGCGCGGATGCCCCCCCGCAGAGGAACTGCTGCCATGCCATCCATCACCGAGCCGAAACTGATTTCGGGCAATGCCAACCTGCCGCTGGCCAAGGCCATCGCGCGGCGCATGTCGATCCATCGCGGGATTTCCGTCGGTCTGGTCGATGCCCGGATCGAGCGGTTCAACGATGGCGAGATTTTCGTCGAGGTGTTCGAGAATGTGCGCGGCGAGGATATGTTCATCGTGCAGTCCACCTCGAACCCGGCCAATGACAATCTGATGGAGTTGTTGATCATGTCGGATGCGCTGCGCCGGTCCTCGGCGGCGCGGATCACGGCGGTGATCCCCTATTTCGGCTATGCCCGGCAGGATCGCCGCACCAAGGCGCGCACGCCGATCACGGCCAAGCTGGTGGCGAACATGCTGGTCGAGGCGGGGATCGAGCGGGTGCTGACGCTGGACCTGCACGCGGCGCAGATCCAGGGCTTTTTCGACATTCCGGTGGACAACCTTTACGCCTCGCCGATCTTTGCGCTGGACATCAAGGCGCATTTTGCCGGCCGGATGGAGGATCTGATGGTCGTGTCGCCCGATGTGGGCGGCGTGGCGCGCGCGCGCGAACTGGCCAAGCGGATCAACGCGCCGCTGGCCATCGTGGACAAGCGCCGCGAGAAGCCGGGCGAAGTGGCCGAAATGACCGTGATCGGGGATGTGACCGGCAAGACCTGTCTGATCGTGGATGACATCTGCGACACGGCGGGCACGCTGTGCAAGGCGGCCGAAGTGCTGATCGAGAATGGCGCCAAGGAGGTGCATTCCTATATCACCCATGGCGTCTTGTCCGGCCCGGCGGTGGAGCGGATCACGAAATCGGTGATGAAATCGTTGGTGATCACCGATTCCATCGAGGCGTCAGATGCGGTGCGCGATGCGCCGAATATCCGCATCGTGCCGACCGCACCGATGTTCGCGCAGGCGATCCTGAACATCTGGAACGGCACATCGGTGTCGTCGCTGTTCGAGACCGAGACGCTGGACCCGATCTATGAGGGCACGTTCAAGCTGTAGAGCTTGGGCAAGCCCTTGTGACAGGATGGCGGTGACAGGGTGGCGGATCAGTCGATCCGCCAATCGTCCGGCTCAAAAAGCTCGCCTATGGCCATCCAGGCGACCCGGACGCGCGCGACCTTGCTGTCGCCCCAGGTGCGGAAGACGATGGCGCAGCCTTCTTTCTTGATCTCGGCCGCCTGCACATCGGCGCGGCTGTTGGCCATGTTGGACATATCCCACATGCTGAGCGAGACATGCACGACCGGCGGCGTCAGAAACGCCTCGCGGAAATGCACGAAGCTGCGGATATGGCGCGGGCCGGTGCCTGTCCACATCTCTCCGTCATGTTCGAAATCCGAGAACAGGACCATCTCGCCCTGATCTATTCCGATGGAATTGTTCCTGAACCGCCGCATGGCACCTCTGCTGTCCCTGATACGTTCTTACTGCCAGATTGGGGCAGCATGACGCCAGAAAAATGAAACCAATGGATGCGGCTGCGCGCGAGGGGCGGTGTCGCGCGGCGCGGAGGGCGCAAAGGAACGGGGGGCGCAAAGGAAAAGGCCCCGCCTTGCGGCAGGGCCTTTGGTGTCATGTGTCGCGGGGCGATCAGACGCCCACTTCGGCCCGGAGCGCCTGAAGATCGGCCACCAGCTTGTCGGCGGCGTCGCGGCCATCGACCGGGGCTTTCGCCACGGCTTCGACGGCCAGACCGATCAGCACGTCAAACTCTGCCGCTGTCGCTTCGGCCACCGGCATTGCCTTTTCGGCCAGCACCGAGGTGCCTTCGCCCGAAATCTCGGCAAAGCCGCCGGTCACGACATAGGCCGCGTCACCCTGCGGGCCGCTGATGCGCAGCACGCCGGGGCGCAGGGTCGTGATCAGCGGTGCATGGTCGGGCATCGCTGTCAGGTCGCCATCGGCCCCCGGGATCTGCAC
>JAMWZG010000294.1 GCA_024304855.1 Paracoccaceae bacterium
AGTAGACCTCGATCGGTTCGATCTCGCGCGCGGCTTCCTCGGACAGGCCCACCGTGCCCATCTCGGGCTGGGTGAAGATCGCGGTCGGGATCAGGTCGTGATCGACGGGTGTGGGATTGCCGCCAAAGACGGTTTCGACAAAGGCCATGCCCTCGCGGATGGCCACGGGCGTCAGATTGACGCGGTCGGTCACATCGCCCACAGCATAGACCGAGGGGACGGTGGTTTGCGAAAAGCGGTCCACCACCACCTGACCGCTGCGGCCCAGTTCGACGCCCAGCGCCTCCAGCCCCATCCCTTGGGTATTGGGGGCGCGGCCGGTGGCGAACATGACCTGATCGAAAAGCCCCTCGTCGCCATTGGTGGCCTTGGTGCGGATCCGGTCGCCTGCGCGTTCCAGCGACAGGATATTGGTGCCAAGATGCAGCTTGATGCCGTTCTGCTGCATCTCCTCGGCGACCAGTCCGCGCGCCTCGTCGTCGAAACCGCGCAAGACCTGCGCACCACGGTAATATTGCGTGACCGCGACCCCCAGACCGTTGAGGATACAGGCGAATTCACAGGCGATATAGCCGCCGCCGATGATCAGGATGGATTTCGGCAATTGGTCCAGATGGAAGATGTCATTCGAGGTGATGGCCAGTTCCGCCCCCGGCATGTCGGGTTTGACGGGCCGCCCGCCCATGGCCAGCAGGATGTGCTTGGCCGATTTGCGGCTGCCATCCGCCAGTTCCACCGTATGCGGGTCCACCAGCGTGGCGCGGGTGTCGAAGGTTTCGACACCGTTGGATGTCAGGATGTTGCGGTAGATGCCTTCCAGCCGGTCAAGCTCGGTATGCAGGTTGGTGCGGAAATGCGTCCAGTCGAAGCTGCCGGCCTGCATGTCCCAGCCATAGGCGCGCGCCTCCTCGGCCAGACCTGCGTATTCGCTGGCGAAGACCATCAGTTTCTTGGGCACGCAGCCCCGGATCACACAGGTGCCGCCGTAGCGGTCTTCCTCGGCCAGTGCGACCTTGACGCCGCGCTGTGCGGCCACGCGCGCGGCGCGCACGCCGCCCGAGCCGCCACCGATGACGAAGAGATCATAGTCGAAATCGCGCATCCCTGCCCCCTGCCTCTGGTCGGCGTCAGGTATTTCACATCGGGGCGGGAAGGGCCAGAGAAAGCGGACCTGCAAAAAGCGGGGTCTGGTCTGCGGAGGATGGTCTGCGGAGTATGGTCTGGGGGGGCTGGTCTGGGGGGCTGGTCTGGGGCCGCGCGCTTTGGCATGGTCGCGGCGAAGGGGCCAGAGAAGACGGGCCAGAGAAGACGGGCGGGACAGAGACGAGCATGATCAAGGACATCACCCTGCGCGCGGCGGCCATGGGGCTGCTTGCGGCCTTTGTCGGCTATGCCGCATCCTTCGCCATCGTGCTGGCGGGGCTGGATGCGATGGGGGCCAGCCCCGCGCAGGCGGCGACGGGGCTGTTCTTTGCCACGCTGGGGATGGGGGTCTGCGGGCTGTGGCTGTCTGTGACCACGCGCATTCCGGCGGCGGTGGCCTGGTCCACGCCGGGGGCGGCCTTTCTGGCGGGCAGTGGCGCCCTGCCCGGCGGCTTTGGCGAGGCGGCGGGGGCGATGATCGCCTGTGCCGGGCTGATCGTGATCACCGGATTCGTGCCCGTTCTGGGCCGGGCCGTGGCGGCGATCCCCAAGCCTGTGGCCAATGCGCTGCTGGCGGGGGTGCTGCTCAAGCTGTGTTTCGCCCCCGCGCTGGCGCTGGGCGAGATTCCCTTGCTGGTGCTGCCCGTGCTGCTGGCCTGGCTGGTGGGGCTGCGCTGGAACCGGCTGGCCGCGATGCCGCTGGCGGTGCTGGCCTTTGCGCTGGTGCTGGCCTTCGGGGTGGATATGGGCGGGGCTGCGCCGCAGACCGCGGGCGCGCTGCTGCCCGATCTGGCGCTGGTGACGCCGGTCTTCACATGGCAGGCGCTGATCTCGGTCGCGCTGCCGTTGTATCTGGTGACGATGGCGGGGCAGAACATCCCCGGTTTCGCGGTGCTGGACCTGAACGGCTATGCGGTAGAGCGTCAGCCGATGCTGTTGAAAACCGGGCTGGTCAGTCTGGCCATCGCGCCTTTCGGGTCGATCCCGGTCAATATGTCGGCGATCACGGCGGCGATCATGGCGGGCGAGGATGCGGGCACCGATCCCGCGCGGCGCTACTGGGCGGCGATGATCTGCGGGCTGGCCTATATCGGATTGGCCTGCATGGCGGGGCTGGTGGCCACGCTTGCCAGTGTGGCCCCGGCGGCGCTGATCACCGCTGTCGCGGGGCTGGCGCTGATCCCGGCGCTGGTGGGGTCATTGTCGGCAGCCTTCAGCGCACCCGGTCAGGTCGAGGGGCCGGCGCTGACCTTTCTGATCGCGGCCAGCGGCATGACCCTTCTGGGCATTTCCGGCGCGTTCTGGGGCGTGCTGGCGGGGACGATCATCTGGGTCGTCAAGGCGCGGGGCGCGCTGCGGTGAAGGGGGCGTGAAGGGGCGGATCACCCTGTCGGATCGGGCAGGCCCGGCGGCGTGGTCAGGGGCGCGGCGGGGCGATAGAGCGCCTTGCGCGACAGGGCGATCATCCGGTTGGTCCAGAACCGCTTCTGCTTGAGCAGGCCATAGGTCCAGCGCCGCCCGTCATAGCGGCTGGCCTTTTTCCCTGCGTCGATCACCGAAGGCGCGGCGCTTGTCATGACCAGTGCCGGTGTCACCGCCAGCCCCTTGCCCGAGCGGATCATCACATGGCGGAACAGGTTGTCTACGGTCATGGCCACGCGGGCATGATCGCGGGTGAAGGTCATCGCCCCGGCCCGATTCCAGAGCAGGGCATGGGCGGTTTGCGGGAAGTAATGCGCCGCCACCAGCCGGTGCCCGCCGCTCAGATCGGCCAGCGTTGTGCAGATGCGCGTGGCGGGCGCGCCCAGATTGATCAGGTGCCAGTCGATCCGGCTTTGCGCCAGATGGGCAAGAAGGGCCTTGAGATACAGGGGAAAATCGGGGGGCAGGCGGATGTCATCCTCGAACACCAGGGCGATCTCATGCCCCTCGTCCAGCATCCGCTGCGCGCAGGCCAGATGGCTTTTGTAGCAGCCATATTCGCCGCCCTTGAGCGGGCGGCCATAGAGCCGCATGGCCGCCTGCATGTCGCAATCGGGCAAGGTCGAAAGGTCCAGCCCGCGCCCGTCCACGGCGGGCACGCGGGAAAAGGACAGGCCCGCACGGGTCAGGGCATCGGTGCTGGCGGTCAGTCTGTCGGCATTGTCGTCAAGGTTGATCAGATAGGCAGGCACATCCCGAAGGTCGCGCATGGGGGCACACAAAAGGACACATGGTAAAAGCTGGGGTCTGGGCTTGCGCAGGTGGGGTCCGCCTGCCTGCGCGGGCGGAAACTAGCCAGTGGCGATGACGGCTTCAAGTGTGCATCGCGCCGCAGTCTGTTGCCCGTCAGGCCGCGCTGTGGCCGGGCCGTGACCGCGCTGTGGCCGCGCTCAATCCGCCAGATCGGTGAAGAGGTTCTCGTTTTCCACGAAATCCAGCCGGTCCTGTTCGATCGTGCCCTGATTGATGTCGCGCGTTTCCACG
>JAMWZG010000295.1 GCA_024304855.1 Paracoccaceae bacterium
AGAGGCCCAGCATCATGCGCGCGCCCATGGCCTGATCCTCGGGCAGGAGGCCCATGGCGACCAGCGTATCCAGCAAGGTATTGCCGCCGGTCAGTTCCAGATCCAGCGCGCCTTCGGGGCGGGGCATCCCGTCGAAGGTGGTCAGATCGGTGTTGTCGAAGGTGAAATCGCCGGCGCCGGTCAGGCGTGCCCCGGCAATCGCCAGCGTCAGGGCGTTCACGGTCAGGGCGTGCAACTCTCCCGGCGGGGTGGTGGCGGCCATCATCGCCGCCTCGTCCATGATGTCCTGCGTCACGCGGGCCTTGCCTGTCAGGTCGAAGGCCAGGGTGGCGGGGTCGCGGGGCAATTGTCCGGCGGGGTCGATCATGCCCCAGATCGCATCCGAGACGGTCACATCGGCCAGCGTCAGGCCAAGGGCGAAATCCGTCGGTTCCTCGGTCTGGCCGATGGGGAAGAGCATGTTGAACCCGGCCTCGCCCATGCCCAGGGTGATCGGCAGGGGAATCTCGGAGCCGGAGTAGTTCATGGCGACGCCTGTGGCGGTGCCGGAATAGGCAATCTGGGTGCCGTCCATCTTGACCGTGAGGCGGCCTGCGTCCGAGCTGGTGCTGCCCTCGAATCTCTGGCCCTGCCCCGTCACCGAGATGTCGGAGGAGCCGCCCTCGTAGGAATAGCCGCCGTCCACGGCGAAGCCTGCGCGCATGGCGGCGGGCAGGTCGTTCATATCCGCATCGGCCGGCAGGCTGACCGTGCCGTCGAAGGCGAGGTTTTCCAGACCACCGGCAAAGGAGATGCGGCCGGTCGGGTCTTCGGGATTGGCCATGTCGAGCACATAGGAGAGCGCGGCGGCGGTCATGGTCTGGGCGGAGCTGCGCAGATCGGTGCCGGACATGCTGTTTTCGCCGGCCACATCGGTCAGGCGCATCACCGCCTCGTCGATGGTGACGGGCTGGCCGTCCACGACAAGGCCGGTCAGGGTGAAGGCCATGGCGGCGGCCCCGTAGGTATAGACCATGTCATCGGGATCGCCCGACACGACCATGGTGAAGCCCTGCTGGGTGTAATCGACGGTGCCGGAGACATCCTCGCCCTCTGGCTGATCGGCGGGCGGGGTGAAGGAGAAGGCCAGCGGCATCTGCGCGGGCATCGTCACCTCGACGCGGCCATCGCCGGTTTCGGCAAAGATCAGGCTGTCCATGGCCATGCTGGCGGTAGTGCCGTCCTGCGGGCTGTCGAACGTCAGGGTGAGGCCGGTGACGGTGACGGTGTCGCCCGCCACATCCTCGGTGCCTTCGACGGAATAGCCGAAATCCTCGAGATAGCTTTTGAAATCCGTCCAGACCTGCTGGGCGGTCACATCGGCCCAGGCGGCCGATCCGGTGATGAAAATGGCGATGGTGCTGCTGCCCAGTTGGCGAGACCAGAAACTCATGTTGTCAACCTTTCCGCGACTATGCGGCGCGCAGTGTGACGGATAGGGGCCAAGCGTCAAGAGCCGATGGTGCTGGACCCGGTGAATTGGGCGGTTTACCACTGGAAAAACCGAAGGAGGGCAGGATGGACGCAATCAAGGGTAGGACGGTTCTGATCACCGGGGCAAGCCGGGGGATCGGCGCGGCAGCGGCGCGGGCCTTTGCGGCGGCGGGGGCCAATGTGGTTCTGGCGGCGCGGGACAGGGCAGCGGTGGAGCGGATCGCGGGCGAGATCGGCGATGCGGCGGTGGGCCTGGCCTGCGACGTGACGGATATGGCGCAGGTGCAGGCGGCGGTGGATCTGGCGGTCAGCCGGTTTGGCGCGCTGGATGTTCTGATCGGGAATGCGGGTGTGATCGAGCCCATTGCGCGGCTGGATGCGGCGGATGCCGCCGAGTGGGGCCGGGCGATAGATATCAACCTGAAGGGTGTGTTCCACGGGATGCGCGCGGCGCTGCCGGTGATGCAGGCGCAGGGACGCGGCACGATCATCACGATCAGTTCGGGTGCCGCGCATAACCCGCTGGAAGGGTGGAGCGGCTATTGCGCGTCCAAGGCGGGGGCGGCGATGCTGACATCCTGCGCGCATCTGGAGGCGGGGGCTGCGGGTGTGCGGGTGATGGGCCTGTCACCCGGCACGGTGGCGACGGACATGCAGCGGGTGATCAAGAAAAGCGGTGTGGGGCCGATTGCCAAGCTGGAATGGGAGGATCACATTCCTGCCGACTGGCCCGCGCGGGCCTTGCTGTGGATGTGTTCAGGCGATGCGGATGACTGGCTGGGGCGCGAGATTTCCTTGCGCGATGAGGGCGTTCGTCGCCGGGTGGGGCTGATATGATCGAGGTGGAGAAGGACGGCGGTCTGTGGACCGTCACGATCAACCGGCCCGACAAGGCCAACTCCCTGACGGCCGGGATGCTGGAGGAGCTGTGCGAGATTGCCGAGGCCGCGCAGGCGGCGCGGGTTCTGATCCTGACGGGCCGGGGCAAGGTCTTCAGCGCCGGGGCCGATCTGGAGGCGGCGCGGGCGGGTCTGGCGACCAGCCCCTTGTGGGAGCGGTTGTCGGGGGCGATTGCCGCCCTGCCCGGCCTGTCGATCGCGGCGCTGAACGGCACTTTGGCGGGCGGGTCGATGGGGATGGCGCTGGCCTGTGACCTGCGGATCGCGGTGCCGGGGGCGAAGTTCTTCTATCCGGTGATGAAGCTGGGCTTTCTGCCGCAGCCGTCAGATCCGGGGCGGATGGTGGCGCTGATGGGACCGGCGCGGACCAAGCTGGTGCTGATGGGCGGGCAGAAGCTAACGGCGGAGGAGGCGCTGTCCTATGGGTTGATCGACCGGATCGTGGAGGATGTTGCCTTGATCGAGGTGGCGCGGGCGATTGCGGCGGACACGCTGGCGGCCAAGGCGGAATTTGCCAGCACGATGAAGGGGATGTGTCGCTGAAAGGCGGCTGTCGGATTGGATATTTGGGGCAAGAAGAAACGAGGGGCCTAGCGTTTGCGTCTTGATCCGGGGCTTTTTGACAGGAACCCCGGCGGGCGTTTGGCGATCCAACCGGCGAAGCGGGCGAGGCGGGGATGGCTGCGCAGCGCCTCGGGCGTGTTGAAATGCCGGGCCAGTTCGGATTCGGTCAGGGTGGCGTGGATTTCCTTGTGGCAGATGTGATGCATCAGCACGGTGGGGCCGCCCTTGCCGCCCTTGAGTTTCGGGATCAGGTGATGGGCCGATTGCGGCACATCGGCCGGGATCGGGCGCAGGCAGAGCGGGCAGATCGGGATGTCGCTGTCCATGGCGTGCAAGGATGGGACAGGCGCGGGCAAAGGCAAGGGGCGCGATGCGTGAGGCTTTGGTGATCGGGGCGGGGCCTGCCGGGTTGATGGCGGCGGAGGCTTTGGCGCGGGCCGGATTGCGGGTTGTCGTGGCCGAGGCGAAACCGTCTGTGGGGCGCAAGTTCCTGATGGCGGGGAAATCGGGGCTGAACATCACCAAGGACGAGGCGTTGCAGGCTTTCGTGGCGGCCTATGCCGAGGCGGGGCCGCTGTTGCGCCCGGCGTTGGAGGGGTTCGGGCCGGGTGCCGTGCAGGACTGGGCGCGGGGGCTGGGTC
>JAMWZG010000296.1 GCA_024304855.1 Paracoccaceae bacterium
AGGGGCTGTGTCTTGGATATTTGCAGCAAGAAGAAACCCTGCGCCCGGCATGGCTGCGGCAGTTAAGGCGCGATAAAGGCGCGGGATTTTTTCCCCGCGCCCCTTGCGGCCACCCCGGCTTCGTGACTTGATGCCGCGCATGAGCAGCGCGCAAAGACAGGCCCGCCCGGTTCTGGGTGTTTTCTGGATGGTGGTGACGGGCCTTCTTTTTGTGGGTGTCACCGCTCTGGTCAAATATCTGGGGCCCGGCATTCCCGCCCCCGAGGCGGCTTTTCTGCGCTATGCCATCGGGCTGGTGTTTCTGATCCCGCTGATCCGGCCGATCCTGGCCACGCGGCTGTCGCGGCGGCAATGGGTCTTGTTCACGGCGCGGGGCTTATCGCATTCCATCGGTGTGGCGCTGTGGTTCTTTGCCATGGCGCGCATCCCGATCGCGGATGTGACGGCGATGAACTATCTGGCCCCTATCTATGTCACGCTGGGCGCGGCGGTGTTTCTGGGGGAAAAGCTGGCGGCGCGGCGGGTGATTGCGGTTGTGGTTGCGCTGATCGGGGCGCTGATCATCCTGCGTCCCGGTTTCCGCGAGATCGGCCCCGGTCATCTGGCGATGCTGGGGGCGGCGGTGGTCTTTGGGGCGTCCTATCTGCTGGCCAAGCTGCTGACGGATGAAACCAATGCCGCGATTGTCGTGGGGATGCTGTCGATCTGGGTGACGGTGGGTCTGGCCCCGATGGCCATCGCGGTCTGGGTGCCGCCGACGACCGAGGCTCTTGTGGTGCTGACGCTTGTGGCCCTGCTGGCAACGGCGGGGCATTATACGATGACCCTTGCCTTTGCCGTGGCCCCCGTGACGGTGACGCAACCCGTCAGTTTCCTGCAACTGGTCTGGGCCGTGGCGCTGGGGGCGCTGTTCTTTGACGAGGGGGTGGATCTCTGGGTGGTGATCGGCGGGCTGGTCATCCTTGGCTCGATCACCTTCATCACATGGCGTGAGGCGATGCTCAAACGCCAGCTGGTCACGCCACCCGCCCCCGCCACCAAGGTCTGAGGACGCGCGGGACGCGCCCTTTCATCGTTCTGCACATACTCAAGAAAATCGACGCTATCCGCTTTGGGCAGCAGATGCCGCGGTGGCGCGCGGGTCCAGCAGGGCAGTCATCACGTCGCTGCGGGTGATCCGGCCGAGCGGGCGGTCATGGGCGTCCTGCACGATCAGCGCGGCCTCGCCTGCCGTTTGCAGGGCCAGCATGACGGCGCGGATCGCGGCGTTTGCGGGCACCGTCGGGCCGCTGTCGCTGCCTTGCAAGGGGGACATGACATCGGCGGCGGTCAACACGCCCAAGGGGTTCATATGGGCCACGAATTCGGCGACGTAATCAGTGGCCGGATGCGTGAAGATCTGTTGCGGTGTGCCGCATTGCACGATGCGGCCGCCTTCCATGATGGCGATGCGATTGCCAATCTTGAACGCCTCATCAAGGTCATGGCTGACGAAGATGATCGTGCGTTTCAAGGCGGATTGCAGTTCCAGCAACTCGTCCTGCAACTTGGCGCGGATCAGCGGGTCCAGCGCCGAGAAGGGCTCGTCCATCAAGAGGATCGGTGCTTCGGTCGCGAAGGCGCGGGCAAGGCCCACGCGCTGCTGCATCCCGCCCGACAGCTCTCCTACACGGCGGTCGGCCCATTGGGTCAGGTTCACCAGTTCCAGTTGCGCATCGACCCGTTCCAGCCTTTCGGCCCGGCTCATGCCGCCCAGTTCCAGCCCCAGCCCCACGTTCTCGCGCACGCTGCGCCAGGGCAGCAGGCCGAATTGCTGAAACACCATGGCGACGCGGTGCAGCCTGAGGCGGCGCAGCGTGGCGGCGTCGGCATGGGTGACATCGACCAGCACATTGCCGTCGCAGACATGCGCCGCGCCCCGGCAGACCGGGTTGAGACCGTTGACCGCGCGCAGGAGCGTGGATTTGCCGGAACCCGAGAGGCCCATCAGGACGAGGATCTCGCCCTCCCGCACCTCGAGGTTGCAATCATGCACGCCCAGCACCTGTGCCGTGCTCTGCTGGATTTCGGCCCGGCTCAGCCCCTTGTCCATCAGGGGCAGGGCGCGTTCGGGATGATCCCCGAAGACGATCGAGACATTGTCGAAACGCACGGCGATGCCGGCCGTGTCCCTGGGGGCAGATGTGCGGCTCATTTGCGTTCGATCCTCAGCATCCGGTCCAGCAGGATGGCCAGCACCACGATAACCAGCCCGGATTCGAACCCCAGCGCCGGGTTGACGCGGTTGAGCGCTTGCAGCACCGGCACACCAAGGCCGTCTGCGCCGACAAGTGCTGCGATCACCACCATCGACAGCGACAGCATGATGGTCTGGTTCAGCCCGGCCATGATCTGCGGCAGGGCATAGGGCAGCTCCACCTTGAGCAGGGTCTGGCGCGGGGTGGCGCCAAAGGCCTGTGCCGCTTCACGCAAGGCGGTGGGGGTGGCGGTGATGCCCAGATGGGTCAGGCGGATCGGTGCGGGCAGCACGAAGATCACCGTGGCGATCAGGCCGGGCACCATGCCGATGCCGAAAAAGACAATGGCGGGAATGAGATAGACGAAAGTTGGCAGCGTTTGCATGAGGTCGAGCACAGGCCGCATCGCGCGGTAAAGTGCCGGTCGATGCGCGGCGGCGATGCCGATGGGCACACCCAGACCCATGCAGACGACGCAGGCTGCCAGCACCAGCGTCAGCGATTGGGTGGTCTGCTCCCAATAGCCCTGATTGACGATGAAGAGAAACCCCAGCCCCACCAGAAGCGCGGGTTTCCAACTGCGCTGCACCAGCAGTGTCAGCGCCACGAACGCGCCGATCACCACCAGCGGATGCGGGCTTTGCAAGACCCAGAGGATGCCCGCGATCAACGCCTCCAGCCCGTCGGACATGGCGTCGAAGAAGAAGGCCGCGTTGATCTCGAGCCATGTGAAGGCCCGGTCGGCATAGTCACCCACGGGGATCTTGGTGTCGGTCAGCCAGTTCATCGGGACGCGCGCCCTTTCGGTTCGGGTGGCACCTTGTAATGGCCCCTTCCCGGAGCGGGAAACGGGGCCATGTCGCAGAAGGCGTTGTTACAGGCCCAGGGCCGCGCGGGCGGCGGGCAGGGCTTCGGCGCCGTCGCGGGTGGTCACGCCCGAGAGCCATCCATCCAGCACAGCGGGGTTGGCGGTCAGCCAGGTTTTTGCCGCCTCGGCCGGGTCGGTGCCGTCGTTGAGGATGGCGCCCATGATCTCGTTCTCCATCGCGAGGGTGAATTCGAGATTGGTGAAGAAGGTGCCAAGGTTCGGGCATTCCGCCGCATAGCCTGCGCGGGTGTTGGTGCGCACTTCCGCGCCACCCAGATTGGGGCCGAACCAGTCGTCGCCGCCTTCCAGATAGGTCATGTCGAAATTGGCGTTCATGGGATGCGGCTCCCAGCCCAGAAAGACGATCGGCTCTCCGCGCCGGTCGGCGCGCGTGACCTGCGCCAGCATCCCCTGTTCCGAGCTTTCGGCGACCGAGAAGCTGCCCAGGCCGAAGGCATCGGCGGCGATCATG
>JAMWZG010000297.1:0-2389 GCA_024304855.1 Paracoccaceae bacterium
GTGCTGGATCGCGCCGGATGCCTTGCCGCCGAGCCGGGCCTGCGCAGCGCCGCCGACCGGATCGTGGGCGGGCTGCGCCTGCCGGCGGATGAAACCGGCGATTGCTTCAAATTCACCCAAGGTCTTGCCGCCAAAGCCGCCGCACTGGGCGTGACCTTCCGCCATGGTGTGTCGATCCAGCGGCTGAACATGGCGGGCGGGCGCATCGCCTCGGTCAGCACCTCGGACGGGGATGTGACGGCGGATGCCTTTGTTCTGGCCCTTGGCAGCTACTCCCCCGCGCTGGTCGCCCCCCTCGGGATGCGCCTGCCGGTCTATCCGGTCAAAGGCTATTCCATCACCCTGCCCATCATCGACGAGGCGCGCGCCCCCCTTTCCACCGTCATGGACGAGACGCACAAGATTGCCATCACCCGTCTGGGCGACCGCATCCGCGTCGGCGGCATGGCCGAGTTGGCGGGATTCGATCTGTCCCTGCATGACAAGCGCAAAGCCACCCTGCTGCATTCCGTGCAGGATCTGTTCGGCGGGGCGGGCGACACGCGGCAGACCCAGTTCTGGACCGGCCTGCGCCCGATGACACCCGATGGCACACCCGTCGTGGGCCGCACGCCCGTGGCCAATCTGTTCATGAACACGGGTCACGGCACATTGGGCTGGACCATGGCCGCAGGCTCGGGCCGCGTGCTGGCCGACATCATGTCGGGCCGCACCACGCAGATCGACAGCGCCGATCTGGGCTTTGACCGCTACCTGGGCAAAGCCGGCAAATCCCGCAACGGCATCGCGCTGCACCCCGCGCGCGCCTGACCCTCACAGGCGCGCGACAAAGTTCTCGCCTTCGGCACTCCAGCCATGATACTGATCACGCATCTGTGAACGGCCCTGTTCGGGCCGCGTGTATCGGTTCTGGTGTTGGTGTCGCATGGTGTCGCGTGTTTCGCTTGCCCGCACGGGCAAGGTGTTTGGTGTCGTGCTGGCAGGGGTGCTGTTCATCCTCGCTGCGGAATACATGGCTTTTGCATGGCTTGCGTCCGAAGTCCGGTATCGCATCGGCCAAGCCATCGGAGCGGACGGAAAAGAACCAACCCCGCAAGAGGTTCTGGACAGGTGGGCCGCGCGCACGCAGGACAGCCTGACCGTCCTGGTGACAAGCGACATCATGCGCTGCAAGCGCACCGACAGGCCCATGGGCCTATTGCCCGCCATCTCGAACCAACTCGGCTGGCGCGGCACCTATACCCCCTATCGCCATGCGCCAGAGGCGATGATCGCACTGGCGCGCACTTGGCCGGACGCCCCGATCCTCGCTGTGGGCGATCTGGAACAGGGCCGCGGCACACCCGGAGAGTTTGCAGATTGCTTCGCCCCTGTGTGGGGCGATCTGCGTGAGCGGACCCTTCCCGCCCCCGGCAATCACGAATACATCACGCCGGGAGCCTTCGCCTATTACGATTTCTGGGGCGCGCAGGCCGGACCGGACCGTCGCGGCTACTATGCCGTGACATGGCGCAACTGGCTTTTTCTGTCCCTGAACAGCGAGATTGACGCCAAGCCCGGCTCCGAACAGGCGCGATGGATCGACAATCAGTTGCACGCCTTTCCTGATGCCTGCCTTCTGGCCTTCTTCCATCGCCCCGCCCACGCGCTGAGCTATCGGCGCTTTGGCGAGAATGCGATGGCGCTTTTCCAGCAGATTCACGCGGCAGGTGGCAGTGTTGCCCTGAATGGTCACAATCATATCTATGAGCGCAGCAAACCGATCACTGCGGATGGCCAGCCGGATGACATCGACGGCATGATGCGTTTCACTGTCGGGCCGGGCGGCGCGATACTTCCCCCTCACAGTCCCGAGGCGCTTCCCGAACATATCGACAAAGTCCTCATCGGTGTGCCCGGTCTCTTGCGCCTTGTTCTGGATGACAACAGCTTTTCCTGGACGTTCCACCTGGCACCTGACGGCGCCGCGGGGGATCAGGGAACCGCGCCGTGCAGGGTCAGACGCTGACCCCATTCCCATGTCATCGACGGCGCAGCACATCCCCGACGCGGCCTTGTCATCGGCATAGGCAAGCCAATGCAGCTACTTTCCCGCTTTTAATGATCCAGCTCCATTATCCCCCCGTAGTGAACAATCATTGCGACACTTCATCGCAATGCAATCACAACCGGGAGATTATCATGAACACTTTCACGACGAATACGATCAAGGGCCTGAGCCGCCGCACCCTGTTCAAGACCGGCGCCGCTGCCGCTTTCGCCGCGACCCTTGTTGCCTGCGCCCCGACCATGTCGGAGCCGGATGTCGTCGATATTCTGGCCAGCAATGACCAGTTCAGCACCCTCGTCGCCGCCGTCGGCGCCGCAGGCCTGGCCGAGACGCTCAAGG
>JAMWZG010000297.1:2399-3527 GCA_024304855.1 Paracoccaceae bacterium
GGCGACGGCCCCTTCACCATCTTCGCCCCCACCAATGCCGCTTTCGCCGCGCTGCCCGCAGGCACGGTCGAAAGCCTGCTGCTGCCGGAAAACAAGGATCAGCTTGTCTCGATCCTGACCTATCACGTCGTCCCCGGCGCCGTGACCTCGGACCAACTGGCCGGTCAGCGCATGGATGTCGCAACCGTGCAGGGTCAGACCGTGCATGTGGATGGCACCAACGGCGTGCGCGTGAACAAGGCGACCGTGACTCAGGCCGACATCATCGGCTCGAACGGCGTGATCCACCGTATCGACAGCGTTCTGCTGCCGAAATAACACCACACCGGCATCGCACCGGATCAAGGGGCAGGCCATCGTCTGCCCCTTTTTCACGAACCAGTCAGCGTCACACACAAGGCGCAAAAAGGAAAAAGGCGCGTGCCATTGGCAACGCGCCTTGTTCTGCTCCCCCAAGCAGTCAGTCAGTCGGCCCGATCAGGCGTTCTGACGACGGTTCCGCTCCCACATGAAAGCGACGATCGCCAGAACGGCTGCCATTGCCAGCAGGCCGGTCGATGCGTCGATTTCAGGCACGCTGGAGACGTTGCCGGGAACGGAGGCTTCACCACCGGGGACGCTGCCGCCCGAGGTGGACAGGTTGGACGATCCGCCACCATGGCCGCCATTGCCGCCGTGGTTGCCATATTCGCCGGGACGACCCGAACGGCCACCCATAGCGAAGACGGTTGCAGTGGACATTGCAAATGCGGTTGCGGATGCCAGCGCCGTTGATGCAATCTTGAATACGGTCACGCTACGGTTCCTCATTGAAAAATTTCTACCAAGCAGCACAAGGCCACTCACGACAAACACAACACTCGGGACACAAAATCTGGTAATTCACCCTAGATTGTTTTCTCACCCAAAGCCAATGAAAAAACATCGATTTGCCATATTTTAAGAGATCAAATTGGAAACAATGCCGCAAGATTGCGCAAAAATGTGATCAATCTGTGGTCAAAGAACACAGCGTCGCCACAAGCTGTGCCACAAACTCCCCTTTTGGTTGTCATATTCCGAATCTGATGTGTCTCTCCTGAACCGGACCGACAGCCCCCTGCGCGACCCTGACCAGCCGTGCCTGCC
>JAMWZG010000298.1 GCA_024304855.1 Paracoccaceae bacterium
AGCTGAAGCGCCCAGTAGCGGAAGAAGGGATTGGACAGATCCGTCCAGGGCAGATCACGCCGCGCCAGCATGTCACGTTCCGCCTTGAAGGCCGATGTCAGCGATTGCCGCAAGACACGCGGGAAAAACCTGTGAAACCCCTCGTTATACCGCGCGGTCACGGGGTCGCGCGATGTGCCGACATGCCGGTGATGCACCAGCAGATGTTCAGACCGGAAATGCGAATAGAGCACCATCGCCAGCAGCAGATCGGCCAGATTGCGCTCTGTCCTGTTCTTCTGATGCATCAGCTCGTGACTGTAGTTGATGCCGATGGTGCCGGTGATCACGCCCACGCCAAAGAACAGCGCGATCTTCTCAAGGTTGGATAGATGCCCGCTCTGGCTCACATACCAGATCAGGCCGAACAGCGTCACGAATTGCACCGGCGCCCAGATCAGGGTGATCGCGCGATACCATGTCAGCTTGCCCTCCTCGGTCTGCGGATCGGCATTGTCGGTGTAAAGCCCCAGCAAAGCATCCAGAAAGCTGAAGAAATACCAAGTGATGATCGGTAGCAGGATGACGGTCCACCCCCCCTGCACCGCGCCCAGCCAGGCCACCGGGATCAGCAGAAGCGACAGCCAGAACGGCAGCGCGCGGGTGATGCGGGTCAGGTGGTCGGCGGGGATGAACTGGGACATCTGGCAGCTCTGTCAAAGGGTCACGGGTTACATAACAGTCTCGAAGGCAGGTCGTGCAAGGTCAAAGACCTTGCGCATGACGGTGGGCAGATCGGATGGCCGAAACGCGGCCATGTCAAGGAATTCACCGACCTGCGCAGGGGTATTCTGCGGGACGGTCGCAATCCTGATCTCCAGCAGCAGGTGGAAATGCGTGAAGGTATGGCGCGCCTCGGCCTCCAGCACCACCCAATCGGCCGCGACGGGCGGGATGGCGACCGGCGCCCCCTCGGTCCAGTCGCTGCCGGGCCAGCCCAGCATCCCGCCCAGCAGCCCGCGATCCGGCCGACGCTCCAGCAGCCAGGCCCCATCCGCACGCCGGGTGACAAAAGCGATGCCACGCCGCACGGGTTGCGCCTTTTTCGGCGTCTTGCGCGGCAGATCGGCGGCGGTGCCTGCCGCCCGCGCGACACAGGGCTCTCGCCAGGGGCAGATGCCGCAGGCGGGGTTGCGCGGGGTGCAGATCGTGGCGCCCAGATCCATCACCGCCTGCGCGTAATCACCCGGCCGTTCTGCCGGGGTCAGGGCGGCGGCGGCGGCCGTCAGTTCCGGCTTGGCGGCGGGCAAGGGCGTGTGAATGTCATGCAACCGCGCCATCACGCGTTCCACATTGCCATCCACCACAGTCTCTGCCCGGCCAAAGGCGATCGAGGCGATGGCCGATGCCGTATAAGGCCCGATCCCCGGCAGGGTCAGAAGCCCCTCGCGCGTGTCGGGAAAGGCTCCGCCGTGATCCGCCACCACGGCACGCGCGCATTTCAGCAGGTTGCGCGCACGGGCGTAATAGCCAAGCCCTGCCCATTCGCCCATCACCTCGCCATCCTCGGCGGCGGCCAGCGCGGCGACTGTCGGCCAGCGGGTCGTGAAACGGTGGAAATAGTCCTTGACCGCCGCCACGGTCGTCTGTTGCAGCATCACCTCGGACAGCCAGATGCGATAGGGGTCGGGGCGGACACCGGCCCGGCTCTCCTCCGGCGGCACGCGCCACGGCAGGGCGCGGGCATGGCGGTCATACCAGCCCAGCAGACGGGCCGGCAGGGCCTCGGCTCCTTCCCGGTCGGGGGACGCGTCACGCAATCTTTATCCTCCTTGATCCGCTTATTGGCTGGCGTCACGCCATATGCCTACTAGAATAGGGCAACTTAGAGGGATGCAAGTCATGGCCGCCCGGCGACCGACCACATATCAGTTCACGCGCGCCGCAACCCTGCTTCAGGGGCAGATCCGCCGTGCCGGGGAATCGCGCGGCTTTGCCGTGACCCGCCTCCTGACCCATTGGCCCGAGATCGTGGGCGAGGATATTGCCCGCATCGCCCGGCCCGTCGATGTGTCCTATGGCCGGCAAGGCATGGGGGCCACGCTCTCGGTGCTGACCACCGGCGCGCAGGCCCCGATGCTCGAGATGCAGAAGGAACGCCTGCGCGAAAAGGTGAATGCCGTCTATGGCTATAACGCCATCGCGCGTATCCGCATCACCCAGACCGCGCCGACCGGCTTTGCCGAAGGGCAGGCCGATTTCAGCCATGCCCCCAAGGCGCGCCACGATCCGGCCTCGGATCCCGTCGTGACCCGCCACGCTGCCGCCGTGGCCGAGGGGGTGGGTGACGAAAAACTCCGCGCAGCGATTGAATCGCTGGCCCGGAACGTTCTATCCAAGTCGAAACACTGAGGTTGCGGGCCATCTGCCGCGCAGACCCTTGAAGGAAAGGTGAACCATATGAACCGCAGAAACGCCCTTGTCGGCATCTCCGCTCTTGCTCTGGCCGCAGGCGGCTGGTCGCTGATGCGCCCCTCCTCAACCGGGATGCCCGATCTGGGCATGGTCAACGCGCAGGCCGCCGACATCGACACCTCCGGCATCGTCGAGATGGTGATGGGGGCCGAGGATGCGCCGATCACGCTGATCGAATATGCCTCCTTCACCTGCCCGCATTGCGCGTCCTTCCACACCGGCCCGCTCAAGCAGTTGAAGGCCGAGTATGTGGACACCGGCAAGGTGCGTTTCATTTATCGCGATGTCTATTTCGACCGTTTCGGCCTCTGGGCTGCGATGGTGGCGCGCTGCGAGCCGTCCAAGTTCTTCGGGATCGCGGATCTGCTTTACGAACAGCAGTCCGAATGGATCGCAGGCGGCGGTGATCCTGCGCTGATCGCAGAGAATCTGCGCCGCATCGGACGTGTGGCCGGGCTCGAGAACGAGCAGCTGGAAGCCTGCCTTGCCGACAATGACACCGCGCAGGCGATGGTGGCCTGGTATCAGGCCAATGCCGAGGCGGATGACGTGAACTCCACCCCGACGCTGATCATCGACGGTGAGAAGCATTCCAACATGGCCTATGCCGACCTCAAGGCCATTCTGGACGAAAAATTGGGTGAATGATGGACGCCCCGCTTTCCGGCCTGAAGGTCGTTGAACTGGCCCGTATCCTGGCCGGCCCCTGGGCCGGTCAGACGCTTGCCGATCTGGGCGCCGAGGTGATCAAGGTCGAGGCCCCCGAAGGCGATGACACCCGCCAATGGGGCCCGCCCTTCATCGAACGTGAAGGGGACAGGTCCGCCTCCTATTTCCACTCCTGCAACCGTGGCAAATCCAGCGTGACCGTGGATTTCCGCACGCCCGAGGGGCAGGAGAAGGTCCGCGAACTCGTGCGCGACGCCGATATTCTCATCGAGAATTTCAAGCTGGGCGGTCTGGTCAAATACGGGCTGGACTATGCCAGCCTGTCCAGGATCAATCCGGGGCTGATCTACTGCTCGATCACAGGCTTCGGCCAGACCGGCCCCTATGCGCATCGGGCGGGG
>JAMWZG010000299.1:0-1822 GCA_024304855.1 Paracoccaceae bacterium
ACACCATTCCCTATGAAAAAGTTGCTGAAGCACGCATCACCTATGGTGGAAGGGGTCAGATTTCACGACAACAACAGCGCAGCTACGGAGAAGACATCGTGGACATTGTCTTGCCGTATTGAGGTTGAACTAATGCCCGAATCCTGTGTCACGCGATGATGCGGGTTATGATGCAAGGGCAAGACAATGAGAGCACTTCCGATCTTCGCGATGGTTGTCATCGGCAGTTTTGCGACACTTGGCTTTGCCGCAGGCACATTGATGAAAGGTCAGGAACTGCCTTCGTCCGCCCTGTCCGAGAACGTGGGTTCGGCAACACCCGTTGCAACTCTGACGGCGCCTGACACGCAGGCCGATACCATCCTGCGTGCAGCCGAGGTCAGAGCAGCCAACGCCGTCCCAGCGAAGACCACCCTTTCCGCAAGTGACGAGATCGCACCTGTTGACGCTACGCGCCAGCTATCGACAAATGCGGCACGCCCGCATCTGGTGAAAATGGCGAATGTGACACTTCCGGTGCGCAAGGCCGCCAGCGTCAGCTTTGTCGTCGCGGACCTTGCTGTCGCGGTCACGGATGCCGAAAGCGCCGCACGTTACGAGATCCCGCAAAACGCTGCGCGGCTTCAGGCAGCGATCGAGACAGCCATGGCCAGCGCTGCAGACACGCCGATCCTGCGCGGTGTGGCCATCGACTCCCACGAACTATCCGGCAAGCTGACGTCTGAGCTTCAGCAGACTTTCACCGATGTCGAAGATGTTCTTTTCCTGACGCTCTACAAGCACGACGTCGGATATAACTGAAATCCGATTCAGGCCGATAACCCTAGCCACGCCTTAACGCACGGCCGTCACGCTTCCCGCATAGGCCTCGGACCCGTTGCGCAGGACAAGCAACGGATATCCTTCGCGGAAAGTCAGCTCCTCGACCCGGCTGGTCGATGTGGTCTGATAGGCGACAGGCGCACCGGCGGTGTCAGTGGCGGCGACAGAAACCTGGAAAATGCTGTCCGGAACGGGAAGTCCCCCGGAATCCCGCCCGTCCCAAGTGACGACTTGTGGCACGCCGGACGCGCCGGGTTGACCAGTCAATTCGCGCACGACCGTGCCATCAATAGTCTTGATCGTGACCGTGACATTCTGCGCCTCACCCGACAGGGAATAGGTCAAGCTGGCGGTCCCGTCCCGCAGTTCGATGCGATCCGTGGGAACGGTCACGTCCCGTCCGATCAGTTGCACATCCGAGAGAGCTTCGACATTGCCCAGCCTTTGGTCGATGCTTTCCAGATTGGAGTTGGTCACGATGGATTGCTCGACCTGCGTCAACTGTGCCAACTGGGACACGAAGGTTGTCGAGTCCATCGGTTCAAGCGGATCCTGGTTTGAAACCTGCGCAATCAGCAGCTTCAGGAAACTCTGATAATCCGTGTCGAGTTTGTCTTTCGCAATACTCGCGCCATTGGGCATTGACGAGTCGGCGTTGGACATAGTGCGTGCGATTTCCATGACGTTTCCCTAGGTTAGCATGTCAAGCGAGCCGGCCGCGGTGATCCGGGCCGGCGTGATTTCGACCTCTGGCGCCTCAACAAGACCATCTTCCGGGATGCGGAGGGACGGCGCGTGAGCCAGATCGGTCTCCCGGCGCTGGCGGTGGCTAAAATCCTCAAAGCTCAGATCAGCCTCTCGGATATCCGCGCCGCTTTCGGTCAAGGTCAGCAGCAGACCATCCCGGTCGCCGCGCAACGCATGCAACACCGCCGGGTTCTCAGCGCGCAGGATAATGCGCAGCTTGCCCGCCTCATCATGTCGAGTGCCCCCGAAATGG
>JAMWZG010000299.1:1832-3508 GCA_024304855.1 Paracoccaceae bacterium
AGAATGTGTATAAGAGACCGGCCGCATATCGATCTCGATCTCGCCCAAACCGCGCGGCGCCAGGGAAATCCTTGTATGACCATCGACGAACTTGGCTGTGCGGATCTGCTGCACAAGGTTGCGCGCAAAACCAGAGGCAGGCGGCTGCCAGACATCGACCGGCCGCGCCATTTCGGGGGCACTCGACATGATGGGGCGGGTTTCCGACGGCGCTGCAAGGACCGGAACGACCTCTGCATCGGGCCCGGCCCCCGTTGCAGCTAGCGCGTTCATTACGGCCGTGCGCACATCCATGCGCATGTCGGCTGGACTCGATGGCTGCGGCTGAAGGGGGGTGACGGCAAGCTCGGGATCCAATGTCGGCGCCGCTGTCCGGGACGGCAAAAGACCGTCTCTGATCTGTTCCGGCGTTGACACGCGCGTCTCGACCAGCACCGCATCCCCTTGCGACCAGAAGCTTTGCAAGGCCTTCGGCATCTGGATCAGCGCCCCAGCACTGTTTGTGACAGGAATACCTGCAAGAGAGGCAAGCGCGGCAAAAAGCGCGGCAGGGTCCAGGGCCGCGGCTTTAAGCCGGGCCAGACCCGACGCATCAAGTTGCCCCAGATTCCTTGCAAGGACTGACATTGCCTCACCACCTGTCGCCGCATCGAACGCCTGCAAAGACACGACGAACGAGGCGATCATTTCCGCAAGATCAGGTGTGCCGCTCTCTGCCTGAAAGGTGGCTATCAGGTCATTCGCATCTGCAACCAAAGTTGCCAGCGCTTCGTCAGTCATCTGCGCAAGTGGCACGACTGGCGCTTTTCCTATCGGGTTTGCCGAAGCGGCTTGCGGTCGCGCGGCCGCCAGAACTGCCGCAAAATCCCCGTCTCTGGGCTTATCTGTTTGTGGGGGATGCGCCGAACCCGCAGGCTTTTCTGATTTTGCTTCTTCCAGCGGCATCTGTTTTGGCGCGGACTCCAAATCCCCTTTCCCCTGAAGGACAGCGAAGGGAACCGGGCTGGAAAGAGGTGACATGTTCATTTCTGCTCCCTCAATGCAGCATCGCGCGGCAGAACCCGAGCGCCAAAAGGTCACGGCGCAACCGGGTCAGGGCGCGTGTCTCTCGCTGGCGAAGGCTTTGCACGGTCATGCCCAGATCCGCGGCCACGGCCTCGACGGGCTCGGGATCGGCAGCCAGTTTCCGCCGCAGGATGATTTCCTTTTCGGTCGGGTCCAGTGAGGCAAGCGCCTGTCGGACAAGACGACACAGAAAGGCTTGCGCAGAACGCATCTCGGCGGTTTCGGCTGGCGTCAGGCTGGAACAGGGCAGACGCTCAGCCAAGCTCTGACCCTCGGTGCCGGCGTCAAGCGGAACTGCGCCTTGCGTCGCCAAGAAAGACAGCCCGCCATCTTCACCGCTCAACCGACCCATTCGTGCGTCCAGATAGGTTCGCACAGGCATGTCGATCACAGTGCCGATCCGCGCCAATGCGGTGAATACTCCGTTCATGACCCAGAAGGCGGCATAGGTCGAAAAACGATGGTTCAGCTTGAGGTCGAAGTTGTCGGCCGCCCGCATCAGCCCGATCATTCCCTCGGCCACCAGATCGTCAAGATCTACAGGATTGTCCGCAAAACGCAGGGCCTGAGACCAGGCCTGCCGCGCGTGACTGCGCAACAGGAGTTCAAGA
>JAMWZG010000003.1:0-248 GCA_024304855.1 Paracoccaceae bacterium
TCTGCTGCCCGAAAGCGGAGGCCCGATACGTCACCCGTGAACCCCATGAGGAAGCACGCGAGTTCGCCCGCGAATGCCGCAAGACCAAGGCCTACAAGGTATCCCGAGACAAGCGGAAGAAGGTGGAGATGCTCTTCGCCCACTTGAAGCGCATCCTCGGCCTGAACCGGCTACGCCTGCGCGGTCCCAATGGTGCCAAAGACGAATTCCTCCTCGCCGCCATCGCCCAGAACCTCCGAAAACTCGCG
>JAMWZG010000003.1:258-50900 GCA_024304855.1 Paracoccaceae bacterium
GCCACGGCATGATCTGAGCGGCCAGATAGACGCCTCAAGGCGGCGCGACGGGCGATTGCCCGAACCAAACGGCGACACCCGAGCATGAGGGCAGCCCTCAACGCGTTCTAATGCCGACTTTTTCAACAAAATCGGCGGAATGCGACATGAAAGGCTCAAGGAATTGGGTATATGCCGTGCTTTTCTTTTAAAGCCTCCAGCAGCCACGCCAAATCCGCGCTATTCTGACAAACCCTAACAATCTCTTGCCACGATACACGGCGTATGAGGCCTGGCACACGACAAGCGGCGGTAGCCTGCCTAAGTTGAGCGTCAGCGGTTCCACCGAGTTTGAACGCAGGATTTCGACCATCATAAACAAAGACCGCATGACCGTTCGCAGAGCTAACCCTTCCTTCGCGATCAACGGCCGCGGCAAGAACGTTTCTTACAATTTGATAGGTGGGCAATAGCGGACATGGCGTCGCGTCCTGACCAGCATTCCAATCAAACAGCTCAGGTATGAAGTCCCAATATGAAATGCCAATTTCAGATAAGGCGCAGCGGTTTTGTCTTCCCTGCTGTCGTGTGTAGCTCCCATCACAGACTGGGGTTGCATGCTTTGCGGGCCGGATACGCGAGCAAGCACCAAACTCGCTCTCGCAGAACTTGCATTCAACCGCCACCCGGTAGTCGTCTGTCTCAAGACTTACGTCCAACTGAGTTGGTCGGGGTTCATTAAGGGTTTGAACATCGACTTCCATCGACAGTCTTGTTTCAAATGTTGTGACTCCAAATGCAGGACGCCCGCATTCCGCTGGAACCCGAGCCAGCAATTCCAAAGCGCCCGCGGCTTTGAAGGCCCCGAAAACACTTTGAGCTAACGCTTGTGAACTTCGAAACGAGCGAAAATGTTTGTGACGGTCTTTTTCAGCGATCTCCGCCTCAATTGCTGAGGCCATCTTTATATCGCGGGGCAGCATGAGGTTTTTGGATGCTTTTTCTAACGATGCAACGGGTGGTCGTCCCGGTCTCTCATACCCATCGAGATCATCTTCAGCGAGCGTATTGGCATAAATCCACCAATTCCTTTGAAGGACCGCTTCGTGGTTTTCGAGGTTTTGTCCTCGGTCGCTGGACGCATTAACCGCGCTTTTTGGCAGCGAGTTGGGGTAATCGAACTTCGGTATCTGGGTCAGCCGTGGCGCTTGTATGCGACGACCATATTGAACCTGTGTGTTGGGCACGGACGCAAAGACAATACTCATGTCGAAAGCCTGTGAAAATTCTTGCGCTTTTACTTCCAAGGCCGTTTTGATGTCGGTGCCTTCTTGCAGCCATCGTGACCACCATTCAGCCTCTCCAAGCACCAAGATGTCTGGTCTTTCCATAACCATATGGCGACCAAAGATGTCACGAAGCTCAACTGCTATCCGCTGAAGATTGGCCTCGACGATAGAGGCATAGCGCAACCCTTCAAGGAGCGCGACAGGAGGAGGGTCACTCGACCCTCTGGAATGCCCGATAACTTTGAGCTCAATCAGAACCGCTCGACCGTGTTCTGTCAGACCGAACATGTCGATCTTGCCGATGTCACGATCTTCGCGTCTCGACTTTAGTGGGATCTGATAGTCAATTAACTCAAACTGCGTACCGTCTGGTAGTCTCCAGCTTTGCTGGGCGTTCACCATCGCAATCGCAAAATGCTCTTCTCTGCGGTTTGTCTCACCTTCTGTCGTGGGGTATCCGGTTCTGCCTCCAAGATACGGTCGGCCACTCGCACGTGTTGGGGCCTGATCCATTAAGCTTTGATAGGCTTGAAGGTATGATGAGATGTCCATCTTTGCGACATCTTGAGCCAACGAAGATTTTGGCCACCGTTGGGCGAAAAGTAAATCGACTGTCATGCGGCTACTTTAGGCATGCATAGCGATCATTGAGAAACGATTCTTCATCGTTCAAAAGTCAGCGTCGTTCCGAAAGTGGACCTTTGTGCGGTCCGCAGCGAGCGACCTTTATCCGCACTTCAAGTGGGTTTCGGCACCACAGCCCCATCCAAGCTTCAAAATGCAATTTGGATTGCCATGTGATGCGTTTTGATGTCAGTGCCATTTACAACGTCGAGACCCGCGTCGAAAAATGGTTTCCTTATCACATTTTTTTACAACCTATCAATAGCTTATAAACTCTTCACCAAACTGGCGCAGTCACTAGGTTTAGAGAATATTGCACCCTAGAGAACGCTAACCGGCTGATGCTTGCCAAGTCAGGTGATCAGCCAAACGTTCACAACTCACTAGAACCACGGGAAAATCCGGGGGCCTCTAAACGGAGAGAATGTTTTCACCGGGGCAACTGGCGGAGGGGATGGACCAAGCGTCGAACCGTCTCCACCCTTATGACCGAAGATTTCAAGGTATGGAACATTCAATGCATGAAATTCTCTCGCGGCGTCAAACGACCACGCCGTGTTGTTCTCGGAGAGCGACCTCCAGTTTTCTTGCGCCTTGTCTCAGATCGCGCTGAATCAACTTGGAGCACAATGCTGCGTCTTTCTGCTTTAGGGCCTGCACAATCGCTTTGTGGTTCTCATAGCCACCCAGCCCCTTTCTGTAGCTTTTCGACAGCATGTTCCTTGTCGGCCCGATCCGAAGCCAAAGATTATTGATGACCTGCCACAAAACACTTGAACCACAATGCATGTAAAGATTGAGATGAAACCGAGAATCCAGAACGAGACCTTCCCTAAGGCGGTCCTGCCGTATCAGTTCGCGCATAGCGTTGTTTATGCGTTCAAGTTCTGAGATGTCCTCATTGCTCATCAGCGCTGCAGACAACTCGGCCGCCATAGGCTCGAGCGCCAAGCGCACGTTCATAACCTCACAGTAATCGTCGGCAGAAAGCACCGGGACAGAATACATCCTTGTTTCGGACAGAAGCAGCCCACCCTCATTTGCCAATCGGGTCATGGCATCACGCGCAGGCGACAAGCTCGTGCAGTATTGCTTTGCCACATTGCGGGCCGTGATCTTTGCTCCCGGAAGCCATTCTCCGATCATCAATCCCTCGCACAAGGCAGCGTAGATTCGATCCGATAGCGTCGCGGTTTCCGAGTCTCCGAATAGCGCAGAGGTCGTCAAATCTGCGTTGCCAGAGCTGGATGAAGGTTTGTCTGTCAGGAAACTCAAGGATCACATCCCGTCTTGGTTTATGTACGACCATTTTCGCATGCCACCGAACAAGCGGCAACATACATGCTGATGCGCCACGCACTCGGATGAGCACCACGCCCATCAGCCCATCGAAAACGTAGGGTATTGGTGTTGCTGACAAGAGGTCGCTTGAAAATGATATCTCATTTTTGTTGCAAAGTCAGTTTTTTGAGATATCATTTTTTCAAAATGGGGATTGGCATGACAGACGATAAAGTAAGAGTTTCGTTTCCTGCAGGGGGAGTCTCGTGGTCAGTTTTGAAAGAAACGATGGCGGAGTACTCGAGCTTGGACATCGAGTGGCGCGACGGTCGCTCCCCGCTCTTCGTGTTCAAAAACGACGCAGAAACCGAAGAAATCGGCCGCAAAGCGTTCTTCGAGTATTTCAACGAAAATGGACTGGGTGGATCGCGCGCATTTCACGGGATAGGACGCATGGAACGCGAGGTACTGGCCTTCGGCCTCGACCTGCTTCAGGCTCCGAAATCGGGTTCCGGGGTCTTCACTACAGGCGGAAGCGAGAGCATACTGCTGGCTGTCAAAGCGGCTCGAGACGCTTTTCGGTCCAAACCGAATGCACCTCAGCATGGGTTGAACATTGTAATGCCCGATACCGCGCATGCAGCATTCGACAAAGCTTCACAACTGATGGACCTCGATATACGCCGCGCCCCGCTTAGGCACGACAAACGAGTTGATCCCGTAGCGCTGGGCGAACTGATAGATGCACGCACGATCCTTATCGTGGGGTCCGCGCCCTGCTATCCGCATGGGGTCATCGATCCGCTTGAGGAACTTTCCGATTTGGCGTTGACCCACGACTTATGGCTGCATGTCGATGCATGCGTTGGTGGCTGGATCTTACCGTTCTTCAAGATGAATGGCCGAGATGTCGGATCGTTTGATTTCTCCCTTCCAGGAATTCGGTCGATCTCGGCTGACCTGCACAAATTCGGCTTCTGCCCCAAGCCGGCTTCAACCGTGTTCTTCAGAAACAGCGAGGATCAAGAACGTGCAAAATTTGTAGCCGATGCTTGGCCCTCAGGAATATTTCGCACGGCTACGCTTGCCGGCACCCGCCCAGCCGGCGCTGTGGCAGGGGCTTGGGCCGTTCTCAATCATTTAGGAACGTCGGGATATCGGCGAGCCGCTGATCGACTTGCTAAGATGACAGACTCATATGTTCACGACATCGAGGCGATCGACGGCATGACGATGTGGGCCAAGCCGGACCTCTCTCTCATTAATTTCGGATCGGAAACGCACGACATGAACAAAGTAGCCGCCGAGATGATGGAGCGCGGATGGTTGACGACCCTTACCCGGAGACCAGTCGGGCTGCATATCATGATGTCTTTGCTGCACGAGGAGCCGCGTGAACGCTACATCTCCGACCTCAAAGACTCCATCCGCGCCAGTGGTTCTAGTACCAAGACCCTGACACTGCAATCAACTGGCTATGCGGATTAAGAAATTTACCAACTAGAAAAACATCAACATGGAGAGAACGGATGACGCTTGTAAAAGAACTTTCCCGCCGCGACCTTATGAAAATTGGCGGAAACATAGGCTTGGCCAGTCTAGTGGCGTCTCCACTCGGGTTGGCTATGCCCGCTTACGCGCAAGATCGCAAGGTGGTGTTGAGTCATTTTGCGACGGTAAATCCGCAGAATTATGCTCGCGCCACCGGAGGTTTTGAAGCTGCGTTGAACGGCATCGCAAGTGTAGAATATCAGGGTGTGAAATCCGGCCCGGATGTTCTAACAGGCATGGCCTCTGGTGCTATAGACATTGGGAACTTGGGCTCTAGCCCGATGATCGTTGGCATGGCACAAGGACTCCCAATTTCCATGGTCTATGTGCATAAGATCATTCGAGAAAGTGAGGCGCTTATCGTTCGTGCAGGAAGCGGTATCGCGAGCTTGGAAGATCTACGCGGACGCAAGATCGGAACACCTTTCAATACGTCAGTCCATTTCGCGGTGCTTGCAGCACTGGACACCGTTGGGCTTTCCACGTCCGATGTAGAACTAATCAACCTTCGCCCGGATGCGATTGCCGCCGCTTGGTCGCAGGGAGCAATCGATGCCTCTTTCATTTGGACCTCGGTGCTGTCCAAACTAGAGGCAGACGGGGGCGAGATCATTTTCACAACAGGTGATCTAGCTAAAAGCGGAGTACTCTTGCTGGATGGGTTTGTGGTTCGCGACGCATTCAAGGAAGAGCACCCGGATCTTGTGCTAGCTTGCCTTCAGGAGTTTGCTCGCATCGACGCGGCCTTCGCCGAAAACCCAGGAGAAGTGGTGGAGACACTCACAGATTTTCTTCAGATCGACCGAGCGTTGGTGCAGCGCTTCGTTGATACGACGCATAGCCTCACACCGGAGGAGCAGGCGACCAGCGAATGGATGGGTACACCTGGTCAAACCGATACTGGCATCCAGCAAGCACTTCAAAAGCAGGCACAGTTCATGCTGGACACGAACCAGATCACGCAGATGCCTGACCTAGCCAAGTTCATCGACTCCAGCTTCATCGCACAAATGGCTTCAAGTTAAAGCAAGTGCCGCCCCTTCACTGTGGGCGGCAACTGCCAAAAGGAGATACTTCCTTGCTGATCGAACCGTATGCTTGTGGCACGCATTGCTCTATTGAAGAAGCCAAGTTGGCTTTTCAGAACGTATCGAAGATTTATGGTGCTGGGGCAGACAGTGTTACAGCACTGACGCCCATGGATCTGATGGTTCGTAAAGGCGACTTTCTATGCATTGTCGGCCCGTCCGGCTGTGGAAAAACTACACTGCTCAACCTCACTGCTGGTTTTGACCAACCTACCAGCGGGAAAATAATGATCGACGGTGTAGAGATATCGAAACCCGGAGCGGAACGCGGTGTCGTCTTTCAGCAAGGTGCTCTTTTCAATTGGATGACCGTTCTCGAAAACGTGGCTTTTGGCCCTCGCGCGACGGGACACTCGGCTAGCGTGGCGCGCGAAATGGCAATGGAAACGCTCCAGATGGTAGGACTAAAAGATTTCGCAAAGAAGTATCCTTACCAACTGTCCGGCGGGATGCAGCAAAGGGTCGGAATTGCACGCGCTTTGACTAATGATCCCGAAGTCCTTTTGATGGACGAACCATTCGCCGCGCTCGACCAGCAGACACGTGAGGTTCTACTGGAGGAGATTCGGCTGCTCTGGAAACGGACGGGAAAAACCATCCTCTGGATCACACACTCGATCGAAGAAGCGCTCTTTCTTGCGACGCATATAGTGGTGATGTCGCCCCGACCGGGACGTATTAGGGCAGCGTTTCAAAGCGGCTTTGGGAGAAGCGATGACCCGCTGATCTCTGTAACCCCAGAGTTCGTTGCAGCCAAACGTCATATTTTCGAACTTTTGAAATCTTCACAAAAAGATGAGGTCCAGATTCAGTGACTGATGTCTATTCGCAAAGCGAGGCGGTGCTGGACAAGCACGATGAGAAGCGGCCACGCAAACGCCTGAACGACCTTTGGCTGACGCTGGCCACTTTCTCAGGACTACTCGCCGCTTGGTTGATCGCAACCGGCACTGGTCCTTGGGATCCTATAATCCAACCGCTTTTCCTACCCTCACCCGCTTTAGTTATCCAGACATTCTTCCAATTGTTAGAGAACGGTTTTCAGGGAAAATCGCTTGGTCAACACGTTGGCATAAGCCTATATCGCTTCTCTACGGCATTCATTTTCTGCATTTTGATCGGTGTGCCGCTTGGTCTTCTCATGGGGATGAATCGACGTGTCCGCGCGATCTTTGAACCTCCGATCCAGGCGATACGCCCGGTTCCGAAAATCGCTTTGTTGCCGTTGTTCTTGATCTGGTTTGGCATTGGCGATTTGTCAAAAATCATAGTGATCGCCGCTCCTGTTTTTCCCATTATCGCGATCAGCGCCATGCAAGCGGTACAATCCGTCAGCAGAATGAAAATTCAGGCTGCTCAATCGTTGGGTGCAAGCCGCTGGACAGTGTTCGCAAGAATTGTACTACCGGCAAGCCTTCCGGGTATTTTCACGGGCATAAGGCTGTCAATTTCAATTGCTGTGACTATGCTGGTAGCAGCAGAGTTGACCGCAACATCTGAGGGAATTGCCTGGATGGCTCTGACCGCCGCAGAATTTCTTGCCACTAACATAGTAATTGTCGCGGTTGTCATCATGGCGGTCATTGGCTTCGGCTTGGACCGCTTGTTCTGGCTTTTGGAGCGACGAATTGTTCATTGGAGCGGGAAGGATTGATTTAAACCCACCTCAAAAGCCCCTACTGTTGACCCATCCGATTCAGGAAGTTGTCGCACTTAACATGAGGGCCTTTCGCTTACGCAGCTTGCTCTTCAAGTTGTTCTAATTCAAGGCGCGCTGCATCAGTGTCGAATTCCCCCCTTTCGCCTATTAGCACAAGCGTGCAGCCACTACGCTTTGAATCATTTGCACGTGCAAGGGTCGCTCGCTGCCCCGCTAGTTGAAAAAGCATACTATCGTTGTGCCCGCGAAATGACAGGAAACCTTTCGCACGCAACAGATAGGGCGACAGCCGGCTGATCATGTCTTGGAACGCCTGCATGTCGATAGACGCCTCACAAGTCCATTCCAGATGGACAAAGCGGTCATCCCGCAGAGGCACCTGCCCAACACTCTCGCGCCGCCGGTTCACCTGTGATCCCTCGCTTATCAAGACCGCAAGCGGCAAGTCCGATGCGAAGTCGAAGGTATAACGGCGACCACTCATTCCAAGCCTTGTTCTAACAGCGGTCTGATCTTCCGGGGACATGCTGTCGGTTTTTGACAAACACACCAAGTCAGCCGCACGCAACTGTGCTTGAAATAGCGGATCGTCCCATCTCTCGGGCGCGTCCGGCCCGTCCACCACGCAAACGATGTTTCCCAATGAAGCCTGAAACCAGATGACCGGGTCCATAAGGGACTGCACGATCCCCACCGGATCGGCGACGCCGCTTGCCTCGATCACAATAAGGTCCGGCGCGGGCTTCTGGTTCAGCAGCAGTTTCAACGTGCGCAGCAGATCGCCTTGCAACGTGCAGCAGATGCAGCCGTTCTTCAGCCCGATGACGCCCTCTGCCGTGCCTGACAAGATATCCGCATCAATGTTGATACTGCCGAAATCATTAACGATAGCCCCGATACGGCGGCCATGATTCGCAGCAAGCAGCCGGTTGATCAGTGTCGTTTTGCCAGCCCCCAGAAAACCTGTGACCAGCAGTATCGGGACACTCATGCCAGAGGGCGCCGGATCGGCCGTCCCGGGGCCGCATTGGTGTCAAGAATACCATCCGTGATGACAGGCACACCACCAACGATCAGATGGCGCACTCCCTCGGACGGCTGGCTCATGGCTACGAAATCCGCCCTGTCGTCAAGCGCGTTCAGATCCAGCAGGACCAGATCCGCGTCACACCCTTCCTGCAAGCGGACTTTCTTTGCAATCTGCGGGGCGCAGCCCTCGATCACCTTGCCGGGCAGGATTGTGCATTTGGCCAATGCCTCCATCAACGGCATGGTGGCGCGGTCACGCACATAATCCTTGAGAAAGCGGATGAAGGTCGCAGACGAACGCGGATGCGCGGACAGTCGTTCCGGCAGGGGCCATTCCATTCCTTCGTAGATACTGCCATCGGTATCGGTCCACGGCATCGCGTCCGACGCGATCGACCCGCCCGGATAGGTCACGGACAGGTCCAGAAGGCGACGATGCTCCTCATTCAATTCGACATCCAGAAAATGCCACATGACCAGATCGCTGGGCGCCCTGTCGCGGGCCTCTTTGATATCGTCGCGGCCAGTAAACCTGTGATGGTTGTGGATCAGTTCGATGTTTGAATATACGCTACCTGTACGTTCGGTGAAATTGGGGTCCATGAAGAAACCCGCGCTAACAACCGTCGCACCCGTGCCATAGGGATAGGCTTCGGTCGTGATGGGTAACCCCTGCTGTTGGGCCTTTGCCACCAGCTCAACCACCCGCTCGATATCCATCAAAGAGGTCGAGTTCAGGTGACAGATGTGCATATGCGCACCCGTCGCGCCAGCAAGACCAATCAAGCGGACGTAGCTATCCACAGAGCTTTGCGGGTCGATATTGCTGAGATAGGCGATATGCGTGAAGGTCGGCGTTTTGAACGCGGTAGCCAGATCGCAGATATCCGCCATTTCCTTGACGCCGGCGCCGGGCGCATAGCCGTTCGGCAGGCCGATGCCGATTGCCCCGTCGTCCAGACCTTGCCGCACCAGTTTGACGATCTGCGCGGTTTGGTTCGGCGTTGCCGCGTCAGTGGACCAGCGCATGTCATCGGCGCCCGCCCCCATTTGGTCAATGGGATGCACCTGCGGGTCCAGTGTTATGTCCCCCAGCACGGCCTTGCGCGCAAAGATCCACGCTGCGGCAGTGCCATAATTCAGAACGCGCGGAATGTCAGATTGCCGCTCATACCAACCGGCGACGGGAAGCGCCCCCACTTCCAGCTCGAGTGTCGTCGTCACTCCATCGAAAGCCTGCATCCTGTCGGCTGCGACTGATTGGCCATGAGCATGAAGATCTAGGAAGCCTGGGGCTACGATCAGACCGGCCGCGTCAATTTCTGCGCGGCCAGTTTCTTCCACAGTCCCAATGCGCGCAATTGTGCCGTCTTTGATCGCGACATCGCACACCGTATCGAAACCCGTCTCGGGGTCCATTACCCGTCCCCCACGGATCACTGTATCAAACATGGATGTCATTGATCATTCCGTTCGGCAAAAGGGTTCTGGGTCTTTGGCCAATAATTGTCATCGCGCTTGGTGAACGGGATGATGGTGAAGTCGGGCGTGATGGCGCCTGGTGTCGCAAGGTGGATGATCTCTGCCGCGATCGGCGCAAATCCGTCATAGAAATGTTGCGATGACTTCACCACGATGTACTTCATTTTGCGCAGGTCCAGACCCGTGTTCTCGAACGCTTGCGGATGAAACGTCTGGGTTCGTTTGGTGTTGACGATGATATGCAGGCCATCTGCCTCCAGCCAGACGCAATCGCCCATGTTCATCGCGGCGCTGCCAAGATGCTGGACCGCGTCGCGGGCGATCCCGCGCACCGTGACAGTTAGGTCAACCGGATCACCGGACATCGGGCCAATCTTGCCGCCGATCCGCACGGCCATCTCTGCACCAATACCGGCGTCCATGCACATACCCACCAGAACCGGGTCCCAGAAGGTGCCGAAGGCGATGTCTTTGAACCCGCGGTCCAAAGCGGCACGCAAAACATAGGTCGCATCGGACGGGGCACCGCCACCCGCATTGTCGGCGAAATCGGCCATCACGACTGGCGCACCATTCACGGCCAGCGCCCGTTCGATCCCCTCGTCCATCGGGGGGAAGCGGCGCAGCTGGTCACGGATATCCCAAAGCCCCTGCCCCAGCGTTTGCGCCCGCGCCTGCGCCAGATCAGCATCGCCATCTGTGATCACCAAGGTGCGGGTGCCTGCGCGCGGATTGTCCCCCCATGGGAAGCCATGCGCCAGCGACACCGACAGAACACCGTCCTTGCCTTCCATGGCGGACATCATATCGACATAGCTGCGCACCGGCTCGAACGGCGTGTGATACATCGCCATCATCCGGCAGTCGTAGTCGCGCATAACGGGATTGATCCGCCCTTCGGCGGCATCCGCACAGATCGCGAACAGTTCCTCGGCTCGTTCCTTGACGTCGATATGCGGGTATTCCTTGTAGCAGATGATCGCGGTCGCATTGTGCAACATCGCCTCGGTCAGGTGGCAATGGGGGTCAAGCTCCAGCCCGATCTTGGCCTGCGGCCCGACAATGTCCCGCATCCGGGCCATCATGTCGCCCTCGCAATCGTCATAGCCCTGCGCAATCATCGCGCCATGCATCGACATCAGAACGATATCCACCGGCATTGCGGCGCGCAGATCGTCCAGAATGTCGTCACGCATGGTTTCATAGACCTCGCGCACGGTCGGTCCGGCGGGCTGTGCATAGGTCGACAATCCTTCGACCACGTCCCAGCCCCGCTCCTCGGCGCGGCGACGCCAGACAGTGACGGCCGCCGCATAAAGACCCGCCTCTCCGCGCGAGGCTTTCTTTGTGTGCAGATGCTCTCGAAACCCGCTCCACCCAGTCGGGATAGGCGAGAATGAGTTTGTCTCGGTCGCCAGCGATGCCATGAACAGTTTCATTTTGTCTTCCTTATTTCGCTGAAAGCAACCGCCAAATCGGCCAGAACGTGCAGGACGATCAGCGTAAAGGCCAACGGGATTGCGACGCCGAATATCGTCATCGGCAGGTCCATCGTTTCGGTTTGCCGTCCTGCAAGGCGCGCAAGATACCCCCGCGACACGTCACCCCCCGGCCCAAAGAAGCTGAACCACAGAATAGGCAATATGAAGCACAGCACACCCAGGGACCGTATGATCGTATAGACCAACCCGCGCGTGCCACGCAGCGTCAGCGCATCGGGGAAAAGGGTCGGATCGCGGCGCAACCGAAAGGCGCAGGACGCCCCCAGAAGCCCGCCCCACACCATGGAAAAACGCGCCAGTTCCTCGGTCCAGATGGGGGGTTGGTTCAGAAGATAGCGGGCGACGACCTGCCAGCCTGCGGCCGCCAGCATCACGGCCACGGCCAGTGCTGCGCCCACAAGCGCCACACGGTTCAGACCGTCCGAAAGCCGGTTCAGAAGATGTGCCATCGCCCGCATCGTTCAGCGCCCGACTGCCGCGTTCCAGGCCTCAAGCGCGCCTTCGGGCATGTCGGTTGCCAGATAGATGGGCTGGCTGGCTGCGCGGAATTTCTCGCGCTCCTCGGGGCTGAGTTCGATCACCTCGATCCCGGCCTCCTCCAACTCCTTCAGCACAGCGCTGTCATCCGAAACCAGTTCACGATTGGCCGCATGCGCCTTGTCCACGGCGTCCTGAACGATCTGCTTTTCTTCATCAGAAAGCCCCTGATACCAGTCCTCGGACGCAATCGCGACACGGACCGACGCGCTCATCTGGGCATTGGTGAAGTATTTGATAAACGCCGTATGCCCATAGGTCAGCGGAACGAAGGCAGGGTTGATATAGCCCCCGGCCACGCCGGTTTGCAGCGCGTTGGGCACCTCGGACCAGGACACGATTGTCCCTTTCGATCCCCAGTTTTCAAAGGTTGTGATCTGCACCTCGTCCAGTGCCCGCATCCGCACGCCCTTCATGTCGTCAAAGGTCCGGATTGGCACTTCTGTCGTGAAAATCCCCGACGGGGTTCCGGTATAGACAATGTCCAGCACTCGGACGCCTTTGGGAGTGGTTCCCTCGTTTATGCGTTCAAGCATACCGCCTTCTGCCAGCGCCATGTCCAGTTGCGCCATATCATCAAAGAAATAGGGCATCATCGCGCCAAAGATCGTCGCATCCAGCGTGCCCGCGGATTTGGCATCCGACATCGACACTTCCAGCAGACCCTGGCTGACCTGATCCAGACGCTCGGCTTCTTCGCCCAGCGCGTTGCGCTCGTATTCCCGCGCCTCGATGCCATTTTCGTTCAGATGCTGGCCAAAGGTATGCGCCCAGACGTAGGTGCCTGACTTTTCCAGATCCGGCGGACTGTCCAGCGCGATCTTGACCTCAGCCATGGCCGGCAGGGCCAGCGCAAGCGACACGGCGGTTCCTGCAAGTATGTCTCTCAATTTCATGATGTTATCCTTCCCTGAGTGTTGATGTGTCTTTCGATCATTTCCACAAACCCAATGTGCGCGGCAGCCACAGGCTGATCTCTGGCGTGAAGACCAGAATTCCCAGCACCACCAGTTCAGCGATCAGAAACGGCATGACCGCGCGCGCCAGCTTCCAGTAATCCACACCCGTCACCGTGGACACGATCAGCAAGCAACTTCCCAGCGGGGGCGACACCAGACCGACGCTGAGATTGAAACAAATCACGATACCCAGATGCACCGGGTCCGCCCCATTGGCCAAAGCGACTGGCGCCAGCAAGGGAACCAGCAACGCCAGCGCGACGGGCACATCCATGACCATACCTGCAACGATGAAAATCAAGTTCATGACGATCATGAAGCCAAGTGGACCAAGCCCCATTTGTTCGACCAAACCCGCAATCGCCTGCGGGATACGCTCGAGGGCGGCAAGGTGCCCGAACGCGGCGACGGCGCAGAGGATCATGAAAATGGAGCCTGTCAGCACAGCCGTGCGCGAGAAACTTTCCCAAAGGTCAACCGGCGTCAGAGGCGAGTAGAACAGTGCCGCGATGACGGCCGCCACCACTGCCACCGCGGCAGCTTCGGTTGGGGTCATCCATCCCAGAACGATACCGCCCACGATGATGAAGGGAAGAAACAGAGCAGGCAGAGCTGCAAAGATCGCGGGAAACAGTGGCGGGCTGTCCCCCTTTTCGATCCGCGGATGGTCATCGCGCCACGCATACCAGCCATTGACGGCGAACAGCATCGCGGCCAGCAGCAATCCGGGCAAGATCCCCGCCACGAACAGCGCCGCAACCGAGGTTTGCATGATCGCGCCGTAGAAGATCAGGATGATCGACGGGGGCACGATCGGGCCAATGATCGACGAGGCTGCGGTGATGGCACCGGCGTATTCTGCGGAATAGCCGCGCGCGCGCATCTCTGGCACCAGCGTATTCGACAAGGCCGCAGCATCCGCGACCGCAGACCCCGAAATCCCGGCAAAGAAAACCGAGGTCATGATATTCACATGCCCCAGTCCGCCGCGCAGTCGCCCGATCAGGGCCATCGACAGATCAATCAGCGCCTTGGTGACGCCGCCACGGTTCATCAACTCGCCCGCGAGGATGAACAGCGGCATGGCAAGCAGCGAGAATACACTGATCTGGGAAAAGACCTTCTGCGGCAGGACCGCCAGATAACGCGTATTGTCTGAAAGGATGAACGTCAGCACAGCCGCCCCGCCGATCACATACGCCAGCGCGAGCCCCGAGGCGAGCAATGCGGCGATGACAAACGGAATAACCCAGATCATGCTGCAAGGCCCTTTCGGTCGGAAGCTACATTCGCAGCTTCAAAACCCTCGGCCTGAATATGCGCGGGGACGGGCCGCCCCTGGACAAGCGCCGCGGCCAGTTTCGCAGCCGCGGGGGCAGACTGAATTCCATAACCACCCTGTCCCGCCATCCAGAAAAAGCCTGGCGCGACAGTGGAATATCCGATCACAGGTTCCTTGTCGGCAACGAAACTCCGCAACCCGGCCCATTTGTTTTCGATGCGCCGGATATCAAGGTTGAAAGCCGTCATGATACGGTCGGCGCAAATCGCGACGTCAATCTCCTCAGGCTGCGCATCCTGTGGGTCCGTCGGGGTTTCATCCGCGGGCGAGATCAGCAACCGCCCGGCATCGGGCTTGAGGTAGAACCGCTCGTCCACATCTATGGTGATCGGGGCATCGCGATGCGTGAAGCCATCCGGCTCGGCGATCACCATGGCGGTGCGGCGCTTTGGGACAAGACCGATCGTCCCGGCACAGGCCAGCTTGCCAAGTTGATCAGCCCAAGCCCCGGCTGCATTGACCACGACGCTGGCAGAGACACGGCCTTTTCTGGTCTGCACGTCCCACCGATCACCGTCGCGGGACAACGCCTCGACCCCTGCATCGGTGATCAGCGCGCCATTGCGGGCCTTGAACTGACGCAGATACCCTTGGTGCAGGGCCGCGACGTCGATATCCTGTCCGCCTGCATCCAACATGCCAGCCGTGGCATAGCCCTCTCGCAGCAGGGGTTGGTGCTGACGCAACTCGGCCGCATCCAGCAACGCGACCTGTGTTTCCAAAGAGGCGACCGCGATCAACGCCTCGAGAGAGTTTCTCTGATCGGCTCGGGCGATCATCAGAATTTGACGTGGTGACAAAAGCGGAACGGCGGCAAAGCCTGTCGGCGGCGCATCAAAGAAATGCCGGGATGCGCGGGTCAGGGCACGCACCCCGGAGGGGCCGTAACTCGGGGCAAAAACCGCAGCTGACCGCCCGGTGGTGTGATAGCCCGGCTGCGCCTCCATCTCGACAAGCGCCACGTCAACACTGGCGGCAAGCTCGGCTGCGACCGATGCTCCTGCGATGCCCGCACCGATGACGATGACATCGAAAATTTCTTCTGACCCCAGCACGCGCCGATTTCTCCTACGAATCCTCTTTCTCGACCGTAGAGAGAAATTTTCAATTCACAATAAAATTTTTACTATACGAAAAATATACCCATTTTCTTTCGCATCCCTTAAACACTCGGCAGGACGTTGAAGATGGAGGCACCATGACGACTGCGCAGGTTCTGGGCGCGCGGCTGCGTAAACTACGAAGGGCGCGGCAATTGACACTCAGCGAATTAGCTGCCCAGTCTGGCGTCGCGCTGTCGACGATTTCCAAGATTGAGAACGGGGCGCTGTCGCCCACACTGGACAAGGTTTCGCGACTGGCAAATGGCCTCAACATAACGATCTCTCAATTGATCGGCGAGGACAACAGCGTCGCTGCAGAGCCACCACCAAACAGCCGCCTTGTGCCTGCGCGAACCGACGACGGCATCCTGATTGATACGCAGAATTACGAGTATCGCTATCTGTGCGGAGAGTTGAAAAACAAACGCATGATTCCGATCCGCGCCCGCATCAAAGCAGCAACGATGCAGGAATTTGGTCCCCTGGAACGTCATGGCGGTGAAGAGTTCCTCATCGTCCTCGAAGGGACAATCGAGGTACACACAGAGTTCTATGCCCCCGTCACCCTGCAACGCGGTGAGGGGATATACCTCGACTCGACCATGGGTCACGCCTACCTGAGTGCAGGAGACGTTGATGCAGAGGCCCTTTGCATTTGCACCGAGGTCATGCGCCCACAGGACACCCAGTAACCCTTTGCGTGACACCTTTCGGACATCGTTGATGGGAGCCCGATCTGATGCCACGCAAATCTTCTAGTGTCTTGGGCAATTTACCAGCGGTGTTGCTGGAGGCCAACGCCGTTCTATGATCCTGCCAATGGCTTCTCAGCCGCCGAGTGGGCTGCAATATAGCCAAAGGTCAGCGCTGGGCCGAGCGTTATCCCTGCCCCCGGGTAAGTTCCCCCCATGATCGAACCTGCGTCGTTGCCGCAGGCAAAAAGACCTGAAATCGCATGGCCTTCCGGAGTCACCACGCGGGCTTGCGGATCAATGGGAAGACCGACTGATGCTCCGATATCGCCCGGGTACAAGCGGATTGCATAGAAGGGCCCTTTGGCCAATGGGCCAAGGCAGGGGTTGGGTTTCATATCAGGATCGCCGAGATACCTGTTATAGGCCGTGCTTCCTTTCCCGTCGTCCTTATCCTCGCCTGCGACGACAAACCCGTTCACCCGAGATGCAGTGTCCGCCAATGACCCTTTTCGTTGAGCGCCTCAGCCAGTTCGGAATAGCTGGTGCGGCCAGAATACAGCGATGCGGCTACCTCTTTGGCGGTTGCCACTCTTTGTTCCTTTGCGTCCATCGCGTAGCCGTTCAGCAACCTCGTGGAGATCGCGAGGACGGTCGCGGGTCATCGCCAGTAGCACCGCTTCACGGCGAAACTCCGGTGTCGCGCTGTTTCCGCTGCCAATAGAACAACTCCTAGTTCCTCAGTTGGTGCTCTACACTTTTTCAGGACAAGTCGATAGCGTCTTATCCCAGCATAAGCTTAACATCAGCCACCGTTACCGATGACCGATCTCTCACTTGCTGCATGAACTGATCCGACAGCGAGTTGCGAGGCCAGGATGATGAACTGATAAGAGCGATTTGTATGGTTGGGTTCTCATCGAACTGAAGCACACTGAGACCATCCGTCGAATTCTTAAAGTACATCGCCGTCAGAGCATCAACCATCGCGACCCCCAGACCCTGACGTGCTAGTTCGCATGCCACATAAGTCGTGAAAGTTTGTATTCTTCGGCCGGAAAAGTGTAGGATCGGCCGTAGCAGATCATCGAAAAAGCTGGGAGAATAGTCAAAGGTTGAAAGCGTGATCAAGCTTTGGCCAGCTAGATCCGCAGGGGTCAACCTTGCTTTTCTTGCAAGAGGGTGATCCTTAGAAAGCACTGCGACCATAGGCAAATCCATCAATGGTTCGGCTATGATTCCTTTCTCAGTTCCCGACATGGCAATGCCGAGATCTGCCCTGCCGGCGGCAACCCATTTGTTCACCCAGTTTGAGCTTCGGACAGGAAAAGATGCCGAAACCTGCGGATAAAGCTTCAACAAAGGTGCCACCACTTCAGGCAACCAGCGGTGCGCAATCAACGGCATGGCGGCAATCTGCACCTCACCGTGTCGGTGTTGTGACAGATCGCTCATAAAAGAGTTCAGCTTCGCCAAACCTGAGTACAACTGCTCCACCTGCTGATGAAGGGCAATCGCCTCTGAGTTGGGTAGCAGCTTGTTTCCGGTTCTGAGAAACAAAGACAAGCCAAGTTTCTCCTCAAGCAGCGATAGGTGCTTGCTCACAGACGGCTGCGAAACGTTCAAGCGTCGCGCTGCTTCCGACACAGAGCCACACTCCATCACGGCTTTGAAAACTTCGATTTGGCGAACATTCAACATGATGCAAGTATAACTTTTTTTCGATGCGTGTCTAAATAAATCAATTTTTCTCTATCATTGAAGTTCTCTAGGGTTCCGTAAGGACACTCAATTGGGGACTCTGAATGTTGCAAAAACCGGATCGTTCTGCATCTCAAAACATCCTGCCCTTCGCGGCATCTGTATACCAAGTTCGGCTTGCTCTGATCCAAGAGCAGCTGGCTGAACGCAAACTGGCAGGAGTTCTGCTTTTCGATCCGGAGAACACATTTTGGCTGACTGGCTACCAGACAATCGGGTACTTTACGTTTCAGACAATCTTTGTGCCCCTAGAAGGTCAGCCAGTCGTCATCTCACGAACGGTGAACCGCAGTCTGGCCCTTGCCCATGGTGTTTTCGAAGAGTTCGTGGCCATCAATGACACCGAAGATCCAGTTGATGTGCTTGCCAACTATATTTCAAAGGCGGTCCCACAATCTAAGCCCATAGGTATTGAAACTGGGGCTTGGTATCTGACGGTCCGAGACTATCAACGCCTCTCAAGAATGGTCCCGAGCGCGCTTGAAGAGTGGTCAGGTTTTTTCGGTCCGCTTAGAATGGTCAAGACAGACGACGAAATAGACAGAATGCGGCACGCTGCTCGAGCCGCGGAGGCAGGCCTCGCAGCGGCCATTGACGCAGTAGCCGTAGGAAGTACTGATAACGACGTCGCTGCCGCCATGTTCGCCGCAAACATAGCGGCAGGCTCAGAGTACTTGGGGCATCCCCCACTTGTTGTTGCAGGCGAAACCACAGCACTGTGCTTTGCTATGTGGCGTCGCCGCGAAATTCAACAGGATGATGTCGTCCTTTTGGAAGCGGCAGGATGTGTGGATCGATATCACGCAATGCTATCTCGACCAGTCATTGCTGGAAAACCAAAGCCAGAACACATTGATGCATCTGATGCCCTTCAGGAAGTCCTTGAAACAGCGATCTCTTGTATCAAGCCCGGCATAGCGTCTTCTGAAGTAGATCAGGCTTGTCGTGAAGCCCTGTCACGAAAAGGACTGGAAGAGTACTTCCGTCACCGTTCTGCATACGGCATCGGCATCGGCTTTCCACCCAACTGGTCCGAGGGGCACATCTATTCAATTCGCCCCAATGATCCAATGATACTGCAGCCAAACATGACGTTTCATGTGATCCCAACCTTGTTTCTGGACAGCTTCGGGATGTGTTTCAGCGAAAGCGTGCGAGTGACTGAAACAGGGTGTGAAACCCTGACAAACTTTGAGCGTCGGCTTTTTGTCAAAGAGTGACGCGCATATCACCCAACAAGGAGAATACAGATGCCTGCAATCCGTTTACTTCGCCGTACTTTTGTCGGAAGCATGTTCGCTCTTTCATTGGCGGGAGAGTCAGTTTTGGCTCAAACTCCACAAAAATGGGACATGCCATCGGCCTACGGTGGCAACAGTTTCATCGTAAAATCCTTTAGTGACTTTGCCGATGACGTGCGCGCACGCACCGATGGCATGATTGATATCGTGGTGCATCCAGGTGGCTCGCTCTATTCGGGGGCTGAGATTATGCGCGCAGTTAGGGATGGCCAAGTGCCAATCGGTGAGCGTTTTATGGGCGCTCACGCCAACGAAGACCTGATCTTCGGTCTGGACACCCTGCCCTTTCTCGCAACCAGTCAGGAAGACGCATGGAACCTTTATCAAGCATCCAAGCCGGCTCTTGAAGCTGCTCTTGCAGAGAGAAACTTGAAGCTGCTCTACACGCAACTCTGGGCACCCCAAGGCCTCTATTCAGTGCGCGAGATCAATAGCGTTGAGGACATGAAAGGTCTGAGGTATCGGGCCTACGATGCCAATACTCAACGCCTTGCCGAGTTGACCGGCGCCATTCCCACCCGCACAGAAGCTGCTGAAGTAGCGCAAGCATTCTCGACAGGTATTGCAGAGGCAATGACGGCGTCCGGCGCCATTGGGATCAGCCAATCCATCTGGGATTTCGCTGATTACTTCTATCGCGTGAACGCCTGGATGCCGAAAAGTGTGGTTATGGTCAACATGGACACTTGGAACGGTCTCGATGAAGCTACCCGCACAGCTCTGGAAGAGGCTGCGACTGATGCCGAACAGAAAGTTTGGGCAACCATGCTCGAAGCTGAGAAGGCAGACAACGAGACACTCGCTTCGAATGGCATGCAAGTTCTTGAACCCTCAGCCGAGCTTGCAGATGGGTTGAAAGCAATTGGTGCTCAGATGACAGATGAATGGATTGAGGCCGCCGGTGAACGCGGCGCAGCTATCGTCGCAGACTATCGCGCCCGTTGAGCACATCGACATTTATTTGGGATCCTAAAGCATGTTGACAAACTTCGGGTCCCAACTGGACCGGGCACTGCGCAGACTTTACGCGGCTTGCGCAGTGCTGGCCGGATTGGCAATCATCACCATCACCCTAGCGGTGATGATCAGCATCGGCAGCAGAGCGCTGGGCATTTATGTTCCCGGGACAACTGAAATTGCGGGCTATGGCATGGCTGCAGCGGGTGCCTTAGGACTGGCGCATACTGCAATAAATCATGGGCATGTCAGGGTTGATCTTGTGCTTTCCCGATTGGGCGCAAAGCCTCGTCATCGGACAGAACTTGTAGCCTTGGTCGCATCAACTGTCGCAATCGGTTTCACTGCTTGGGCCCTATATGGATTGGTCGCGTCATCCCATCGATTTGGTGACCTTAGTTCGAACTCCGATGCCTTGCCGTTGTGGCTTCCACAGTTTCCATTGGCAATCGGATTTGTCGTTTTCTCTGTCTCCCTGGCCCATCTAACTGTGCTTCATTTGTTCGGGCACTCCGAGGGTCAGTCAATCATGCAGACCGGATCACAAGAATGAACGAGATTCAACTCGCCGCATTTCTACTTCTTCTAATGTTCGCCTTTCTGGGAAGTGGTGCCTTGATCGGCGCTGCATTGCTGGGTTTGGGTATTGTGTTCATCGACCTTTTTACTGGCCGCCCCGTAGCACCAGCGATGGCAACAGCTATTTGGTCAAACACATCCCTCTGGAGCTTGGCTGCTTTGCCATTGTTTGTCTGGATGGGCGAAATACTGTTGCGAACCAAGCTGGCCGGCAGTGTTTTCACGGGACTTGCCCCCTTGGTCCGCCACATTCCAGGAGGAATGCTTCATGCCAATATTGGTGGATGTACTGCTTTCTCTGCGGTTTCTGGATCGTCTGCTGCCACCTTGATGACTGTTGGTCGCATAACCGTTCCTGAACTCCGCAAGCGTGGATACCCTGACAACCTGATCTGTGGGACACTTGCCGGTGCAGGTACACTGGGGCTCATGATCCCTCCCTCAATCACCTTCATTGTTTATGGATTGGTTGTAGAAGAATCCATCGCCAGGCTTTTTATGGCGGGTTTGATCCCCGGTCTAATGCTGGCTGGAATGTTCTTTCTGTACATCTACTGTTGGGGCCTATTTTCAACGCAGGGGGACCAGCTTCGTGAGGCGCCTGCACCATGGCGGGAACGGCTACAAGGTCTAGTACACTTGCTGCCAGTTGCAGGCCTAATCCTGATTGTGGTTGTGTCCATTTACACTGGATTTGCTTCGCCAAATGAAGCAGCCGTCATTGGATTGCTTGGAGCGTTCAGCCTAGCATTGGTGACCAAGACATTGACGTGGGCATCGTTTGTCGAGTCTCTCGAAGGGGCAGTTCGAACTACGTCGATGATCTTTCTTTTGTTGGCTGGCGCAGCTGTCTTGAACATTGCGATGGGGTTCTCTGGCTTGCCCCGTGAACTGGCAAACTGGGTTGGAACGCTAAACCTTTCGCCTACCATGCTGCTTTTGACCCTTATGGCGTTCTTTATTGTATTGGGCTGCTTCCTCGATGGCATGGCTATGATCCTACTAACCATCGTCGTCCTTGAGCCGCTGGTCCGTGATGCCGGTATCGATATGATCTGGTTTGGAGTTTTCGTGGTTCTGGTAGGGGAAATGGCACTTATAACACCCCCAGTTGGATTCAACCTCTTCTTGGTCCAGAACCTTTCAGGGCGTGACATCGGCTTCCTAGCTAAAGCAGCAGCCCCCATGTTTGCAATCATGGCCTTGGCGGCGGTTCTATTAATTGCATTTCCCCAAATAGCTCTCTGGCTGCCTGGGTTGATGACCAGCCGTTGAAGTGTGGAATTTGACATGACTAACAGCGACAAGAAAGTTGATCCGATCACGCGTGCGGTGATCAGCCATAGGCTTGACACCGTAGTAGTGGAGATGGGTGAAGCCATGCTCCGCACCTCTTATTCTCAAATTCTCAACGCGAGCCGCGACTTTTCGATTGCTATTATAGATACACAAGCCCGGTTAGTGGCTCAAGCTGATCACATCCCAGTTCACATAGGTGCACTACCTACGGCGGTGCGCGCCGTCGAAGAACGGTTTAAAGATAACGTTTCCAAGGGTGACGTTCTTCTGCTCAACGATCCATATCACGGAGGAAGCCACCTTCCGGATCTGACAGCGTTTGTTCCAATTTTCGGAGAGAACGAAAGGCGTTTTTGGGCGGTGGTAAGAGCTCACATGGGCGATATCGGTGGCGCAACACACGGAGCGTATAACCCTTCCGCCACAGAGATTTGGCAAGAAGGCCTTCGTATACCCCCAATTAAGATTTGTGAAGCAGGCCAGATGCGCGAGGATCTTCTGGAAATGCTGGCGCTAAACGTCAGATTCCCACGCGATTTCAGGGGCGATCTGTCTGCCATGGTTGGGGCCGCGCGTTTCGGCGCGGCACGTGTGGCCGACCTTCTCGCGGAGTATGGCGAAACCGATGTTCTGACGGCGATAGACGAGGCTCTCGATAGCGCTGAACTTCGTGCGCGTCACATCGTCTCCGAATGGGCCGACGGGACTTATTTTGGAGAAGCATTTCTCGATGATGACGGTACGGAGCGTCAAGATCTCGCCATTCGAGCAAAAGTAACAGTTTCAGGCGATAACGTCGAAGTCGACTTATCGGCTACCGATGCTCAGTCGGAACGCTTCGTGAACTCTTCGATCGGCAACACACAAGCGGCCATCGCGATGGCGTTTGCCTATTTGATCGATGCAGACATTCCAAAGAACGATGGAGCGTTTCGACCTCTTTCAGTGATCCTTGCTCCAGGAACATTGGTCTGCCCACACACTTCTGCTCCGGTAACTCTTTCAACGTCACACCCGTCCAACGAGGTGGTCGAAGCCATTATTAGAGCCCTTTCGCTGGCGTGCCCAAAACGCGCGATGGGCGGCTGGGGTAGAAGATTTCGAATATCCATCACAGGCGACAATCCGAGGAATGGGCGAAGATTCGTCTGGCACCTGTTTCATGCAAGGCCAGGCGGCGGTGGCTCGAGTGCCGGGGATGGTTGGTCTTCGGGCGGCGAATGGCATTCGGTTGGCGGCATCAAGTTTGGCAGCATCGAGGTGACTGAGGCACGTTTTCCACTTCTCTTTGAGCGTCATGAGTTCAGGCCAGGTTCCGGCGGCGATGGTCAGTACCGTGGAGGTTTGGGCAGCAATCTGGATCTTCGTCTTGAGGTGCCGGTTACGGCCCATACTGCTGGCGACGGAGCACGCCACGGTTCGGCCGGCATCAATGGAGGCGTTGACGGTATGCCTCATCACTATGAAATTGATCAGAATGGGAAGCGGCAAACACTCCGCACCAAGAGCTTCGGAAATCAGTTCTCTGCCGGATCTCTACTTCGCCTTCAATCCTCTGGTGGGGGTGGCTGGGGCGATCCCGCAAAGCGTTCAACTGACGCGCGCGATCGTGATCGCCTGATGGAAATGGTTCCTCTTGAGGCGGATCATTTGGAGTTGGATAAATGACCTATCGTATTGGTATTGATGTTGGAGGAACGTTTACGGATCTCGTTGCAATCTCAGAAGACGGCATCACGACAATCGCCAAAGCCCCAACAACGACAGACGATCAGTCGCGTGGCGTTCTAAATGGCTTAGCCGATCTAGCAGAAAGACTAGACCTAACAGTCGGTGCTCTGCTCGAGCAATGTACGCAGATTGTGCACGGTACAACAGTCGCAACCAATGCACTTTTGGAACGCAAGGGAGCCAAGGTTGGATTGCTTACAACCCATGGGCATCGTGATGTGCTAGAGATGCACGAAGGATTGAAACCTGATCGATACAATTTGCGGATGACGCCGCCTGAACCACTGGTGCCTCGAAATCTAAGGTTGGGTATTCCGGAACGCGTTTCACACGATGGCTCTGTCATCGAGCCGCTAGACGAGAGAGCTGTTATCGCGGCTCTGGATCAGCTTCGTGAAGCTGGTGTTGAATCAGTCGCAATTGCCTACTTGCATTCATATCGAAACCCCACGCATGAGCAGCGCACGGCCCAACTGGTCGCTGAACATCTCCCCAATACCTACTGCTCGATATCGTCAGATGTGTTGCCCCAAATCAAAGAGTATGAGCGGTTCTCTACAACAATCGTGAATTCGTATGTAGGTCCTGCTCTGCGAAAATACCTTACAAGTCTAGACACTCGACTTACAGAGACAGGGTTCAAAGGGGAGTTGTTTGTCGTGCTGTCTCACGGTGGGATTGCGCGCATCCAGGATGCCATTCGCCTTGGGGCCGCCACGGTGTTGTCAGGTCCTGCTGGAGGTATAGTGGGAGCCCAACTGGCTGCCAAGTTTATGGAATGTGGCAATGTGCTTCCATTCGACATGGGGGGAACAAGCACCGAAATCTCACTTATCGTCGATGGCAAAACTTCTTTGAGTTCTGAACGCGGCGTTGCAGGAGCGCGCGTTGCGCTCAGGTCCTTTGACATCCTCTCGATCGGTGCTGGAGGAGGTTCTCTGGGACATGTGGACACAACTGGACGTTTTGGCGTTGGGCCAGAAAGTGCCGGGGCATGGCCGGGACCTGTTTGTTATGGACGGGGTGGTTCGAGCCCGACAGTGACCGATGCAAACCTCCTGCTAGGCTATCTGGACCCTGAAAATTTTCGGGGTGGGCGGGCCACTTTGGATGTCGATTCAACAGAAATTGCCATGACAAAACTTGGTATTGACCTTGGAATGGGAAGCCTTGAGGCTGCCGAAGGCATCTTTCGTCTGATCAACGTCAAGATGGCCGACGGCTTCAGGTTGATGACAATTCGACGTGGGGTGGACCCGCGACGTTTCACTCTGCTGGCATTTGGTGGGGCTGCTGGCATCCATGCAACTTCCGTTGCACGTGAGATCGGGATATCACGAGTAATTGTACCTCAAATGTCGTCGGTACTGTCTGCTTGGGGAATGCTTGCTAGCAACCTAAGATATGAACTTGCCAGGAGTCACTTGATCGAGACTTCAAAGCTCTCCGACGCGGATCTTGCCAACTTGATCAATGATCTTGCATCGGAAGCTGCAGAAAATAGCGGCTTTAGTCCTGAACTACTCAGCAGGGCGGATTTTGAGTACTCGGCGGAAATGAGGTATGGTGACCAGATATTTGAAATTGATGTACCCCTTCAAGGAACCGATACAACCGGACCAGGCCTTGTCAATGCTGTCGAACACAAGTTTCATCGGCGCCATGAGGAGCTTTTCACTTATTCAAGTCCCAGCCATCCCGTGGAACTCGTCAATCTTCGTGTCGTGGTTGTAGTGCCTTCAAACTCAAAAATTGCAGGCTCAACCCTCCTGAATGAACGCTTAAAGAGTGCACCACCTAGAAGGCGACTGGCAGTGATCACTGGACGGAAATGCATGGTGGATGTCTACCATTTAGAGAGCCTGTCCGTAGATCAAGTCATAATAGGACCCGCTTTAATTGAATCCGAGAACACATCCGTGCTTCTTCTCGACAATGACAGAGCGCAGGTCGCAGCCAATCATTGGCTGGATATCTCTATTGATAGCATTGGAAGCCACACTCAATCTGATGTCCGACCATACGCAGTGACTGAAACAGAGGTCGCTGAACAGATTAACGACAAGACTACAACAGTCGTTAACTGAGTAGCGTTCGGTATCAGTGCGCAGATTACTAAAGAGAAGCGGGGTGAAATTGGCTTGGTGTTAAGGGGCGTCGGCTTGGGAGGGAAGACCCCTCTTTCTACCGCACTATCTGGCTGCGCCCTTCTGACTTTTCGCTTTTTGCGAACACGCCCTAATTCCGGATAAACTCAAACACCAGCATCACGTTTGTACCGTCAGTACAAAATTTTGACTTGGCATACCCTTGGTCGAGAGACATGCAAGCCGCCTCAATAATCGTTTCCAGCTGATCTCTCTTGTCATCTGGATCGTCGCGAGTTGATATGTTCCTAAAGAGCAATCGCCGGCCGCCTAAGGGCGGTGTACTGACGCCTCCGGTGGCCCGCAAGAAAGCTCCCAACAAATTGGATGCGCTTACCTCATCGACTGAGCCAATCAAGACATCTGTAATTTCTTCAGGCGCATCTTTGCTACGACGCAGGAAAAACCGTTTATCGTCTTTGAATGCCCCTTGCCACGAGAATGCATCCTCCCGCAACAACAGGCCTTCTGACGCAAGTTTCCAATCGAAGCTCATGCGTCAGAACCTTCTGCGATCAACGCCGATACTTTTTCCACAAGGTCCTTCTGGTTCACGATGTGCACCCGCCGCCAAGGCGCATCGGAGCCTTGGCGTGCGATGCCGAGATTCCATTCCAGGGCCGCCCGGAAGTCGCGGAGAAGCCGCCTTGTCGTTCGCTCCCTTACTTCACTGTCGGAGAAACCTTTACCATTTTTGAGAGCAGTCAGGATCCTCGGGCTCTTCATCAGTGGAAACAGCGTTCGTGGAATGTCCAGGACGATCTCAGGATGTTCCTTTACAATCATCACCCCCATTCCGAGCCTCTGGTTGCGGCCAGGCTCTTCAAGCACAGAGACACTTTCAAGGACCAACCCTGCGCTCCGCATGGCATCTTCGCAGGCGTACCTCGCATCGTTGTAATCCGAGTTGCGGTACAGATCTGGGATGACAACAAGAAGATGACGAGGCCTGACCTTGGCAACTTCCTCGATCTGCTCCTCAGCTCGCCCTCCCTTCGCCCAGACGATTTCTCGAGATAGAAGGCCATGATCCTGGGCTCCGAACCTATTCAAAAAGTTTGCCTGATAGCCCGTTGCGATGCTGACTGGCCCAGAGATGTTGACGATTGGGAGTCCCCCGAAATATTCTGAGAAGCGGCTCTCGGTAGCCTCCGTTCCATCTGGACTTTGGTAGTTGCGTAAAAGGCGGTTTCGGAGATCCCGGTGACTTGGTTCGGATGCATCGTATTGGTTGGCAAATGCGAAATTCAAAATGCCCCTGGTTTGGGTCAAGTAGAACGGCAGTGATTCCTGCGATGTGACCAGAATGTAGGGAAGTCCAAGTGCATTGACTGCACCTAGTTCATAGATGACGCTCGGGCTTTCAGTGCTCACATCCACGATTAGGAGATCACTGTTTTCAACTGCCGAGAGCACGGCACCGACGATGTCCGATCGATTGCTATCCTCAGGGGCGGTAACCTCGATTGCATCAGGGGATTCAATTTCGCGCATCCTCGCCAAATCCTCTGTAGCGCCTTTGATGATATTTGCGAGTTGCGTGGTATGGGTCTGCCGAACAAAGCGCGTGTCATCGCGATCGGCATCGCCCTCCGGCTTCATGTTTCCTAGCGTGAAAACGCGCAAGTTCTGCATCTGAAACGCCCCCTATAGCGCGAACAATCCTAGTTCTGCGGACAAACGTTACCAAGTCAGTTGTCGACGCGCTACCATTGCGGCATTGTGATCCGGGATATCCGATCAGGATCTTTAGCTTTGAGCGATTACGAAACAAAGCCGAACACCGATCTTGCCCTCAATGAGGGCGATACAGCCTACCTGTACTCGCAGTTTCCACAGATCGCCGAAGCTCTTATTTGGCCAGAGTTGGTCGAGGCCTTTCGTCTGCATGAAGATCAAGCAAGGAAGCTCAAGACCGGCTCAAGACGAAATAGCTTCGCATCCATCGTTTTGATCGTGATGTCCCTGACGCTCACTATGGTGGCGACCGCAACTCCGTTTGCTCCCCTTGTAGAAGGCCAGCCTGTTGTTGCGCATGCAATGTCAATTGCGGCGCTGTTGTTGTTATTTGGCGCGATCCTACTCGGAAAAGGCGTCCTGTTTGGCCGCAAGCGAGACAATTGGCTGAAAAACCGGCTTATCGCCGAGCGGTTGCGCCACCTGCACTTCCAATACATCCTCGCAAACCTGCACCATATGTGCAGCAAAAGCAGCGTCGCGAAGTCGCGGTATTTCGACAAAAGAGCAAAAGAACTTGAACGCGTCCTCAAACGGCTTCGGAATCGTGGCTATCGGCAAGCCGTGCTAGGAGACGAAGTATTGCAGGAGGCGCGCCTTGTTGATGCCAGACAGATCGATCACAGCTCTCTTGATCAAGAATGCCTTGAAGAACTGCAGAGATACTGGATCGAGTTCAGGTTCAACTGGCAGGCTGAATATGCCACCCAGCAGCTAGACCGGAAGCCCTCCGCTCTACCGCTATTTGGTTCTCTTGCCGATCAGGAGCACACGGTCAGCACCCTTGAGTTTATTGCGACGTTGGGGATTGTCGTGCTGCAGACAGTAGCCGTTCTTGCACAGCTTTTTGTTGGGCCACTCTCCATAGAAGTCCAAATCGCTGTCCTACTAGCCAGTCTGCTTGCTGTAGCGAGTGTGGGTTTGCAAGCGTACAAGGATGGCATGGGACTATCCGACGATCTTTCACGCAACAGAGTATATGCCTCTTATACTGCCAAGCTCGTACGCGATTTCAGGGTTGCGCAGGAAAAGGGCGACGGAAGCGGACAGATCCGCATAATGCAAGAGATGGAGGATCTTGCCTACTTTGAGACCCGAGAGTTTTTGTACACACACAGCACCGCAAGGTTTTCGTTCTAACTTTTAGTTGCAGAATGGCACCCTAGTGTTCTGGGTCAGGTTTGCCCAAGGTTAGTTCGACTTAAGCTACTTGTTTGTAGGTTCAGTTTTCAGAAATTTTTAGGAAGTGCATCGGACCGAATGATTTAAGTGAAAGGACAATTGCTAATGGCAGAGGCAAACTGGCAGAGACAACGGATCGAAGAAATCCTTTCAGAGGTAAAACCACTCGCTGCCGAATACTACAGGCTTACAGGCAAGCCCCTGGGTGTCACCGGTGAAATCGCCGAATACCTAGCGGCAGACATTCTAGACCTTGAACTCGCTCCGCCTCGAACGGCCGGCTTTGATGCATTGCGCCTTGGCCCGGACGGCAAAGAGCGGGTTCAAATCAAAGCCAGAGCTGTCGGGAGAAATTCTAACCGAGGACAGCGTATCGGCCGCATCAAGTTGGAAGCGGAATGCGATGTCGTGATACTCGTCATCCTTGACGTGGAGACCCTCGAAGCGCTTGAAATCTGGGAAGCGTCTTACACTACGGTATGCAACGCACTTCAACGACCTGGTTCAAGTGCACGCGCCAGGGGCATGTTGGGCGTCGCGACCTTCAAGTCGATTGGCAAAAAGATCTGGCAGCATACCGCAGACGCCATGTCGTCCCAGACAATTGATGGTCTCTTCTGCCCAGAGTGTGGACGCGAGTTTTATGGAACATGGGGCGGGATCGATGCTCATTGGAAGGCGAACCACGATCATGTCCTTCCTTATGAGAAGGCGTGGCCCTTAATTCGAAGTGGCAGTTACAACAACCGAGATTAATGTTTCACGGTGATGCGCTGCGGAGAAACGGCGCCGTTTGCGATGAGCTCGCTTTGAACCTCGGAGGGCTGTGATGCTTGGTTTCAGTTTGTTTCTTGACAAGTTGGGTTTCGATCCTGCGACGACGAAGTTGTTACGACACGATCTGAACGGTCTCGCTGCGTGGCGGCGTGGTCATGAGGCTTTCAGCTGCTTTGCGAGCTTCCAGAGCAGAAAGGTAAATCCCTACTCCACATCAACGCAAGTCTGCCATTTTCTACCAGGACCAGTTCTCTCGGATGGTAGGCAATCTGCCCTCTACGTTGGAACGACCCGCATCGTCGATCGCTGGAACTGGGATAGTCTACGCCTTCCCCATCAAGTTGATCCCATAATCCTTGAAAGCGTAAAGAGCGCCGAAGGTCTCGAGGCCTATGATTTGGAGTGGATCACCTCAGCCGCGCCTTGGTCGGAACGTCTCCTGATCGAGTGGGGCACTGGAGCGCGAGCTTGGCACCAATGGGCCGACAGACAGCCGAAACAAATTCTCGAGTGGCGGATGACATCACAGGAACCACCCTTCCCCGGTTTCTCGGCATTTATTTCCCGGATTAGTGAACTGCCCGGTTTTCCAATCTCGTGGCACGCAGCTCTGGGTTCCGTGCGCGGAATCTATCTCCTCGTTACTAATGACGGGCAGCAATATGTTGGCTCCGCCTACGGAGCAGACGGGTTTACAGGCCGCTGGCGAACTTATTTAACCAATGGGCACGGTAACAACGTTCGGCTACGCGAAGGGGGTCATCGAGATTACACCGTTTCAATTCTGGAGGTCGCTTCACCGGACATGTCAGCTAGCGACATCATTGAACGTGAGGGTTTTTGGAAAAATCGTCTCGGCGCAAGGGCCTACGGGTTGAACGCGAACTGAATTGTGCGAACATATCCTCTTGTCGGAAGCAACATACACTTAGAGTCAACTGCCGCCCGGCATACCGTTGACAGCTTGTCGGAACTTCCTTACAACTGGCTCCGACAAGTTGTCAAAGGTTGGCGGAATGAACGAATCCTTCACAATCCAGCAAATTGCTAATGCCGCAGGCGTCACGCGTTATCAAGTCGAAGCATGGATATCTCGCGGGCACTTCAACCCTAGCAACAAGGTTGAAAAAGGCAAAGCTCGGGCTTTCAATCTTGACGATGCAGTGTTGCTCGCCACCTTGGCAGAACTTAATCGCCTTGGGTTGAACCCTGCGATCGTCTCGCTTCATGAAAATCAGATCAAGTTTCGTCACGGCAGAGGCCCGCTTCTCGTGATCAAGTCAGTGATGCGCAAAGTCCGCACAGGTAGCAATGCCCCTGAGGCAGACGAAGAGATTGATGTTTCGGCGGCCGAAATCCTCAACACAGATGCTCTCATTTCCATTATTGAAGACACCCGAGTTCGTTCATTCGCCGTGGTGAATATCAGCGAAATTGAGGGACGGGTGAAGCGGTCGTTGGAAAACAGCTAAGGTTCAATTCTCCAAAGTCAGGAGCAACTTATGGTAGGGAAAGAACGGGCTCGCCCCGTAACAGGGAAGGCTTGCCCAGAATTGTCAGATGATCTCCTGCGTGGCGCCGGCGCCATTGCGCTGTTTTTGTTCGGCGACGCCGGCCAGAGGCGCCGGGTGTACTATTTGGCAAGCGAGACCAATCTAAAGCTGCCGATATTCCGCATCGGGAATGTCATCTGTGCACGGAGATCGAAACTCCTCGAGTGGATCGAGCGGCGGGAGGTCTGTGATGAACATTAAACCGCATGATCGACAGGGCACCAAGGCTTCCCCCCGATCTGAAACCAAGCCTAAACAGCCGTTTAACCTTGATGCAATGCGCTGGGCCGCATCAGTTCCTGGTATCGGGAGCACCGCTCGTTCCATTCTCCTAGTGCTTGCACAGTACTCAGACATCCATGGCGTCATGTGGCATGGCGCTGCCAGCATCGCAGAGCACGCTCAATGCAGCACGCGATCCGTTCACACCCACACCAAGAAGCTTGAAGAGCTCGGGATGATCCGCATCGTGGGCCGGCTGACGAAGGGGCGCGGTCAGGTCAGCAACGCATACATTCTTACAGGCTGGCCCGCACGCACGTGGATGCCTGTCTCGGGGCACCCGAAGCTTGGTCGTTCGGTCACCGAGGGCAAGTACGACCGGCTGGTCAAATCGTGGAATGAGAAGAATTTGCAGAGGGGGGTGGAAAGGGCTGCCGACGAACAACTCACATTGAATCATTTTTCAGACTCTACGAGCCATGAAGAGAGCATGATGCAAGTTGCTCGCGTTATGGATCAATGTTTTGATGCTCTTGGAACTTGGGCAACGCCGGAGAACCATAGGCATCTTAGCACCCACCTCGACAGTTTTTTGAATCTGCTTGGTGCCGGTTTTTCGTTGAGGTTCGTTATCCTGCCTGTCCTTCGTGAAAAGGCAGCAAGTAAGCAAGAAATACCGAGCTTGAGAACATGGGCATATTTTCGCGAAGCGATGCAGCGACGCGCAGATGCAATGGAGAAGATTAAAGCCGGAGAAGAGACGTGGCACGTGAACCCGCGCCACGATGCACTTCCACCTCATACACAGAAAACCGCCAAGGCTGGGCATGTCAGCGACCGCACCGATAGTGCATTTGCGCAGGATATCAGCCGGATGCTGAAGAGTGTCAGCAAGGGGCGCGAAGCTAAACCGAATTGGGGCGATGATTGATGATATCGACCTGGTTCAGCAGTATCGGATTGCATTTGCACCGGGCCTTGATTGAGCAGGGTTCCAGTCACGGGTCCTTCCGCGCCAGTGTCGTATGCGGTGGGCATTTGCGCGTTAAACCTCCAGTTCAGAACGATTTTTTGGGGTGCGCACTCAGGTGCGCGGTGCGCGCCCAGGTTCCCACTTGGGTGCGCACCCCCTCATCTCGTTGGTGCCAGTGTTCAGGGAGGCCTAGCGGATCTGATGCGACGCCTGATTAATCCCGTACCGGCTTCAGCCCTGACGCCTTCGGAACGGCGTATCGAGCTCTGTGCCTTGCTCGCTTCGGGTCTCCTCCGCATGGCGCGCAATAGCGACCTTCGGGAGACACAATGCGCAAAGAGAGAAAGTCCGACTACACATCGACGGCGCGAAGAGCGGTACTCGGGGAACCCTGTAGGAGAAGCCCATGAACCATGATCCGATCCCCGCCCGCTTGGCCGCCCTGAAGACCACTCCGACGTCTCAGCTGAAATCTCAGTGGCGCGACCTGTTCGCAACCGAGCCGCCCGCCTTCAATCGCCGATATCTGGAGACACGTCTGGCCTATCGCATCCAGGAACTGGCCTATGGTGGACTGACACCCACGACGGTTCGACGCCTAGAGGCTCTGGGCCAGGATCTCGACGGTGGCAACGTCGCCCGCCGCCGGATCCGTCACGATCTCACGCCGATCATCGGCACGCGCCTGATCCGCGAATGGCAGGGTGTCGAGCATTCGGTCGTCATCACCCAGAATGGCTTCGAATGGCAGGGACGACCCTACAAATCGATTTCTGCGGTGGCACGGGCGATCACTGGTACGCGGTGGAATGGTTGGAATTTCTTCGGCCTCAAGAATGGTCGGAAATCTGGAGGCACCTGAAGATGAAGGATACCCTCGTCCGCAAGTTGCGTTGCGCAATCTATACGCGAAAATCTTCCGAGGAAGGGTTAGAGATGGGGTTTAGCAGCCTCCATGCCCAGCGGGAGGCCTGCGAGGCCTATGTGATCAGTCAGCGCTCCGCGGGATGGGTTTTGGTCCGTGACCGATACGACGATGGCGGTTTTTCCGGCGGCACCTTGGAGCGCCCTGCCCTGCGTCGATTGCTGGCTGATATCGAAGAGGGTCTTATCGATATCATTATAACATACAAAATTGATCGTTTATCCCGTTCATTGCTGGATTTCTCGAAACTGGTAGAGGTCTTCGACCGCAATGGCGCGACCTTCGTCGCGGTCACCCAGTCCTTCAATACAACGACGTCCATGGGTCGGCTGACGCTGAACATCCTATTGAGTTTTGCGCAATTCGAGCGCGAGGTGACTGCTGAACGTATTCGGGACAAGTTCAAGGCTTCTCGGGCGAAGGGACTATGGATGGGCGGCGTACCGCCCTATGGTTACCAAGTGAAAAACCGCAAGCTCCTCGTAGATCCTGAGCGCGCACAGGACGTGCGCTGGGTGTTTGATACCTTCATTGAGGTTGGATCCGGAACTGAGCTAGCCAAGGCAGCCAATGCTCGTGGCATGCGCACACAGCGAGGAAACCTGGTCGACAAAAAATTCATTTATCGAATGCTTGGCAACAGAGTTTACGTCGGTCAGGCAGTCCACAAGGACAAAGCCTACCCTGGGGAGCACGAAGCTATTGTCGACCGCGCAACTTGGGACAAGGTCCATGCTATACTCAAAGAAAGCCCGCGCAGGCGCGCCAACAACACCCGGGCCCAGTCCCCTGCCCTGCTCAAGGGTCTGATCTATGGTCCGGATGGCGCCGCCTTCTCGCCTTCGCACACCCGCAAGGGTGGGCGCCTCTACAAATACTATGTTTCTCAGACCATCTTGAAGCGTGGAGCCGGATCCTGCCCGGTGGGACGTGTGCCCGCGGGAGAGATCGAGGCTGCCGTTCTCGACCAACTGCGCGCCGTGTTTCGTCAGCCTGAGATCATTGCGGGGACATGGAAAGCTGCGCGTGGAATGGGTGGTGAAGTCAGCGAGGCTGAAACCCGCGAAGCTCTGTTGCAGTTTGATACGCTCTGGGACGAACTCTTCCCTGCCGAACAGGCGCGCATCGTCGCCCTTCTTGTCGAGCGGGTCGATATCGGTACCGAAGGTTTGACCGTCCGGCTTCGCGTCGACGGCCTCGGCAAGCTCGCCCACGAAATTCAGAACACTGCAGTGGGACAGGCCGCATGACACGCGCCGCGCCGGTCCCCGAGACCCTGACGCTGCATGTGCCCTTTCGCATCCTGAAGCGTGGCGGGCGCAAAGAGATCCGCCTGCCCGCAGACACCCCCGCCCCCCACAGGGCTGACAATACTCTGGTGAAAGCGCTGTCCCGCGCGTTTCGTTGGAAACGGATGCTGGAGATAGGGGATTATACTACTATCGCCGAACTGGCGCAAAGCGAGGGTATTGCACCCTCTTATCTTACCCGCATCCTGCGGTTGACGTTGTTGGCTCCGGATATCGTAGAAGCGGTTTTGGACGGTCGGCAGGGGCCGGAGGTGACACTTGGTCGTCTTATGGCGCCATTTCCAATTGAGTGGGAGCAACAGGATTTTCGATAGCCAAGAGTGTTTCCGATACTGTCAGCCATAGACTGAAGGAATGTCACTGGCAGGAGTCAAAGGTTTTGCATTGATTTTTTGTACATGACCTGATTGGGGCTGGGGGCAAATGGTCACGATCGCTTGGTTCATTCTACGGCAGGGGAGCAAATCCTACACTCTGCTTAGCTGCGAACTTTGCAGCAACGGTTTAGATGCCAGACGTTTTATCGACGATGCTAATACGGTTTAAATGTCCAGGAACCGTTGCATCCCAAGCTCTGGAGAGGGCAATTGTGTTGCCCGGTGTCAATAGCTGCCATAACACTGGGACAATTGCTCGATTATGTGACTGGACTGCATGCCTTTTCTCAGCTTCTTGCGTCCGAGAGCCGAAGACAAGCCGCCCCTATTGGAGCGGTGTCTTTCGGTCGATCTGGAAGTTGATCCCAAGAAAGCCGCGATCTTCGACATAGCCGCCGTTCGCTATGGTTCCGGCCCGGCCGTCGTGTCTGGCAAAGGAAGGCTCCAGCAATCGCTCGACAAGCTGGAAGCAGCCCTGAAGACGACAAGCTTCGTAATTGGCCATAATATCTTGCGCCATGACATCGAGCACCTACTGGCTGCGCGGCCAAGGCTCCGCGACAGAATGATGGCACCTATTGATACGCTTTGGCTGAACCCTTTGGCCTTTCCGCGCAATCCCTACCATCACTTGGTCAAGCATTATCACGACGGGCGCTTGAATGCGGGACATGTGAACGACCCCGAGCTTGATGCCCGTTTAGTATTCGAGGTTTTGGACAATCAGATTGAGGCGCTGAAGAGGCAGTCTCCTGATCTGCTTCTGGCTTGGCATCACCTTGTCACGCGAACAGATCGCTCCGATGGTTTTGATGCGGTGTTTCAGTATATCCGCAACGCAGACGCGCCGGACCAAGGCACAGCACTTGCCGCGATCGGGAGGCTCCTAGGGGGTCAGGCGTGCGGCGCACAGATCGGTCCTGCGTTAAATACGCTGAAGGATGCGCAGATGGCATGGCCGATGGCCTATGCCTTGGCATGGATCTCGGTCTCCGGCGGGGAATCTGTCATGTCTCCTTGGGTTAGAGCCTCCTTTCCACAGGCGGCGCTGATCGTTCGGCAGTTGCGCGACACTGACTGCGGCAAGCCCTCTTGCGCCTGGTGCGCCACGATGAACGATCCTAAAGGAGCGCTTCAGAAGTGGTTCGGCTTCCCTGCCTTTCGTCCCGAACCCACCGATGCTGAAGGTCGGCCGCTGCAAGAGGTCATCGTCGCAAGGGCGATGGCACATTCCCATGTCCTTGGCATCTTGCCGACTGGCACAGGCAAGTCGGTCTGCTATCAGGTTCCTGCATTGAGCCTTTACGACAAGACTGGCGCGCTTACGGTGGTTATTTCGCCGCTCGTCGCCCTGATGGCCGATCAGGTCCAGGGGATGGAGCGCACCGGGATTTCCTCAGCGGTGACAATCAACGGCATGCTATCGATGCCTGAGCGGCAAGACGCGCTGGACCGCGTCAGGCTCGGTCAGGCGTCGATCTTGCTGATATCCCCCGAGCAATTGCGCTCGGTCTCGGTGCGTTCGGTCCTGCAGCAGCGTGAGGTGGGGTTCTGGGTACTGGACGAGGCGCATTGCGTTTCGAAATGGGGCCACGATTTCCGGCCCGATTACCGCTATATCGGTCGCTTTATCCGCGAATTCTCGGGTGACGCGCCGCCGGCCCCGGTCCTGTGCCTGACGGCCACGGCCAAGCCTGAGGTTGTGCGCGACATCATCGACCATTTCCAACAGAAGCTCGGCATCGAACTGGGGCTGTTCGACGGTGGCACGTCGCGGACGAACTTGACCTTTTCGGTGATAGCAACGCGGAAAGAGAGCAAACTCGGAGATATCCTGACGGCTATACAGGAGCGCTTGCCCGAGGGCCGCTCCGGCGCTGTCGTCTATTGCGCCACGCGGAAAGAGACCGAACGGGTCGCGACATTCCTCAAAGGCCAGGGCTCGGCTGCCGCCCATTTTCATGCAGGGCTGACCGTTGATGATAAGCGGTTTGTGCAGGAAGCCTTCCGCGTCGGCCACTTGCGGGTGATTGCGGCTACGAATGCTTTTGGTATGGGAATAGACAAGCCCGACATTCGGTTGGTTATCCATGCCGATATTCCGGGGTCGCTGGAAAACTACCTGCAAGAGGCGGGACGGGCAGGACGCGACAGGATGCCTGCGGATTGCGTGTTGTTGTATCACTCTGACGACGTTGAGCGGCAGTTTACCCTCACCGCCCGGTCGCGCCTCGAGCGGCACGAGATTGGCGCAATTCTTAAGGCGCTGCGCCGGATCGATGAGCAGGGCCGGAATGGTGGCAAAGTGGTCGCGACCACGGGAGAAATTGTGCGCGAAGAGAAGGATCGCGACTTTCTCCGCGACAGCGCAACGGATGACACGCGAGTCAAAACGGCGGTGTCTTGGCTGGAAGAGGCAACCCTTGTCTCGCGCGAAGAGAACAGGGTGCAGGTTTTTCCTTCTTCACTGATGGTGCGCACGCTGGACGAGGCTGCTGCGCGGCTCGAACAGACGCAAGTCACAGCCGCTCGGCGCAAGCAGCTTCTGGACATCGTACGCCATCTGATGAACACGCCCGCCGATCAGGGTATTTCGACCGACGAACTAACCGGCATTGCAGGCCTCACCCATCGCGGGCTTTCCAAGGCTATGGCAGACCTTGAGACTTTGGGCTTGGCCAAGAATGATATTGCTATCACAGTCCAAGTCCATGTCGGGATCGAGAACGCGTCGCGCCAACGGTTCGCTGCGGTGCGGTCTCTGGAAGGCGCGCTGGTAGACACGATGCGAGAGTTGGCGCCTGAAGCCGACAGCGGTGGTGGTGGCCAGCTTGATCTTACAGTTGCCAGCCAGAAACTGAGGGAGATGGGCAATGCTGGCGCAGGCCCCCATATTCTCGAACGGCTTTTGCGAAGTATTGAGCGGGATGGGCGTGATGAAGATGGCGGCCAAGGCAATATCAGACTGAGAAAGCTTTCTTCCAAAACTCTTGAGATCGTCCTGCAGCGCTCGTGGAGGACACTGGACCAGACAGCTTCTTTGCGCTGGGCCGCTGCCGAAAGGCTCCTCGAGTTCCTGATCGCGAAGGTGCCGACCGGCACGAGGGGCAAGGACATCCAAGTCGAAACGACCATTGGGGACCTTCTGGCCGAGCTGAACGGTGATGCGGTTATCAAGACCTCGGGCGTAAAGGACATTACCAAACTGATGGAGCGCGCGCTCCTTTGGCTGCACGAACAGCAGGTGCTGACACTTGGCAAGGGGCTCACAGTTTTTCGCTCTGCCATGACAATTCACCTGAATCCTGAGCGCGCACCTTTCTCAGCCAAGGATTTCCTGCCGCTACAGGAGCACTACCGCGAGCAAACCTTGCAGACCCATGTCATGGCAGCCTATGCCGAGAAGGGGCTGGAGCGGATCGACGAGGCGCAAAGTCTCTCGCAGGACTACTTTACGCTGGACCAAGATCGCTTCCTGCGCCGCTGGATGCCCGGGCGCGGTGTCGAGATCCGCCGCCAAACTACGGGGCGGGCCTGGAAGCAGATCGTAGAGGACCTCGGCAACCCCACTCAGCAGGACATCGTGGCGGATGATCGAGAGGAGACCAACGTCCTTGTGCTGGCCGGCCCCGGATCGGGTAAAACAAGAGTATTGGTCCACCGCATCGCCTATCTTCTGCGTGTCCGACGCGAGAACCCGCGACGCATCCTCGTTCTGACCTACAACCGCCATGCCGCAGCCGAAATTCGTGCCCGCCTGCGCTCTCTCGTAGGTGAGGATGCCGCGTGGGTCACCGTTTCGACCTGTCACGCGCTCGCCATGCGACTGGTAGGGGCAAGCTTCGCCGGCGGTACCACCGAAACCCGCGACTTCGACGCTATTCTGCGTGAAGCAGTGCATATGATCACAGGTGAAGGGCTCAGCCGCGCCGAAGCCGAGGCGCAACGCGAGGCACTGATCGAAGGCTACCGGTGGATTCTCGTTGACGAATATCAGGATATCGGCCCCGAAGAATATGCTCTGATTGCCGCCGTGGCCGGGCGCTCGCTAGATGACCCTGACCAGCGCCTCAGCCTCTTTGCTGTGGGGGATGATGACCAGAACATCTATGCCTTCACCGGAGCCTCCATCTCGTTCATTCGTCGCTTCGAAGAAGATTACCGCGCCAAGCCGAAGTTCCTCACCGAGAACTACCGCTCAACGCGCTTCATCATCGATGCGGCAAATCAGGTGATTGAGCTTGCTCAGGGGCGAATGAAGGCGGGCCACCCGATTACTGTGGACAAGCTGCGCAGCCTTCATTCTGGCGGCGGGGTAATGGCAACTCACGACCCGGTGGGGAAAGGTCGTGTGCAATTTCTCGACGTGCCGGGGGATGACATTGCCCAAGGAGTGGCAGCGGTCGACGAACTAGTCCGGATCTCCCGGTTGGATCCGGAGTTCTCTTGGTCGCGCACGGCCATCATCTCGCGCGACTGGCGGCGGCTCGGGCCAGTGCGGGCTTACGCCGAGAAACTGGGGCTTCAGGTGGAGATGGCCAATGAGAAGCTACCAAGCGTCTGGCGCCTTCGCGAGATGCAAAAGCTTGTGGCTGGCCTACGGCTGCGACCTGCGGCGATGCTCACGATTCAGGACATCCTCGACGTCCTGAACCAGCAGCGGCGAACCCGCTGGGTTGATCTGATTGCCGAAGGCATCGCAGACTTGGCACGTGAACTTGGTACAAAGACGATCCCGGTTCCCGACGCACTGGAATGGCTTGCCGAGTGGGCGCAAGATGTCAGGGGTACGCAGCGCGGGCTTCTGTTGCTTACTGCCCACCGATCCAAAGGCCTGGAATTCGATCATGTAGTGATCCTTAACGGTGGCTGGCAAGCGATCTCGCACGGCGAGGATGGTGAAGCGCCGCGGCGCCTCTTCTACGTCGCCATGACACGCGCTCGCCGGAGCCTTGCTGTGGTGACCAGCGGGGCCCATGTGTTCGTCCATGCTGACAGCGAAAGCGAGCTTTTGCGCCAAGTCGAGGCACCTCGACCTTCTGATCTTCCCGAGCCTGACCAATATCAGCTGCCAGATATGAGCTCAGTCGATCTATCCTATGCTGGGCGCCTCGCCGAAACGAGCCAAACACTTGCCGCCATCGCCAAAGCCGAGATCGACGACCAAGTGACTCTTGAGCTGCGCGAGGGAAAATGGTTGCTCCGGGATGTGCAAGGAAGCGTGCTCGGTCGCATGGCGGGAAGCTGGGCGCCGCCGCAAGGCACACACCTCGTTTTTGGCAAGATCGGTGCCATTGTCAGGTGGCGCAAGACGGATAATGAGGAAGCTTTTCAGACCTACATTAAGCGAAGAGAATGGGAAACCATTCTACCTGAGTTTGTTTTCCGCCGAAACAACGGGCATTGAAATTATCGAACATCTAGCGATGCAGAAATTGAACTTCCAAAGTTTCTTGCTCGACTGGCACGGTTTGGTCCATGTATGCTGGCACCACTTCTGCGATTAGGTCTGATCAACCGCTCCTTCACCAAATCGAGCCTTAGTATTCTTGAACTGTCATGGATATTTCCTCCACCTGCGATTTGAGTCCGGACCATTGAGAGGATGGCGATGAAAAAGGCACGACTAACGGAAGAGCAAATCATTGGCGTTCTTCAGGAGCATGAGGCAGGCGCGAAGTATGGCGATCTCTGCCGCAATCATTGTCTTTCATTCTGCAACGCCCTCCTCCGCATCATCCCTAAGGGCTTCAACGCTCACGTCCTCTGATAACTGACGGTCGGATTTGATGCGCGGTGCTGCCTTACGCCACTCTGTAAGGTTCTGACCGATTTCTCGGTAGAACAAGGGAACAATCTCTTCGAGTTCTTTTATGAAATTCACTTGCTGAGCAAATTTTACCCCCAGACGTCGTGCTACAAAGATGTGGAAGGAAATCACTTGAAGATCCCCTTTATCTTTCTCACAGATACTGGGATCAGCGATCAACTCGGTCAGTCCAAACTGCGTGCTCTCGCTGCGCCCCGGCCAGTTCATTCGAACAAATAGTTCGTCAGTTTTTGCAGTTTTGATCTGCCTAAGAAGCCAGTTGACCCGCGCTTTTGATGAAACCTTATCCTCTGGCGCCCGGAGGGTCATCCCAACAGCCACAGTGCGACGTGCAATGTCTGCCGTTACCTCAACGTGTGCGGCAGCATCGGGAATATCCAATACCGAAGTGAGCTGCCCAGCATCTTTCAAGGTCTGCAGCTCATCTTTTCGTCTTTCCACGGGATCGACCATATGCTTTCTAGGCAGCCTCTCCCTAACAGTAGTCCCGGTCTGTCGGCTCAGGATCAATGACAAGTCGCGCGTTTCCTGATGCCATGCATCCACAACAATGATTGCTTCCGGCGACTTAACCGAAATCTTACCACCTGTGGAGATCAACCGGTTAACTTCTGACCACTCGGGCGGCATCCTGTCAAAGCCTCTCAGGCCTGCGCTTTCGTGAGTGAGAAACCGTCTGAGTTCATTCAGCAGTGTCTTCTGATCTTCGTCTTCTACTTCATTTCTGGTCAAAAGAAGATCGACGAGCGTCAGGATGGACATCCAAGAAATGTGAAAAACAGGGACCTTTGATCGACTTTTGCGAACCTCTTCGATCGGATGACTCGAGGGCGTCGTCGCAAACTCGTTGGAAATCGTAATCACACAATCGAGACACTGTTCCTTGGCAATTTCCCTATACTTCTCGATCTGCTCAGCTGTTAAAACAGCGGTCCCGACTTTGGCTTCTATGAGTGCTTTCCACTCCTTTGAGCCATTCTTCATCACGATCAGGCCATCTGGTCGATCCTTGACCTTTACCTTTTCGTTTTTGAATACAATCTCCGTGAAAGTCTCAATCCTGGTGCGTTTACCAACTCTCTGGCCCATCAACGCCATGAACTCCAAGCCAAACTCATGCACCTTAGAAATGCATGCCAACACGATTGAGGTTGTTCGCCCCTCTTTGGAGGTTGTTGCAAGCACTGGAAACAGGCGTGCAATCTCTCCTTGGATCAAATAATCAGGCCGTTCCATTTTTTTCCTCTAATTTTTTATTATACTTCAATAGCTTGGCCCATAGTGAAGAGAGCCCAAATTAGAGCGGACAAAGCTCAAGATTGCATCTTGCAACGATGTTGCAATCTTTCGAAGAAGCGTGCAACAAAATGATGTGCTATGCCCTCCAAAGGAAGTTCTGACGATGCTGACAGATCGCAATACGTCGACCGATCCTGTAAAATTGAAGGTATGGCGTCACTGTGTAGATCCGAGTCAATGATGCGAGTATGGGAAGTTTGAGCTCGAAGTCCCAGTCAAATGCATTACAAGATGCGAGCTTCGAAGCTTGGCATTCGCGCCGTTTGCGGCCCTTAGCGGTCGGTCAGCGGACAGGGATGCTGCTAGTGCCATTGTCCGAAGCGGACGCTTGATGGGGGCCGCAGCAATACATGAGTGGATATGGTACGATACGAGACAGAGCTGCTTTTTGCAGGCTTCTTACTCTCCCTCGCCCCAAAGCTCGCTTAAGAAGTGCGACGAGACGCACAGGGCGTTCTGGTGCTCCATGACGCCACTACGGTGGGTGAAGTGGAACAACTGCGTCGCGTTCATCGCTTGGCGCAGCTGCCGCATCTGGCCCCCGAAGTTCAGCGCGCCGATGGCGGCGACGAAATCCTGCTCAATGCGGGCGAGGCGCGGAAGGGATGGGTCATTGTCCTGCATCCCCATCCGGAAGGTATGGAAGTCTGTATGTATTCACGCCCTGGGGTCGGTGACGGGGTCGGGTTGCCCTGGCGTCGGACCGTCGACCAGCTGCGTCAGCGCCCTCACGCCCGCGATCTTCTTCTCGGTCTCGTCCAACCACTCGGCGGGAGACAGCTCTGCGATCATGTTCATAGTGGCCTCCCGCCGCGATAGCACGTACCATGAAAATTTCGCGTCCGTTAACAAGTCGGCAAGGGGGTGTAGGGTGGGGCGGCAGAGTTGTCCGCAGCAAAAATTCGTCCGGTGTTGGGGCAAGACTCTTGCACTGTGCGCTCTTTCCAATGTTATGATGCAACCGAATGAAAAACAGAGATATTTCTATGGATGAGCCTAGTCCACCAGTCGGAGAAGTAGTTGATCTGTTCTGCGGTGTTGGTGCCTTGAGCCATGGTTTGATGCGGGCAGGTTTAACTATCAAAGCTGGTTATGATGTCGATCGGAACTGCCAGTACGCATACGAAAAGAACAACGGTGCCACCTTTTACGCCCGCGATGTGGCCAAGCTCACGTCTGAAGAAATTAAGAGCCATTTCAGTGGCAATGTTCCGTCGGTCCTTGCTGGATGTGCTCCTTGCCAGCCGTTCTCTACTTACAAGCATAGATACGAGGCGGATCCACGGTGGGAGTTAGTAGAAGCATTTGCTCGCTTAGCTGCCGAAGTTCAATCCGATTTTGTGACAATGGAAAATGTTCCGGCTCTCCTTAAGTATAAAAATGGTAGTGTGTTTGCTGACTTTGTGGCTACATTGAAAGCAGCAGGCTATAAGCATATACAGTGGACCGTGGTTCGCTGCGAAGAGTTTGGTGTTCCACAGAAAAGGCGTCGCTTGGTTCTAATTGCTTCAAGAGAGCGACTTCTATCGGATCTTGTCCCTACGCACGACCAGCCGCTGTCAGTTCGAGATGCGATCCAGTCACTTCCACCAATTGAAGCTGGAGAAGCCCATCCGCGCGATCCACTGCATGTTGCGGCATCCCTATCCGTGACCAACCTGGAGCGGATCAAGTCTTCAAAGCCTGGTGGTACGTGGCGGGACTGGCCATTCGAACTGCGGGCCAAATGCCACCAGCGGGACTCTGGAAGCACCTACTCTGGGGTATACGCACGTATGCAGTGGGATGAACCATCCCCGACGATGACAACCCAGTGCTACGGTTTCGGTAATGGCCGCTTTGGGCACCCCGTGCAGGATCGAGCAATTTCCCTCCGTGAGGCCGCTCTTCTGCAAACCTTCCCTCAGAGCTATTCTTTCCTGCCACCAGGGCAGAAAATCTCCTTCTCCGAGGTTGGACGTTGGATCGGCAACGCGGTGCCTGTCTCCCTCGCGGAGGCGATCGGTAAGCTGATTTTGTCAAGTAAACATGGAGATGACCTTGTCGGACGGTGCACCTAAGCCTTTCCAGTTCGAGATTTCGCTCAGCGTCCTAAACCACCTCGGGCGTAACCTGTATCGCAATTTCATTACCGTGATCGCGGAAGCGGTTTCAAACTCTTGGGATGCCGAAGCCAAAAACGTCTGGATCGACGTTGACAAGGAGGGCAACACCTTCTCCATCAAGGACGATGGCTTGGGTATGACCGCCGAGGACTTCCAGAATAAATTCCTGAAGATCGGTTACTCTAAACGTAAAGATGGGAGGAAGGCGACCGATGGGGGGCGACCGTTTATCGGCGCAAAGGGAATCGGTAAGCTTGCACTACTATCGTGCGCCAACCGAGTTTCCATCTACTCTAGGACTGCCGGGACAGGCTACGTCGGGGGCGTCATCGACAACGCCGAGCTTGATAAGGCAATCAAGAGCGACAACACAGCCGATCAGTATCCGCTTGAGCAGCCAGATTTCAGCCGCATCAAGGCGCTCCAAGATGGGCACGAGCACGGCACCATCATCGTTTTTGATGGGATGAAAGAGAAATTGAGAAACTCTCCGGCGCACATCCGCAAGATGCTCGCGATGAGCTTCAAGTTCTCTCTACACGATAAGGCGTTCAAAATATTCGTTGACGGGACTGAGGTTAGCGAAGCTGACTTGGCTGACCTAGCCGGAGCGACCGAGTTTCTATGGGTCGTGAACGGCTACACCGATAGCTACGTTGCCACACTGACGAAACTGAAGTCCGCCGCAGTCCCTAAGACGACCGCGCTTGGCGTCCGGGGCTTCCTAGCCACCGTGGAGAAGCCGCGGCACCTCAAGATTACCGGAACAGAAGAGCGCGCGACAGTTGACCTCGTCGTCAACGGTCGCATCCGTGAAAAGAACATCCTACGCCACATACCAACCCAGCGAATTGTCGAGAGCTACCTTTACGGCCAAATTCACTTCGACATCATGGACAGGGAGGGGACTGATCCCTTCACGAGCAGCCGTGAGGGAGTGGTAGAAGACGACCTTCAGTTCCAAGCCCTGATGGACTACCTCAAACGCACTCTGCTACCTCAGATCATTGATGAATGGGACAAGCTTCGTCTCGATCGAAATCTTGAAGGTGATGATGAGAATGAGAGGAAAACCAAGAAAGAGCGAAAGGCCCGCGACCTTTACTCTGCTGCCAAAGATGAGTTTAAGCTTGAGGATGCGGCGCCAAACAAAGATAAAGTAGATGGTTGGCTTGATGACTTGCAGAATGACGCCCAGTTTAACCTGCAAGCATACGTTGACTGCTTCTTGTCTGAAAATTTGGTGCGTAACTATCTAGTAGAAAAAGCTATTCCTCTAACCGCTCCAGCTGTTAAGGCGGCCACAGAGTGGAAGCAGAGAGAAGGAGATAACAAGGCAAAAGCGAACATCAGTTTTGATATTCGCCGAGCTGACCACGACCTGTACTATATCGATATGGACGGCCTAGCTATTATGGCGGAGGGCTTCAAACAAGGCGTCGGTCCCTCCCTATGGCTAGATGCCACCTCATACAAACCGGCGCGGAATGCTGTTGGTCATACTGGGCTACTAAGCACAACAGCTCAAACACACCTCAATTTGACGTTTCAGAACATAAAGGCAAGGGTGCGAAACCTTCTTGCTCAACCGTAGCTCTCTACACCCGGTGGATTCGGCGGCGGGTTGTCATTTAAGTACCTCTCAGGAGGTCTCCAGCCCCAGTTCAACCCCCTTACACAGCGCGGCAGGGAACAGAAATGTCTTCATGTCATCGCATAGCTTAATGGCGGGCCTTAATGACTACCGATGATATCAAGATTTCAAGTAACGAAACTACTCTTGTGGTTGGAATTACCGGAGCAGGTTCGCTTGATGCCGCTGAGTTCGCCGCGCTACTTAAGGACTTCGGTGCGGATTATAAAAAGCTTACCCGTAGTCGATTGATGCTAGTTAGGTATGAGGTTGGTTCTTCGTGGTTTTCTGTCTCAGATGTTTTGCTTGCAGCTGGTGCGATTTCTGGCCAGGCAACCGATCTAATTAAAGCGGCTAGCAATATGGCGAAGTTCGCCGGTGCGCTTAGGGGCCTCTTTTCAAAGAGCCAGAGCCTCAATCCGCAACCGATCTTTACGGGTCAATTGCTCGCAAAATCTCTTTCTAGATTGACCAAGTTGGCCGCTGAGAAGGGCGCGGGCATAGAAGTTAGCTACAATGCTGATCACAAAGCAGGGACCGAAGGGTTCTCACTCAAGATGACACCTGCCCAAGTTCGCAGGTGTCATGACCAGCAACTCATCAAAGGTGAGGCTCTGGATTCTGACAGGGTTGCCGTATCGAGAGTGGTAGAAGCACCGCGCCAGCCGCCGCGCCAGTTGCGAGACTCCGAACTCTTGGCGCACAGTTTCTCCGACCTAGCAGCAATGTCGCCTGCCGAAGCTGAAGGCATAGTAGAGGCCTTCGTGGCAGCCCTGAAGTCGGCAGGAAACGAAGGTATCCTTTCTGCGATTGCTAGTTCTCTCGATGGCCAAGGCAGGTCTGACATTGCAGCAATGGTCCGTAAGCACCTTCCGCGAGATCGTGAGCGTGTCATGATCCCGAGAGACTAGCTGGGAACACACATTCTGTGCCCAGTCACGCCCGCTCATCCGTCCAAATCCACCGCCCCACCTTCTTCAACGGCCCGCGGACCACTAGAGCCTGAAGCGTCGTTGGTCCCACTGTGGGTTTCAGCCTTCCACCCTTAATAACATTCGCTGCGACGCGGATGAATGGCCGCTTCGCCGGCGTGCCGCGACAGCCATGCCGGAGTACCGTCGGTCCGCTTTCCGCCCTTCAAGTAGATTGTGCACCGCAGCCCAATACGAGGTTCAGAATGCAACTTTGATTGCTATGTTATGCGTTTGGATGTCAGTTCCAGCTGAAACACCGAGACCCGCGTCGAGAAGCGACTTTTATTCCAAATAATTTTACTACCAATCAATACCTTATAAACTCTTCACCAAGTCGGCCCAGTCATCAGGTGTAGAGAATTTTGCAGCCTAGAGAACGGTTGTCAGCTGATGCTCGTCAAGTCAGGTGATCAGCCAAACATGCATAACTCTCTAAAACCACGGGAAAATCCGCGGGCCACTAAACGGAGAGAATGTTTTCGCAGGGGCAACTGGCGGAGGAGGTGGGATTCGAACCCACGGTACGCTTTCACGTACGTCGGTTTTCAAGACCGGTGCATTAAACCACTCTGCCACTCCTCCGACGCCGCTGCTCTAAACGGGGCTGCGTGATTCTGAAAGCGCGAAGGTATCGGGGTTTTTCGCCAATTTTGGCAGAGGGCTTCGGGATACGCTTTTCTTGAGGCCGGCTTGCGGCTAGACTGCGCGCAAGCCGGCCGGCAGCGCGCGATCATGCGCGGCGGGATCAATGGCAGAAGGACCGGAAAACCGGCGGAACCTGTCGATACGGCGCAGAGGCAGCAGGGCAAGGGGCACGACATGACAAGTTTGATTTTGACTCAATCAGGAACAGGCGCTGCCGCGCACAGGGCGCGGGTCGCCTTGCTGGCAGGGGTCGCGGCTCTGGCGCTGTCGGCCTGCGACGAGAATGGCCAGATGGCGCTGTTTCAGGGCGGCGGCGGAGCCCAGCAGGGCGCGGATGCGAACCGCTCGGTCCGTCTGGTCGAGCGGGACGTCGAGGCGCCCGATGTCTTTCAGGTGACGGAAGAGGGTCTGTGGGACGGACGCCCCTCGCTGGGCGGGGTCTGGGTCGCCCATCCCGACGTAAGCGAACCCGAGCGCGTGATCATCCGCAACACCGTCAACGGGAATTTCGTGATCGGCGCCTTGTTCCGCCGCGAGGTGGATACGCCCGGCCCCCGGGTGCAGGTCTCGTCCGACGCCGCCGGCGCCTTGGGGATGCTGGCCGGGCAACCCGTCGCCCTGAACGTCACTGCGCTGCGGCGCGAGGAGGTGCAGGACGCGGCCGCCCCCGAGGACATGGCGGACGCCGGGGCCGAAGGGGTGCCACCGCCCTCCGATGTGACGGAATCCCGGCTTGACCCCATCGCCTCGGCAGCGGCGGCCATCGACGCGGCCCCGCAACCCGCGCCGGCGCCTGTGGCAGCCCCCACCAATCCGCCACTGGCGCCCGTTGCCGCCCCCGCGCCCGCGACCCGCACATCCTCGCTCGACAAGCCCTTCCTCCAGATCGGCATTTTCAGCGTCGAGGCCAATGCCAACCGCGCCGCCACGGCGATGCGCAACGCTGGCATGGTGCCGCAGGTCAAGCAGCAATCCAGCCAGGGCAAGACCTTCTGGCGGGTGCTGGTCGGCCCCGCCGGCACGGCCGCAGAACGCAAGGCCCTGCTGGACAAGATCAAGCAGGAAGGTTTCACCGACGCTTATGCCGTCACCAACTGAGACAGCTGACCGGAGGTTTCACCACAGATGACGCGTTTCGCCCCTTTTCGCCTGCGCCGCCTGATCGCGGCTTCGCTCCTGCCTGTGCTGCTGTCCACCACCGCGGCGCAGGCCTTCGACACTCGCGCCGGCGCGGCCTGGGTGCTGGACCAGACCACGGGCACGGTGCTTTTGTCCAAGAACGCGGAAACGCCGCTGCCGCCCGCCTCAATGTCCAAGCTGATGACACTCTACATGCTGTTCGAAGCGTTGGAGCGTGGCACCGTGACGATGGAGACGACCTTCCCCGTCTCGGCCCGCGCCCGCGCCATGGGCGGCTCGACCATGTTCCTCAACGAACAGGACCGCCCCTCCGTGCGCGAGCTGATCCTGGGGATCATCGTGAATTCCGGCAATGACGCCTGTGTTGTCGTGGCCGAAGGCCTGTCCCCCACCGGCACCGAGGATGGTTTCGCCGCCCTCATGACACAGCGCGCTCGCGAGTTGGGGATGAAGGACACGACGCTGGCCAATGCCTCGGGCTGGCCCAATCCGCAGCACCGCATGTCGATGCGCGATCTGGGCATTCTGGCGCAGCACCTGATCGAGGATTTCCCCGAATACTACCTTTATTTCAACGAGCGTGAATATGACTACAAGGGCCGCGCCCCGGCCAACCGCTTCAACCGCAACCCTTTGTTCCAACTGGACATCGGGGCAGATGGCCTCAAGACGGGCCATACGCAGGAGGCGGGTTTCGGACTGGTCGGTTCGGCCGCACAGGGTGATCGCCGCGTGATCTTCGTGATCAGCGGCATGGAGACGGACCAGATCCGGGCGGAGGAGTCGGCGGCTATCGTCAACTGGGCCTTTCGCCAATTTACCGAACGCAAGGTCGTCAACGCCGGTCAGGTCATCGTCGAGGCCGACGTTTGGCGGGGGGACCAGGTGAAGGTCGGTCTGGTGCCGGAGAATGATGTCTCGCTGCTGCTGCCCGCCCTGTCCAGCGATCAGGTCGAGGCCGAGATCGTGCATGAAGGCCCGGTCCACGCCCCCGTGACCAAGGGGCAACCGCTGGGCGAGATGATCCTGACGCGCGAAGGGCTTGATCCTGTGCGTGTGCCGCTGGTGGCGGACCGTGATGTGCCGCTGGGCGGCTTCACGACGCGCGTGCTGACCACGACGCAGGTGCTGATCGAACGCTTCACGCAGCCCCCGGCCGAGACTGCGGGGGGCAACTCTTGATCCCGCGTGGCGGGTTCATCAGTTTTGAAGGAATCGACGGGTCGGGCAAATCCACACAGGCCCGGCTTCTGGCCGCACGGTTGAAGGAACAGGGCCGCAGCGTGGTGCTGACCCGCGAACCCGGCGGCTCTCCGGGGGCCGAGGAAATCCGCAAACTCGTGCTGGAAGGCCCGCCCGACCGCTGGTCCGCACAAACCGAGATCCTGCTCTTCACCGCCGCGCGCCGCGACCATCTGGAACGCACGATCCGCCCGGCCTTGGCTGCGGGCAGTATCGTGATCTGCGACCGTTTCGCCGATTCCACCCGCATGTATCAGGGGCTGCGCGGTCAAGGGCTGCGCGCCATGGTGGACAGCCTGCATGATCTGATGATCGCGCAGGAACCTGACCTCACGCTGCTCATCGACATGGACCCGGCCATCGGCCTTGAACGCGCGCTTGGCCGCAAAGGCGGCGAGGAAAGATTTGAATCCTTCGGCCAGTCCATGCAGGCGCAGATGCGCGCAGGCTTTCTGGATCTGGCCCGCGCCGCCCCTGACCGTATCCGCGTGGTGGATGGCACCCGCACGCCCGAGGATGTGGCCGCCGACGTGGCCCGGATCGTGGCCGCCCATCTGGACGGAACGCAAGCCGCATGAGTGACGATGCCCTGCCAGAACCGGACCGGCTGGACGGTGCCCCGCATCCGCGCGACACCCAGATCCTTTACGGTCAGTCAATGGCCGAGGCGGGCTTTCTGCAAGCCAATGCCGCCGGACGGATGCATCACGCTTGGCTGCTGACCGGCCCGCGCGGCGTGGGCAAGGCAACCCTCGCCTGGCGCATCGCGCGCTTTCTGCTGGCCACCCCATCGGATGACGCCCCCAGCCTGCTTGACGCGCCCCC
>JAMWZG010000030.1 GCA_024304855.1 Paracoccaceae bacterium
TGCATGGTGCGGTATTTGACGCCGGTCACATCCTCGGGTGTCCGCACGGGGCGGGTGTTGTTGATCATGTTGCGAAACCCGCCCTCGGCCGCACCCAGCGAGACGATCCAGTCATCGGCAAGGTTGACCGCCAGTTCCTGCCCCACCGGGCCGTCCAGAACATCATGCGCCTGAGCCGCGTTGCCGAACAGGAAGGGCAGGTCAAGCAATTGGTAGGTCGGTTCAAGATTGGCCACGACCGCATTGGTGATGATCCCCATGTCGATCGTGCCGAACTGCAACCCTTCCAGGATCTCCTTGTCATCGCCAAGCTGACGGTTGGGGAACAGGGCCACTTCGACGCGGCCGGGCAAGGCGGCCTCGATCTCTTTCTTGAAGGCGTGGGCCGTGATCGCATAGGGATCGGTCGGGCTGTCCGCCGTCAGCCAGGCCAGCTTCAACTCGATCTCTGCCGCAGCCGCCGAATGCACCGCTGCAAACTGGGCTGCGACCACGACCGCAGCCCCCGTCAAACCTGCCACCAGTATCTTCTTCATTTGTGTCTCCTCCCTTTGAGTCATGAACGCCGCCGGACTCCCGTCTCCGCAGTTCCGGTCCGTTCCCGGCCTGCCCCTGTCGGATGATGCCGTGGGGACAACGGGCCGTCAGGGTCAGCCTAGACGAGGGGCTTGCCATGAAGAAAGTGCATACTTAGCAGCACATCATGCACAGAATTCAGCCTGCGTCCTGCATCCAATGCAGCATGACCTGAAAAGATTGAATTTCCCTCACACCCCGGCCCCGCCTTAGCGTTGTCGGGGCCGCCCCGCGCTGGACCGACCACGAGAGCACGGCCGCAAGCCGGAACTGCAACCTATCACAGGAGACGGCGAAACGATGCCCACGCCCCCCTCACAGCCAAGCCTCATTCACGCGCCCGCAGATCTTTGCTGGCCCGAGGGGCGCCGGATCGCGCTTGTCTTCAACATAGCCTATGAAATGTGGACGCCCGGCGCCACCTCGGGCGTGGGACCGATGGGGAATGTGCTGGCTGATGGCATCTTTGACCCCAATGCCGATTCCTATGGTCGCTACAACGCCCATGCGGGGACAGAGCGCCTGGTGCGGATCATGGACCGGCACGGGATCGCCGCCACGCTGATGACCAATGGCATGGTGGCCGCGCAAAACCCCGACCATCTCGCAGGCTACGCCGCCGCCGGTCACGAGATCGTCGGCCATGGCTTTGCGCAGAACCTGCTCGCCCCGACCCTCACAGCCGATGAGGATGACGCCTCCATCCGCCAGACCACCGACCTGATTGCCACCGCCACCGGGCAGCGGCCAACCGGCTGGATCAGCCCGCGCGTGACATCAGGGCCCCAGACCCAGCGCCGGCTGGTGCAGCAGGGCTATAGCTGGCATGGCGATGTGCTGGACGCGGACCTGCCCTATCTTCAACGCTTCCCCGAGGGGGACATCCTCGCCATTCCCATGACCATCGACTTCAACGATCTGCCCCATGCCATGCGCTTCGGGCGGACGCCGCGTCAGTTCGTCGATATGTTCTTCGCCGCTCTGGATGGCATTACCGCCCAACCCGCCGAAACGGTCATCCTCGACATCTTCGCCCATGGGCATTGCTACGGCCGCCCCGCCGCCGCCTGGGCCATTGACGAGATTGCCCGGCGATGCGTCGCACGCGACGATCTGTGGATCACGTCGCGCGGGGCCATCAACAGGCATTGCCGCGCCGCCATGGCGGGCGCATCCTGCACCCATCGGTGAGACCGCCTGATTTCCTGCATCGTCAGAAAGGTTGCCCGCCACACCATCCGCAAGCTCCGCCGCGACACAGGATGCAGCAACCAGAACGATCACGCTGTCAGCCCCCCCTCACCCCCAGATGTGGAACCGGGTTGCCCGCAAACCGTTGGTCAACACCGGGCGCATCCACGTCAAGGGACAAGGAGACAGGACATGACCAACCCCATCGTGAAATCCTTCTGGGACGAGGCGACCGGAAGTTGGCAATATGTCTTTCACGACCCCGACACCATGCAGGGCGCCATCGTCGATCCGGTGCTCGATTTCGACCCGCTGTCGGGCCGCACCTCGACCGCCAATGCCGAAAGGTTGCTGGACCATGTGCGCAAGGCGGGGATCGAACTGGTCTGGATCCTGGATACCCACCCCCATGCCGATCACTTTTCGGCGGCGGCCTGGCTCAAGCAACAGACCGGCGCGCCCATGGCAATCGGCGCGAAGGTGACGGGCGTGCAGAAGCTGTGGCAGGGGATCTACAACCTGCCTGCGGATTTTCCCACGGACGGCAGCCAGTGGGACAAGCTTTTTGCCGATGGGGACCGTTTCATGGTGGGGCATGTGCCGGTGACGGTGATGTTCTCGCCGGGTCACACGCTGGCCTCGATCACCTATGTCGCGGGTGATGCGGCCTTTGTGCATGACACGCTGATGATGCCGGACAGCGGCAGCAGTCGCGCCGATTTTCCGGGCGGCAGTTCGGATGCGCTTTACGACAGCATTGCCGCGATCCTGTCCCTGCCCGCGGACACACGGATTTTCGTCGGCCACGATTATGCGCCGGGGCGCGCGGCGCAATGCGAGGCGACCGTGGCGCAGCATCGCGCGGCAAACATCCACTGGAAGGACGCGCCCTCACGATCCGCCTTCCGCGCGGTGCGCGATGCAAGGGATGCGACCTTGCCACTGCCCAAGCTGATGCTGGCGGCCTTGCAGGTCAATATCCGGGGCGGGCGGCTACCCGCGCCGGAGGACAACGGGCGCTCCTACCTCAGGATTCCGTTGAACCATTTCGAAAGCCGCTGACGCGCGCGGCCCGCCCGTCTTGACGAGAGCCCCGTCCGCGCTGCATCCGGGGCTCTTTTCGGCATCAGAAGCTGAGCACGACACTGTCATCCGCCAGGATCGCGGTGGCGGCGGCATCGGGGGCGGCGGGCGTCACGCCGTCCAGCAGGATCGCGGCATCCGCACCCTTGCCGGGCAGGTAGATGGCACAGACCTCGACCTTGACGTTGTGCTTGTCCATCATCATCCGCATCAGACCCTGCGGGCTGGCATCGCGCGGCGGCTGACCGGCGGTGGCGCTGGCCGGGGCTTCGTTCAGGGCGATGTCGCCAGCGGGACCGCAGAGCAGGATCTGCGCTGTTGCCCCCTGCTGCACGGCATTCATGGTCAGGACCATGGCCATCAGCTGGGTCTGGGGTTCGGGCGCGGTCAGGACCGTCACCAGATGGCGCGGCGCATCCGCCATGGCAGGAAGGGCGACCGTCATTGACAGGGCGCAGGCACTCAGGAACTTTTTCATGTTTACTCCGTGGGTTGGGTTGAAAGTTGCGTGTCAGAAGATCATCGCGCGGATCATCAGGGCGACGACGGCCAGCGTGCCGACCCCCGCCAGCCAGAGGCCGATGAACCACAGGGTTTTGCGCAGGGCGTCGGGCATCAGTGATACCCTCCTGCCGGATCGACCTTGCCGCGGAACACCCAATAGGCGTAGCCGGTATAGGCCAGGATCATCGGCACCAGCACCAGCGCGCCTGCCAGCAGGAACCACAGGCTTTCATCCGGGGCCGCCACCTCCCGGATGGTGAGGGAGGGGGGGACCATATAGGGGTAGAAGCTGATCCCCAGCCCCATGAAGCTCAGCACGAACAAAGCCAGCGCCGACAGGAAGGGCCATGTATCGCGCCCCTCGCGCAGACCTTTGTGGAAGAGATAAGCCGCGATCAGTATCAGCGCCGGCACAAAGGCCGAGAAGAGCGCGTTCGGAAAGGTGAACCAGCGCTCCAGATAGAGCGGGTTGAGGAAGGGGGTGATCAGACTGACCAGCCCCACCAGCGCCAGCGTCGCCCCGCCCAGCCAGCGCGACAGGCGATGCGCCACGCTGCGCACGGGGCCATCGGTCTTCATCACCAGCCATGTTGCGCCCAGCATGGCATAGCCCGCAACCAACGCCACCCCCGTCAGCACCGAGAATGGCGTGAGCCAATCCCAGTTGCCGCCCGCATAGGCACGCCCTTCCACCGCGATCCCCTGAACCAGCGCGCCAAGTGCGACGCCTTGGGCAAAGGTGGCAACAAGGCTGCCGCCAAAGAAGGACAGATCCCACAGGAACTTGGCGCGTCTGGTGCGCCAGCGGAATTCGAAGGCGACGCCACGGAACACCAGCGCCAGCAGCATCACGATGATCGGCACGTAAAGCGCGGGCATGATCACGGCATAGGCCAGCGGGAACACCGCGAAAAGACCGCCACCGCCCAGCACCAGCCACGTCTCGTTTCCGTCCCAGACCGGGGCGACCGTGTTCATGGCAAGATCCTTATCGGCCTCGGTCCGCATCAGCGGAAAGAGGATGCCGACGCCAAGGTCGAACCCGTCGAGGATGACATAGGCCAGCACGGCAAAGGCAATCAGCCCGGCCCAGATGAATGCAAGATCAAGGATCATGTCCGTTTACTCCGCCGGAATGAAGGTATCATCGACTGCCGGGGCCGGGGTCACACCCGCCGCCCGTGTCGGACCCAGATCGCGCATCGGCGTGCCACCATCCGGGCGCTTGCCCATCAGGCGCAGGATGTAGAAGGTTCCCGCCCCGAACAGCGTGAAATAGATCAGGATGAAGGCCACAAGCGATGCGCCCACCGCCGCCGCCTCGACCGGGGCCACGCTGTCATTGGTGGACAAAAGGCCATAGACCGTCCAGGGCTGGCGCCCCACCTCGGTCGTGATCCAGCCCGCCAGCACCGCGACAAAACCCGCAGGCCCCATCGCGATGGCCGCGCGGTGCAGCCAGCGGCGATCATACATCGTGCCGCGCAGGCGCAGAACCAGCGCCCACAGACCCAGACCCAGCATCGCAAAGCCCAGTGCCACCATCACCCGGAAGGACCAGAAGACGATGCCCACGGGCGGACGCTCATCCGCCGGAAAATCCGTCAGACCGGGCAGGGGCGAGGTCAGATCATGGGTCAGGATCAGGGATGACAGATAGGGGATCTCGACCTTGTAAGCGACCCGCTCGTTGTCAGCATCGGGGATGCCGAAGAGGATCAGGGGCGCGCCGCCCTCGGGGTGGGGTTCGAAATGCCCCTCCATCGCCGCGATCTTGGCGGGCTGATGCTCCAGCGTGTTCAGCCCGTACAGGTCGCCTGCGAAAATCTGCAACGGCGCCACCACGATCAGCATCCCCATCGCCATGGAAAACATCGTGCGCGCGCCGGCATGGGCGCGGTCGCGCAGCAGGTGCCAGCCGCCCACAGCCCCCACGACCAGCGCCGTGGTCAGGTAAGCCGCCAGCACCATATGCACCAACCGGTAAGGGAAGGACGGGTTGAACACGATCGCCCACCAATCGACCGGCACGAACTGACCCACATCGTTGATGGCATGGCCCTGCGGCGTCTGCATCCAGCTATTGACCGAAAGGATCCAGAAGGCCGATCCCAAGGTGCCCAGGGCCACCATCAGCGTCGCCAGGAAATGCGCCCGCGCACCCACCTTGTCGCGGCCGAACAGCATCACACCCAGAAAGCCCGCCTCAAGGAAAAAGGCCGACAGCACCTCATAGCCCATCAGCGGCCCGATCACCGGCCCCGCCTTGTCGGCAAACACCGACCAGTTGGTGCCGAACTGATAGGACATCACGATCCCCGACACGACACCCATGCCAAAGGCCACCGCGAAGATCTTTTTCCAGTAGTTGAACAGCGTCAGATAGACATCCCGCCCGGTCCACAGGTGCAACCCGTTCAGCACCGCCAGATAGCTGGCAAGCCCGATCGAGAAGGCCGGAAAGATGATATGGAACGAAACCGTAAAGGCGAACTGGATCCGCGCCAGCTCGATGGCGTCAAGGCCGAACATGGGCTTGCCCTCTATTGATATATTTGTAATGAATGAATATACCCGACCTGAAACACATTCAAGTTTCAATATAGGACGAGTTGTCACACCCGCGCCGGAGACTGCCGTGAAGCTGACCAGCTATACCAACTATGCCCTGCGGACCTTGCAGATGGCCGCGATCCGCGCGCCGCATCTGGTGCAGATCGACGAGGTGGCGCAGGCGCACCGGATCAACCGCGCGCATCTGACCAAGATCGTGCATCAGTTGGGGCAAGCCGGCTATCTCGATACGGTGCGCGGCCCGCGCGGCGGTCTGCGTCTGGCCCGTCCGGCGGATGAGATCGTGGTGGGCGATGTGGTCCGCCTGACCGAAGGGCCGCTCGATCTGGTCGAATGTTTCAGCGCCGACCGCAACACCTGCAAATTGCGCGGCATCTGCCGGCTATCGGCCAAACTGCAAGAGGCGACGCAGGCCTTCATGGCGGTCCTGGACGATCTGACCGTGGCCGAAATTGCCCTGAACCGCGACGACCTTCTGGCACGCCTGGGACTGACCAAGGCGGCCGTCTGACGGTCACAGCGACGTGATCTGCGCCCCGTGAGCGCCTCTCACGATGTCCGAATCAAAACCGCGCAAGGCGCACGCCATGCGGTGCCCCAGACAAGGGCCACGCAAACCCATCGGCAACGCGCACCTGATCTGCGGCAATCCCGTTGTCGATGTGCCCCCACTGGCAGACGGTTCAGGCCGTGGGCACAGTCCCGCCATCAATGATGTATTCCGTGCCGGTGATGGTCGCCGCGCGATCCGAGGCGAGGAAGGCGATCAGATTGGCGATCTCGGCGGGTTGTGAGGGCCTGCCGATCGGGATACCGCCAAGGCTGTCCATGATGATGCGGCGTCCCCCGTCAAGGTCGGTCCCGGCATCGGCAGCGACGCGCTCTGCAAGGCGCAGAGAGGCTTCGGTTTCGATCCAGCCGGGTGCCACACGCATAACACGGACGCCCTTGGGCGAGACCTCCTTGGACAGGCTTTTGCTATAGACCGACAGTGCGGCCTTGGCGGCGGCATAGGCTGTTGTCGCTTCGGGAAGCGGCAGCACGCGCTGGATTGACGTGACATGGATCACGACCCCTGCACCCTGCGCGACCATGCCCGGCACCAGCGCCCGGTCAAGGCGTAGGGCGGGCAGCAGGTTCAAAGCCAGTTCTGCCTGCCATTCCGCCTCGCCCAGCGCGGCAAATCCGCCACCCGGTGCGGAAGATCCGCCCAGCATGTGAACGATGATGTCGATGCCACCCAACCGGCTCTGCACGGCTTGGGCAACGGCATCGCACCCTTCGAGAGTGGTCAGGTCGGCCGCAATGAAACGCTCCTCCGGCAGATCGAGAGGGGGCTTGCGAGCCGTGGTCAAAACCTCTGCGCCCAAGTCGCGGAACAGGGCAACCGTCGCGGCACCAGCGCCCTGCGTGCCGCCAGTGATCAAGGCGCGCTGGCCCGCCAGTGTCAGGAATGCCGACATCACCCGATCTCCAGATCCGTGATCAGATTACCATCAAGCCCGAAGACGAAGGTCAGCACCGCAGGGCTGCCGGGGAAATCACCGGTCACTTTTGCCGTGACCCTCGTTTTCCCCCCGGCCTCCGCAATGTCCATCGGCTCTGCATGGTGGTGATACCGGGCCTTGGCTGCAAGCCACCAGTCGCGGATCGCTTGCGGCCCATGATGGCTACGTCCTTCGTCGTGAACGATCGCTCGGGCGGCGAAGGCCTTTGCAAGGACATCGCCGTCCTGCGGTGCGCGTGCGGTGAAATAGGTGCGGATCGGGGCAGGTAGTTGCATGGTTGAAATCCTTCCTTGTTGTGAACATCCCCAAGATAGAGCTGGACGGCTATTTCCATAATTGGGATAAAATGGGATCTTGTGATGCCAAATTCGGGATAATCATGGACAGCGGATTGAAAGGACTTGAGGCCGTGCTGGCTGTCGCCAGATGCGGATCGTTCACCGGTGCCGCGCAGGATCTCGGGATCTCGACCACGGCCTTGTCGCATACCATTGCACGGCTTGAGGCGAGCCTTGGTGTGCGACTTTTCAACCGCACTACACGCAGCGTGTCTCTGAGCGATGCAGGGCGCAATTTTGTCGCGCGCATCAGTCCCGCCGTGACCGAGATCCGCGCCGCGATGGAGACCGCGCAATCCCTGCGCCAGACGCCGTCGGGCCTGCTGCGGATCAATGCGTCAGTGCAGGCAGGACGCGCGATTGCACCCTTGGTTCTGGAATTCCTCAAGCGATTTCCCGACATGCAGGTCGATCTGGTGACTGAGGGACGGCTGGTGGACATCGTGGCCGAAGGTTTCGATCTGGGCATTCGTCCCGCCGATCTGGTGCCGCGCGACATGATCGCGTTACCCTTGGGGCCACCGCAGCGCCATGCCGTTGTCGCCGCCCCCAGTTGGCTTGGCCGCCATTCGGTGCCCTTGACGCCCGCCGATCTGCCGCTTGAGGCGTGCATTCGTGTGCGATTGCCAAATGGCGTCCTGTTCCGCTGGCAATTCGCCCGCGACGGCGAGACGGTGCAGATCGAGGCGAAGGGAAGGCTTACATTGGACGAGGCCGCAATCGCGCGCATGGCGGTTCTTGATGGGGCTGGCATCGGCTTTTTCATCGAACAGGATGTGGCCGATGATATTGCCGCCGGCCGCTTGATCCGCCTCCTCGAGGATTGGACACCGCCCCGACCAGGCTTCTGCCTGTATTACCCTGACCGGAAAAATCCGTCAGCCGGGTTCGCAGCATTCCTGACCATGGTGCGCGAGGCGGCAGCACGGCGTGCAAAAGACGGCGTCCTGTCCTGAGGGGCATTAACGCGGAGTTTCCAGCCGTTCGCCTCACTCTGCAAGCAAGACAGCCATGCGAAGGAAGGCGCGGTCGAAGACATACGCCGCAGAGCAGTTTCACCCCCATCTGGCTTATCCGGAAGACCGCGAGTCGTTCCACAAGTGGCCCCGCTCATTTCCGACACAATGCACTGGAACTCTCGGTAAAGCCGCCTGAACCACTGTTGGCTGATCTCAACGCGCTGACCTATGAACTGCACTGCAAGGGCGAGGTGCGGTCCTTCTACCTCGAACTGCCGCGCGAAGCCTTCTCGCAAAGGTTTGCCCATGGCAAGGCGCCGCTTGTTGCCGGGTTGAACACGACCCGTGGCCTTGGCCGCATTGCAACCGAATTCTGCGCCACCCTGGCCGCTGAAAGCGGGCAAGTCGCAGCGCATCGCAGGCCGGGAATCGGTGACAGCCTGATGGACATTCTCGCGCAAGCGCTTCAGGCCTCATCCGAGGATGAGCCGGGAGAGGACAGCACGGTCAAGGCCGCACGGCTGCGCGGCATACAGAACTGGATCTTGCAACATCTGGGCGAAAGCGACCTGACGCTGGAGCGGATCGCGACGGCCAATGGCGTCTCGCTGCGCTATCTGCACCTTCTTTTCAAATCCGGCGATGAAACCGTATCGGAGTGGATCATGGGCGCGCGCCTGCAACGTGCCTATGACCGCCTGGTGCGCGGCGAAGGACGGTCAATCACCGAAGTGGCCTATGATGTCGGCTTTAACAGCTCCTCGCATTTCTCGACCAAATTCAGACAAAGGTTCGGACTGACGCCGCGTGACGTCATCCGTAGCGATCTGAACTGACGATCTGCCCCGCAGGGGCATTCGGCTTCCCGGAAGATGCCTATCTGCGTCCGGGTGAAAACGGCACGCCGCCTCATCGCCCTGTCGTCCAGTCAAGACTTTGATCACAAAGCCAGCGATGAAACCTCTGGATTGCTTGTGAAGGTTCCGCCGCCCGCGGCACAACGACGTGATAGGCGAAACTTGTCTCGAACATGCGCGCAAATGGATTGGCCAAGGTGCCTTTCGCAATTTCATCCTCAACAAGCCATGACGCAAAAAGCGACACTCCCAACCCGTTGATGGTGGAACTCAACTGGAAATGCCGGTCCTCCAACATCATCTGTGATTGCGCTGTATCAAGTGTCAGCCCATTCCCTGCAAGCAACTCCTCCCACATGCGGGTATCATCCACATGCAGCAGCGTGCACCTCAGCAGATCGGCCGGTGCCGTGATCGGATGCGCCTTCAGGTAATCGGGGCTGCACACCACCGCCAGCGTCTCGGGCCAGAGGCGGGTGACATGGAACCCCTCCCAGTTTCCGCGCCCCCATTGAATGCCCAGATCGGCAAATCGCTCGGGATTGGGCATCCGCACGAAACTGTTGTTGTGGTTCTGGATCGACAGGTTCATCTCGGGATGCGCCTCCAGCAACTGCCCCAGCCGTGACGAAAGCCAGCGGCTTGCAAACATCGGCAGCAGCGCCACACGCACTGTCCCCGGCCCCTGTGCGATCCGGTCCAGCCCCGTGCGAATGGCCGCCAGCCCCCGCGCCACATGCTGCGCCAGAAGGTTTCCCTGTTCGGTTGGTTGCAAACCACTGGCGGTGCGCCGGAACAGGATCACCGACAGATCGTCTTCCAATTTTTTGATGTGATAGCTGACCGAACTCTGACTGATATTCAACTCCTGCGCCGCACGGGTCACGTTTCCAACCTCATGGCAAACCATAAATACTTGAATAGAATTGATATTCCTGACGATCTCGACCATCTGACCACAACTATCCCATGCGATAACCCGCTCAGATTACCATCTAATTATTCGATACTCTCACAGAATCTTTGAATTTTCCGGCACAGCCTCCAGCAGATAGCCTTGACCCATCCGTCCGGCACTGCGGGAGACAGCGCCAGCGGAAGGGAGGACACAATGACCGACACTGTTCTTGAGGTGGAGAACCTCTGCAAATCCTTTGGCGGCGTGCAGGCGATACGCGACCTCTCCTTCACCGTCGCCCGCGGCGAGGTGCTGGGCCTGATCGGGCCGAACGGGTCAGGCAAATCCACCACCGTCAACGCTCTGGCAGGGGTCTTTCCCGCGACATCCGGCCAGATCCGGCTGGGCGGCACCCCAGTGCAGAGCCTCACGGAACACGGTCGCGTCGGTCTGGGCCTGACCCGCACCTTTCAGACGGCCAGCATCTTTCCCGAATTCACCGTGCGCGAGCAGATCACGCTGGGCGGCACCGTCACGCTCAAGTCGCACCCGCTGTCCTCGGTCTTCGGCATGGGCCGCGACGCGTCCGAGGCAGAGGCCCTGCGCGCAAGAGTGCAGGACATTCTGGACCTGACCGGGCTTGCCCCCGTGGCCGAACAGACCGTCGGCACCATCTCTTCGGCGCAGCAGCGTTTTCTCATGATCGCGACCGCATTGGCCGCCAGGCCAAAGATCATCCTTCTGGACGAGCCCGCCGCCGGTCTTATCTCGCACGAGCGCAAAACCTTGGCGGACACGATCAAGGCGATCCGCGACCGCGGCACATCCGTTCTGGTGATCGAACACCACATGGCCCTGATCATGGAGGTCTGCGACCGGATCGTGGTCCTCAACTTCGGCTCCAAGATCGCCGAGGGCACGCCTGCGGAAATCCGCACCAACCGCGCCGTGATCGACGCCTATCTGGGCGAGGCGGTCTGACATGCTCCAGATCAATGATCTCAAGGTCGCCTATGGTCCCATCGACGTGGTCCACGGCATCAGCCTGACGGTGAACGCCGGTGAATGTGTCGCCCTGATCGGGGCAAATGGCGCGGGCAAATCCTCGACCCTCAAGGCGATCTGCGGGCTGGTCCCTGTGAAAGGCGGCTCCATCACATTCGAAGGGCGCGACATCACCAATCTCAGCGGCCATGCCGTCGTGCAGGCGGGCATCACCATGTGCCCCGAAGGGCGGCAGGTCTTTCCACAGATGAGCACGGTCAAGAACCTGCGCATGGGCGCCTATATGCGCCGCGATGCGGAACAGGAGGCCGATCTGGAGCGCATGATGGACATGTTCCCGATCCTGCGCGACCGCGCCCATCAGGCGGCAGGCACCCTCTCGGGCGGCGAGCAGGAGATGCTGGCCATTGCCCGCGCGCTCATGGCGCGCCCGAAACTGTGTATCTTCGACGAGCCGTCCCTTGGCCTTGCCCCCAAGATCGTGGCCGAGGTGGCCGCGACCATCGCGCGCATCAAGGCGATGGGGAAGACCATCCTGCTTGTCGAACAGAATTCGCTCATGGCGCTCAGACTGGCCGACCGGGCCTATCTGTTCGAGGCCGGCGAGATCGTGTTGAGCGGCACCGGGGAGGAGCTGCAATCACACCCGGAGGTGGTCAAGGCCTATCTGGGACACTGACGCGAACGGATAAACACGGGAGGAATGACAATGACAAAGCGACTGACGTTCACAACACTCACGGCCATGATGGCGCTGACCGGCGGTATGGTCATGGCCGAAGAAAAGACACTCGACATCGGCGTGACCGACGCGCTGACCGGCGGGGCCGCCGTCTATGGCCTGCCCCAGTCCAACGCCGTGCAGATGGCGGTCGAGGAGATCAACGCCGCAGGCGGCGTCAAGGTGGGCGAGGACACCTATATGCTCAACGTCATCGCCTATGATGACAAGGCCAACCCGACCGAAGCCACCAATGCCGTGCGCAAGCTGATCGACCGGGACGGCGTCAAGTTCATCCTCGGGTTCTGCTGCTCGGGCGCGACCGGCGCCGTCGCCTCCTTCATCGCCAATGAAGATGCCGTCATGCTGGTCGGCAATGCGGCTGAACGCTCGATCACCACAAAGGAAATCGCCAACCTGACCCGCACCCGTCCGCCAGCGGATTATACCGGCGCTGCCGCAGGCACATTCGTCGCCCAGAAGGGCCACAAGAAAGTGGCCGTGCTCGGCGCGCTGGATGTGGGCTTCTACGCCAGCTATGTCGATGCTTTCGAGGCCGAGCTGAAGAAAGCAGGCGGCGAGATCGTCACCCGCGAGTCCTTCGGCCTCAAGGACCGCGACATGTCCCCGCAGCTCACCAAGATCCGCGAGTTGCAGCCCGATGCGATCCTTGTCGTCGGCTATGTCGAACCCGCCGCCTTCATCTACCGTCAGGCGGTCGAGCTGGGCATCGACGTGCCGCGCTACGGTTTCACCAGCGGCTCCGAGGAACAGTTTCTCCGCGTCGCCACCTCCGAGCAGATGGAAGGCGTCTGGGATCTGCGCCCGACCGAGCTGACCCTGCTCTCCGCCAGCGAGAATGGGGTCGCCTATCACGCCAACTATACCGAGAAATTCGGCATCGCCCCCTCGCCCAGCTCGCCCTATGCCTATGACCAGACCTATGCGCTCAAACATGCGCTCGAGGCCGCAGGCACGGTCGAAGACACGGCCGCCGTCGCCGCCGCCCTGCGCGAGATGCCGATCCCGGCCGAGGTCGTGATGCAATACCTGCCCGTGGACGGCAAGATGTTCGACGCCAACGGTCAGGCCTACACCTCCAACGGCGCCTTCCAATGGCAGGGCGGCAATTGGGTCTTCGTGCAGGATCTGCCGTCCGACGCCGCCGCCTATTCCGCTTTCCTGAGCACGATCGACTGAGTTCCTCCCGGCGGCGTAGGGCGTCTTTGTCCTGCGCCGCCAAATATCACGATCACGCCGCCCCCTTGCGGCACTGACCCTGAAAGACCGCACCATGATCGAGATCCTGCAACAGATCGTCAACGGCGTGGCGATAGGCGGCGTCTATGTGCTGATTGCACTGGGCCTGACCACCGTTTTCGGCATCCTTGGCATCGCCCATTTCGCCCATGGCTCGGTGTCCATGTTCGGCGGCTACCTGACCTTCTTTCTGGTCACGTCATGGGGCTTTCCGCTGCTTCTGGCGATCCTTGTCGCGCTGATCGTGGGCTTCGTGCTGGGAATGCTGATCGAGCTTCTGGCCTATCGCCCGGTCCGAAACGCCAACCATATCAACGCCTTCATCGTGGCCTTGGGTCTGACCATGATGGTCGAGGGGTTGAATTTGCAATTCTTCGGCCATGAACAGGTGGTGATCCCCACCAACCTCTCCCGCGTCTTCGACATCGGCGGGGTCACGATCCCGGAACTGCGGCTCTATGTGATCATCGCCGCCGCCCTCCTGATCATCGCGATGACGCTGTTTGTCGAGAAGACCAAGACCGGACAGGCGATCCGCGCCGTGGCCGAAAACCGCGACGCCGCCATCCTGATGGGCGTCAACGTCAAGACGATCCCTCTGGTGGTGTTCGCCATTTCCACCGCGCTGGGTGTCTGCGCAGGTGTCATGGTCGGCTCGCTCTTTGCCATCGCACCGGGCATTGGCGAATGGCTGGTGGTCAAGGGCTTTGCCGTCCTGATCCTCGGCGGGCTGGGCTCGATCCCCGGCGCCATCGTCGGCGGCCTGGTCCTCGGTGTGACCGAGGCGCTGGCGGCGGGCTTCATCTCCTCCGCCTACAAGGATGTCATCGCCTTCGTCGTGATGATCGCCGTTCTTCTGCTGCGCCCGCAGGGCCTGATGGGGAAAGCATGATGAAACTCCGCGTCTCACATATCCTCTATGCTGCCGCTCTGGTCGGCTTCATCCTGCTGCCGCAATTGATCACGGTGAAATACTACCTGCACCTCAGCGTTCTGGCGCTTGTCTGGGTCATCGCGGCCCAGGGGCAGAACCTCATCCAGGGCTATACCGGCTATGTCTCGATCGTGCAGGCGGGTTTCATGGGCATCGGCGCCTACAGCACCACGCTGATGGGGCTGCATTTCGGCCTGCCCGTCTGGCTGACGATCCTGCTCGCACCTTTCGTGACCGCGCTCTTTGCGCTGTTCGCGGGCTATCCCAGCCTGCGGGTCAAGGGACATTACTTCGCCATCGTCACACTGGCCTTCAATCTTGTGATCTTCATCGTCCTGATGCACGCCACCGACCTCACGCAGGGCGAGGCGGGGATCAGCGGCATCCCCAAACCGGGGCGCGAAGGCGGCTGGCTCGATTTCGCCAACCGCGAGGTCTACTATTACTTTGTCCTGATCATCGCCGTCGCCATGACCGCGCTGGCCGCTCTCATCGTGCGCTCGCGCATCGGCCAGACCCTGATCGCCATTCGCCAGAACGAGACACTGGTGGGCGCCATCGGCATCGCCGCGTGGAAATACAAGCTCTTCGCCTTCGTGACCTCCGCCATGTATGCCGGTCTCGCAGGCGCGCTCTATGCCCATTACCAAAGTTTCATCAACCCCGAGATTTTCGGCCTTGCCCAATCCCTTGACGCGATCCTTGCCGTGATCATCGGCGGGTCGGGCACCATCCTCGGCCCGGTGATCGGGGCATTCGTGGTCGTCTTCCTGCCCGAATACCTGCGCTTTGCCGACAGTTTCCGCCTGATCCTCTACGGGCTGCTGCTGGTGCTGGCGACGATCTTCATGCCGCGCGGCATCGTGGGTGTCGTCGGCCAACTCTGGGCGCGGATGGCCGGAAAGGCCACACGATGACCGCCCGCGCGGATCATCTGGCGGCGGTCCACCGCTTTGCCCGGACGCGGCTTGCTCCCGCCGCCGAAGACTGGGTCCAAGGTGACGCACCCGCCCCGGACCTGTTCCGCGCCGCCGCAGACCTCGGCCTGTTCGGAATCGAACTGCCGGTTGCGGCAGGCGGCCTCGGCTTCGATTTCGCGCACAAGGCCGCTGTCTGTGCCACGCTGGCCGCCGTGGATTTCGGTTTCGCCATGTCCGTCATCAACACCCAGAACGCCGCCCTGCGCCTGCACCTCAGCGCGCCAGACCTTGCCGCGCACTATCTGCCGGGGCTTTTGTCCGGCCAGACCGCCGCCTGCACCGCGCTGACCGAACCGGGGGCCGGCACCGATGTCGCCGCCCTGCAAACCCGCGCCACCCAGATGCCTGACGGTTGGGTGATCAGCGGGCAAAAAGACTGGATCATCAACGCGCGTCACGCGGGCCTCTCCATCGTTTTCGCCAAATGCGGCACGGGTGACGACGCCGCTGCCATCGGTGCCTTCGCCGTCGATCTGACCGCCCCCGGCGTGACCCGCCACGGGGCGGATACGGGGTTTGACCAGACCAGCCTCGGCACCGGCGGCTTCACATTGGACGCGGTCAAACTCCCGCCCGAGGCGCTGATCCTGCCCGCCGGCACCGCCTTCCTGTCGATCCTGACCGAAATCAACGGCGCACGCAGCTATGTCGCCGCCATGTGCTGCGCCATGCTGAACGCAAGCATCGCCAGGGTCGCCACCTATGGCCAGACCCGCCACAGCTTTGGCAAGCCGCTGATGGATCATCAGGCATGGCGTCTGACGCTGGCGCAGGCCCAGACCGATCTGGCCGCTACCCAGACCCTGACCGACCGCGCCGTGGCAGCCATCACAGGCGATGATCCCAAAGCCCAGATCCTTGCGGCCCAGGCCAAGGTCCATGCGGTGCAGACCGCGCAGCGCCACCTGCCCGCTCTGCTGCACGCCATGGGCGCCGAAGGCTTGCGTCCCGCTCATGGCCTGACCCGCCACCTTGCCGCCGTGCAGAGTGCCGCACTGACCGACGGGGCGATTGCACCCCTTCTGGAACGTGTCGCGCGCCTCTCATGGCCCGTCAGCCGCCCGACAAAGGACTGATCCGATGCGTGTTTTCCAGATCCAGAACGACTGGGGCCTTGCCAATCTGCGCCTGAGCGAACGGGACAAACCCGCGCCAGGCCCGGGTCAGGTGCTTATCCAGATGCGCATGGCCGCGCTGAACGCCCGCGATCTGATCGTGCCGGAACGCGGCTATGGACGCGCAACGGGCGAGCTACCTCTCATCCCCGTCTCGGACGGTGTCGGTCAGGTTGTGGCCACCGGCCCCGGTGTCACCCGCGTGACTGCGGGCGACCGTGTCTGTCCCACCTATTTCCAGAACTGGACCGGAGGCGAGCCCAGCACCGCCGCCTTCGCCTCGGCGCTTGGTGGGCCGCTGGACGGGGTGATGGCCGATTATGTCTGTCTGTCGGAGGAGGGCATGGTAAAACTGCCCGCGTATCTGACCGATGCCGAAGCCGCCACCCTGCCCTGCGCCGCCCTGACGGCATGGAGCGCGATCGTCACCCACGGTCAGACCCGCGCTGGCGACCGCGTGCTGATCCAGGGCACCGGCGGCGTCGCCCTGTTCGCGCTGGCCTTCGCCAAGATGCACGGCGCGCATGTCACCGTGATTTCCTCCAGCGATGAGAAATTGGAACGCGCCACCGCCATGGGCGCAGATGCCACGATCAACTACGCGACCACCCCTGACTGGGCGCGCGCCAGCCGCGACATTACAGCGGCCAGGGGCGGATACGACCTCATCGTCGAACTCGGCGGCGCGCAAACCCTGCCACTGTCTCTGCGCGCGATCCGTCCCGGCGGCACCATCGCCATGATTGGCGTGCTCTCGGGCCTGACGGTCGAAGCCTCGCTTGGCCCCATCGTCGCGCGGCAGGTCCGCTTGCAGGGCGTCACTGTCGGTCATCGTCAAGGGTTCGAAGCAATGCTGGCCGCGATGGAACAGCACAACCTTCGTCCCATCATCGGCACGATCTTCGACTTCGAAGACCTGCACGCAGCACTGCAACACCAGCGCGACAGCGGCCATTTCGGCAAGACATTGATCCGGTTCTGATCCCGATGCCTCATACCTCCACCGACACCCACCCTTTCCAGCCCCGCACCCATGCGCGCCGGACCCCCGACGCCATCGCCTATGTGATGACCGCCACGGGCGAGAGCGTGACCTTCGCCCAGTTGGAGGCGCGCGCCAACCAGGCTGCGCATGTGCTGCGACAGGCGGGCCTGAAGCGTGGCGACCATATCGCCATTCTGATGGAGAACCGGCGCGAGTTCCTTGACATCTGCTTCGCAGCCGATCGCGCGGGCCTCTATTACACCACCATCAGCACCCATTTGGTGCCCGATGAAATCGCCTATATTCTCGCGGATTGCGGTGCGCGCCTGCTCATCACCTCGGACCGGATGCTGGACAGCCTCGCGCCGCTGTTGCCCACACTGACAGCCTTGGTGCAAACCTTCGTGGCAGGCACCACCCCACCCGGCCTGCATGACTGGAACGCCATCACCGCCACACAGCCCGTGACCCCGATCAAGGACGAGGCGCAGGGCCTCGACATGCTCTATTCCTCGGGCACGACCGGACGCCCCAAGGGGATCAAATGGCCTCTGCCCGATGATCTTCCCGGCGGGCGCAGCATGTTGGTGAATCTGCTGTCTTCGTTGTTCGGCTACAACGCAGACACCCGTTATCTCAGTCCCGCGCCGCTTTATCACGCAGCGCCCCTGCGGCATTCCATGGTCACGATCCGCACGGGCGGCACAGCCTATGTCATGGACCGTTTCGATCCCATGACGGCGCTCACGCTGATCGACACTCACCGCATCACCCACAGCCAATGGGTGCCCACCATGTTCGTGCGCCTTCTGAAACTGCCCGAGGACCAGCGCACCCGTTTCGACCTCTCCTCGATGCGCATGGCCGTCCATGCCGCCGCCCCCTGCCCGCCCGAGGTCAAGCGCCGCATGATCGACTGGTGGGGCCCGATCATCCACGAATATTACGCCGGCACCGAGAACAACGGCTTCACGGCCATCACCACGCCCGAGTGGCTGGCGCATCCCGGCTCGGTGGGGCGCGCAAAACTGGGCGTGATCCACATCTGCGACGAGGCCGGACAGGAGTTGCCCATCGGTCAGGAGGGCGAGGTCTATTTCGAAAATGGCCACCAGTTCCTCTATCACAACGATCCCGCCAAAACCGCTGCCTGCACGAATGCCGCGGGCTGGACCACGCTGGGCGACATCGGCCGTCTGGATGACGAGGGCTATCTCTATCTCACCGACCGGAAGTCCTTCGTGATCATCTCGGGCGGCGTGAACATCTACCCGCAAGAAACCGAGGACATCCTGCTCGGACATCCCGCCGTGCTGGATGCAGCCGTCTTCGGCGTCCCGAACGAGGATTTCGGCGAGGAGGTCAAGGCCGTGGTGCAACTTCTGCCCGGGCAAACCGCCAGCCCGGCCTTGGCCGAGGAGCTGATCGCCACCTGCCGCGCCCGCCTCTCCCCGATCAAATGCCCGCGCAGCATAGACTTTCGGGAAACATTGCCACGCTCAGCAACGGGCAAGCTCTACAAACGGAAGCTGAAATCTGAATATTGGTAAAGAATTTCAAGACCATGCCAAAAATAAATGGGGAAGCTCCGATCTGCACCGCGCGGCTTGCACGTTCAGCAAGAGCATCCCCAAGGAAGGGTGGTCCGAAACCTGACCCTGAACCAACTGAGAACCGCACTTGAGACCTACCTGAAGCAAAGCCCCGAGCCGCCTGCCCTGCGGCTGCACCCCAGCCTGTTGGACCTCTTCTACCGGGCCGGGATTCACAACCTAGCTTCTACCTTGCAGGCCCCGGCTCTCTAGTCCGAGGTATCAGAAGCGTTGCGCGGCCTGATATCGGTGATCCGGCTGGTGCCAGACGCGCGTGCACCGAACGGCCATCACATTGAACTGGCTGGAGATTTGGCGGGTATTCTGGCGTTGGGGGATGCACAAACGACAAGGCCCGCAGCGAGTGCGGGCCTTAAGCCGGTGACAATGGTTGCGGGAGGACGCATCGACCTGGACCGAACTCACGGGAGCCTCATCATCAATCGTGGATAGCGCTATGATGATCAAACATACGGCCACCTGTGCTACGTCGTCATTGAATGCCTGCAACAGCCTGTATGGATCGTCAGTCCCATCTTTCTAACGAAGCCGTTTCTGGAAGCCCGCAATCAAATTCTGTAGGCTAAATCTATAAAGTGCGTGCTTACAACCCGCCCGGCGACATGGTCGCGAAAAGTTCGATGATCTGCATCATGATCGG
>JAMWZG010000300.1 GCA_024304855.1 Paracoccaceae bacterium
TATCCCCAACTGGCCGATGCCGCCCCTGATGAACAACCACGGCAATTACATCGTGTCGATGGGCAATGTCTGCCGCTGGATGGCCGAGCAGGCCGAGGAACTGGGCGTCGAGATTTTCCCTGGCATGTCCTGTTCCGCGCTGGTCTACGGCGATGCGGGCGAGGTCAAGGGCGTGGTCGCGGGCGAATTCGGGCGCAACCCCGATGGCACCATGGGCGACGGCTATGAGCCGGGGATGGAGCTGCACGGCAAATATGTCTTCCTGGGCGAGGGCGTGCGCGGGTCGCTGTCCAAGGAGGTGATCGCGAAATACGATCTGGCCAAGGGCAAGGAGCCGCAGAAATACGGGCTGGGCATGAAGGAGATCTGGGAGATCGACCCCGCCAAGCACCGCGAGGGGACCGTGACGCATACGATGGGCTGGCCGCTGGGCAGCAATGCGGGCGGCGGATCGTTCATCTATCACCTTGAGAACAATCAGGTCTATGTGGGTTTCGTGGTTCATTTGAATTACAAGAACCCGCATCTGTTCCCCTACATGGAATTCCAGCGGTTCAAGCATCACCCGATGGTGGCCGACCTGCTGAAGGGCGGCAAGCGCGTGGCTTATGGCGCGCGGGCGATTTCCGAGGGCGGCTATCAGTCGATGCCCAAGATGGTGGCGCCGGGCGTGGCGCTTTTGGGCTGTTCGGTGGGCATGGTCAACGTGCCGCGCATCAAGGGCAATCACAACGCGATGCTGTCGGGCAAGGCGGCGGCCGAGGCGGCCTATGACGCGATCAAGGCGGGGCGCGCCAGTGACGAGCTGTCCGACTATGAGGCCGAGGTGCGGACGGGCGCCATCGGCAAGGATCTGAAGAAGGTGCGCAACGTCAAGCCGCTGTGGTCAAAATACGGTCTGACCGCCAGTCTGGCGCTGGGCGGGTTCGACATGTGGACCAACACGCTGGGCTTTTCGCTGCTGGGCACGCTGGGCCATGACAAGAGCGATGCGGCGGCGACGGAAGCGGCCAGCAAGCACAAGGCGATTGATTATCCCAAGCCCGATGGCAAGCTGTCATTCGACCGTCTGACCAATGTCAGCTTCTCGATGACCAATCACGAGGAGCATCAGCCCTGCCATCTGCAACTGAAAGATCCGTCGATCCCGATTGCGGTGAACCTGCCGAAATATGCCGAACCGGCGCAGCGCTATTGCCCGGCGGGGGTCTATGAGGTGGTGGCCGAGGAGGGCAAGGAGCCGCGCTTCGTGATCAATTTCCAGAACTGCGTCCATTGCAAGACCTGCGACATCAAAGACCCCAGCCAGAACATCAACTGGGTGACGCCGCAGGGGGGCGACGGGCCGAATTATCCGAACATGTAAGCCCGCGCGGGTTTGCATCCGTTCTGGGCGATTTTCAGCGGAAAGGTGATCAGAGAGGCGGCGATTTGCCGCCTCTCATTGCGTTTGGTGCCAGAAACGCTAGGCTTTAGGGTAAGGGAGCGGGTGTCGCATCTTGCGCACCCTGCACAGAGGCGTGGAGCGAGCGGGAGGCATGTCAGTGACGGGCAGAAAATGGGCGGGGCGGTCGCTTGTCGCGGCGGTATGCGCGGCACTGGTGAGCGGAGCGGCGCTGAGCGGCGCGGCGCGGGCCGAGCCGGATACCGGGGCCTATCTGGCGGCGCGTCAGGCGGTGCTGCTGGGCGATTACACGGCCGCTGCCGATTATTTCACGCAGGCTTTGACGCGCGATCCGGGCAATCCGATGCTGATGGAGAATGCGGTTCTGTCCTTTCTGTCGCTGGGCGATCTGGACCGGGCCTTGCCGATTGCGCAGCGGATGGATGCGGACGGTCTGCAAAGTCAGGGCGCGAACATGGTCCTGACCGCGGCCGAGGCGCGCAGCGGGGATTTTGACGCGCTTCTGGCGCGCATGGCCGCCGAGCGCGGCACCGGGCCGCTGGTGGATGGTCTGACGATGGCCTGGGCGCAGATGGGCAAGGGCGATGTCAGCACGGCGCTGGCCACGTTTGACCGGCTGGCCAATGAGGACGGGCTTGGCCCCTTTGCCAGCTATCACAAGGCGCTGGCGCTGGCGATGGTGGGCGATTTCGAGGGGGCGGAGGCGATTTTCGCCGCCGAGGCGGGCGGGCCGCTGCAAATGACCCGGCGGGCGGCGATTGCGCGGGTGCAGATCCTGAGCCAGCTTGACCGCGATCCCGAGGCGGTGGCGATGCTGGACCAGATGTTCGGCCCCGATCTTGATCCGGCGCTGGCCACGATGCGCGCGGCGCTGGTCGAGGATGCGGTGCTGCCGTTCAACCTGATCACCAATCCGACCGACGGGATTGCCGAGGTGTTCCATACGGTTGCCTCGTTCCTGCGGCGCGAGGCGGGGGATGAATATACGCTGCTCTTCTCGCGCGTGGCGTCCTATCTCAGGCCGGATCATACGGATGCGATCCTGCAAAGCGCATCCTTGCTGGAGTCGATGGAGAAGTTCGAGCTGGCGGTGGCGACCTACAAGACGGTGCCGGCGGATGATCCGTCCTTTCATGCGGCAGAGCTGGGCCGGGCCGAGGCGTTGCGCAAGCTGGAGAAGCTGGATGCGGCGTCCGAGGTTCTGGAGCAGTTGACGCGCAGCCATGGCGATCTGCCGATCGTGCATGTGACGCTGGGCGATCTGATGCGGCAGATGGAGCGGTTCGGGGATGCGGTCGTGGCCTATGACAGGGCGCTGGAGCTTTATCCTTCGGAGGAGGGCGGGCATTGGTTCATCTATTACGCCCGCGCCATCGCCCATGAGCGGCAGGATAGCTGGGAGCAGGCCGAGGCGGATTTCCGCAAGGCGCTGGAGCTGAACCCAGAGCAGCCGCAGGTGTTGAACTACCTGGGCTATTCGCTGGTGGAAAAGCAGACCAAGCTGGATGAGGCGCTGGACATGATCGAGCGCGCCGTGGCGGCGCGGCCCGACAGCGGCTATATCGTGGACAGTCTGGGGTGGGTTCTCTATCGGCTTGGCCGCTATGAGGAGGCGGTGGTGCATATGGAGCGGGCGGCCGAGCTGATGCCGGTCGATCCCATCGTGAACGATCATCTGGGCGATGTGTTGTGGGCGGTGGGGCGGACGCGCGAGGCGCAGTTCCAATGGACGCGGGCGCTGTCCTTTGACCCCGAGGAGAAGGACGCGGTGCGCATCCGTCGCAAGCTGGAGGTGGGGCTGGATGTCGTGCTGGCCGAAGAAGGGGCACAACCCTTGACGCGCGTGGCGAATGGCAACTGAGCCGGGCGGCGCGGGGTCTGTCCCTGCGCTTGATGCTGATGCGGTTGCGGCGCGTGGCGTGCTGGCCCCGGCCAAGATCAATCTGACATTGCATGTCACCGGACAGCGGGCCGATGGCTATCACCTGCTGGACAGTCTGGTGGTCTTTGCTGATGTCGGTGATCGGCTGGTGCTGCGGCGGGCGGAGCGGCCTGCGCTGGCGGTGACGGGCCCCATGGCGGCGGGTGTGCCGGAGGGGCC
>JAMWZG010000301.1 GCA_024304855.1 Paracoccaceae bacterium
ATAAGAGACAGGTGAAGGGGTGGTCGGGTCGTCTGCTTGCTGGCCTCAGAACGCGAGTGCGGCGCCGTCGGCGCGGGGGTCGGAGGCGGCTTCGATCAGGCCTTCGGGGTGCAGGACGACGGCGCCTGCATGGCCTGCGGTGTCCGAGAAGGGGGCGATCATTTCGACCTCGTGGCCTGCGGTCTTGAGGGCGGTGACAAGGGCGGGGTCGAAGCGGTCTTCCAGTTTGAGGGTTGTTGTCGTCTCGCCCCATGTCTTGCCCAGAAGCCAGCGCGGGGCTGTGACGGCGGCTTGCAGATCCTGACCGAAATGGACGTGGCGGGTGAAGACGGCGGCCTGCGTCTGGGGCTGGCCTTCGCCGCCCATGGTGCCATAGGCCATGACGCGGCCACCCGTCAGCTGCGCCAGCGCGGGGTTCAGCGTGTGGAAGGGGCGGCGGTAGGGGCCGAGCTGGTTGGGGCCCTGCGCCAGCGAGAAGCCCGCGCCACGGTTCTGGAAGAACACGCCTGTCTCGGTGCAGGTGAGGGCCGAGCCGAATTCCCAGAACACCGACTGGATGAAACTGACCACCGTGCCGTCGCGGTCGGCGGTGCCCATCCAGATGGTGTCGCCGGGTTTCGCCGGATGCGGCCATGGCAGGGCGCGGGTCATGTCGATGCGGGCGGCGAGGGTGTCGAGATGGGGGGCGGCCAGCCAGTCCTGTGCCGGTGTTGCCATGTGGTCGGGGTCGCCCAGTTCGGCGTTGCGCTGGATGAAGGCTTGTTTCGTCGCCTCGATCAGCCCGTGCAGATGGGCAAAGCCTTCGGCTTGCGCGATGCCGAGGCGGTCGAAGAGGGCGAGGATCATCAGCGAGGAGACGCCCTGCGTGGGGGCGGTCATGTTGTAGAGCTGGCCTGCGCTGGTGGTGACGGTGAGGGGTGTGACCTCTTCGGCGGCAAAGAGGTGGAAATCGGTCAGGCGCAGGGGGCTGCCCATATCCTCGAGAAAGCGGGCGTGGGTGGTGGCGATGTCGCCCCGGTAATAGTCGTCAAGGCCGACCGCGGCGAGCCTTGCGAGCGTGTCGCCGAGGGCTGTCTGGCGGAGTTTGTGGCCCGGCGCGGGGGGGGCGCCGTTGACGAGGAAGGTTTCGTCAAAGCCTGTGACGCCCTTGAGGCTGTCCAGTTTGGCGGTGGTGGTGTGGGATTGGTTCGCCGTCACCGCCACCCCGTCGCGGGCCAGTGCGATGGCGGGGGCGAGCAGGTCCGAGAGGGGCAGGCGGCGGGTTTCGGGGACCAGCGCCAGTGCCCTGGTCCAGCCGTCGATGGTGCCGGGCACGGTGAGGGCGGCCAGCGGACCGCGCGCGGGCAGGGCGGTGGTGACATTGCGCTCGGCATACCAGTCCGGCGTGGCGAGCCCCGCCGCGCGGCCGCAGCCCGAGATGCCGATGGGCGCCTGTCCGGGGCGGTGGATCAGCCAGAAGCCATCGCCGCCGATGCCGTTCATATGCGGATAGGCCACGGCAATGGCGGCGGCGGCGGCCACCATCGCCTCGATCGCGGTGCCGCCCGCGTTCAGGATGTCGCGCCCTGCCATGCTGGCGGCGCGGTGCGGTGCGCTGATGGCGCCGTTGTAGCCCATGGACGATGTCAGCATGTCACCACCTGCCTGTTCTGGCGGCCTGTCTGGCCAGCCTGCCTTGTCCTGCGATGGGGGCATTGCGCCGCCTGTGTTGTCAAGTCTTGTCCGCGGGATGGATGTGCGGCTCCGACTGTGCTTTGGGGTTTGACAACCCGGGGTGGTCGCGACAGGCTGGCCTTCCTCTTGCACCCCCTTTTCCGACGGAGCCTTGCGTGGCCTATCGTTTTGTTCACACGGCCGATCTGCATCTGGATTCCCCGCTCAAGTCGCTGGCCCTGCGGGATGCCGCCTTGGCCGAGGTGATCGGCAATGCCAGCCGGGCGGTGTTTACGCGGATCATTGATCTGTGTCTGGAGGAGGGGGTGGATGCCCTGCTGATTGCGGGGGACCTCTATGACGGGGCGCAGACGTCGATGAAGACGGCGCGGTTCCTGACGCAGGCGTTGCGGCGGCTGGATGCGGCGGGGATCGAGACCTTCATCATCCGGGGCAATCACGACGCGGAATCGCGGATCACGGCGCAGTTGGTTCTGCCTGCGAGCGTCACGGTTTTCGGTGCACAGGCAGGGGTGGAGCGGCGCAACAAAGGCGCGCTGGACATCGCCATTCACGGGATCAGTTTCGCGCGGCCCCATGCGCCCGAAAGCCTGCTGGGCCGGTTCAAGGCACCTGTGCCGGGGGCGGTGAATATCGGGATGCTGCATACCAGTCTGGACGGGGCGGCGGGGCATGATCCCTATGCGCCGTGCCGTCTGGCGGATTTGCAGGACAGCGGTTTCGCCTATTGGGCGCTGGGGCATATCCATGCGCGGGCGCATCATGCGGGTGCCTGTCATGTGGTGATGCCCGGTATCCCGCAGGGGCGCGACATCGGCGAGGCGGGCGAAAAATCGGTGACGCTGGTGACGGTGGCGGATGACGGGGCGCTGACGGTCGAGGCGCGGCCGATTGCGGTCGCGCGTTTCGCGCGGCTGGAGGTGGCGCTGGACGGTGCGCAGGAGTGGCCGGGCGTGGTGGCCACGCTGTCGGCGGCGTTGCGGGCGGCGCGGCGCGATCATGGCGAGGATCATTTGGTGGTGCGGCCTGTCCTGACGGGGCGAACGCCGCTTCTGTGGCGGCTGAGGCGTGATCTGGGGCTGTTGCTGGAGGAGGCGCGGACCACTGCCGAGGGGATCGGGACGCTGTGGATCGACAAGCTGGAATTGACCTGCACGGATGAGGTGCGCCCTGACAGCGCCGGCCCTCTGGCGGAGCTGGCGCGGCAGATTGCGGGGATGGGATCGCCCCCCGCCGCCATTCAGGCCGAGGCGGATGCGGTGATCGAGGCGCTGGCCAAGGCCTTGCCCCGCGAGTTGCGCGGGATGCTGGGCGATGATCCGGCAACGCAAGCCGCGCTGCGTGACACGCTGTTGCAGGAGGGGGCGGCCGAGGTGCTGGCCCATCTGCACGGTGTGGAGGGGGATGCCTGATGCGCCTGCGCCGTCTTGATCTGACCCGCTATGGCAAGTTCACGGATAAAAGCCTTGAGTTCGGGGCGACGCCTGCGGATGGGCCGGATTTCCACATCATCTATGGTCCGAACGAGGCGGGCAAATCCACCACCATGCAGGGCTGGCTGGATCTGCTTTACGGTATCCCCACGCAGAGCCGCATGGATTTTCTGCACCCTTATGGTGCGATGCGTCTGGGGGCGGCGATCGAGGCGGGCGATGCCGTGACCGAGGTGGTGCGCACCAAGGGGCGCAACGGGACGCTGACCGATCCGGCGGGGCATGTCCTGCCCGAGACGCTGGTGCAGGGTTTGCTGGGCGGGATCGACCGGGCGGGCTATGAGGCGATGTTCAGTCTGGATGACGAGACGCTGGAGAAGGGCGGCGAGAGCAT
>JAMWZG010000302.1:0-1930 GCA_024304855.1 Paracoccaceae bacterium
TTCACCGACAGGTGGATGCGTTGGTCGGCGATGGTGCCGAAATCGGCGGCTTTGGTCAGGGGGGCGAAGACGGCCGAATTCTCGACATCCTTGCCCAGATCCCAGGGGCGCTGATGCGCGCGTTCGGACAGTTGCAGGTCGCGGCGGGTCATGTCCAGCGCGCAGCCATAGGCATAGACGCGCGACATCGCATCCGCGACGGCGACCTTGAAGGCGGGCGCGCCGATGGCGACGGCCAATTCCATCTCGTGATGGTAGTTGCCGGTGCCGGCCGGATAGGGCGCCGACGCGCCGCTGAGGATGGCCGAGGCTGGTGATTTCGTGAAATAGAAGGGCTTTTCGCGATCCACCGCGATCCCCATTTCGGCGGCATGGGCGGCATAGTTGCGCCCGACGCAGAAGATGCGGCGGATCGGATAGGTGCCCGCCTCGCCCTTGACCGGGATCGAGGGGATGGGGGGCGTGTCGAACAGATGGCTCATCGGCTGTGCTCCTTGTCTTAGCCCAGCGTTATGTGCCGTGGGCCGTCATGGGTGCGGATCGGGAAACCCACTTCCTCCGCGTTGTGATCTATAGGGGCAAAGCGCGGGACGGAAAACGCCTGCTTTGCGCCGGCGGTGAAAGATCGGCCAAGGGCTGTGCCCGAGGGGGCGGATTGCGTAGCATACATACGATACATATACTTGCCAAAATGACCGGGCCTTGCGCGGCGCGCATGGCCCTGCGGCGAGGACGGCCCGGATGCTGGAACTTCATGACATGGCCGGGCATCTGATCCGGCGGCTGCACCAGATCTCGGTCTCGGTCTTTGCGGAGCGGGTGAAACAGGCGGGGATCGACCTGACCCCGGTGCAATTCGCGACCCTGTCGGCGCTGGACCAGCATCCCGATCTGGATCAGGCGACGCTGGCGGGGTTGATCGCCTATGACCGCGTGACCATCGGCGGGGTGATCGACCGGCTGGAGGGCAAGGGTCTGGTCAACCGGACGGTCAGCCGGCAGGACCGCCGCGCCCGTGTCCTGCGCCTGACAGAGGCGGGCGAGGCGGTTCTGGCGCGGGTGCGCCCGTTGGTGCGCCAGTTGCAGGATGAGGTTCTGGCAGGGTTGGATGAGGGCGAGCGGGCGCAGTTCATGACCCTGATCCGCAAGACGACAAAAGCGGGCAACGAGCAGAGCCGCGCACCGCTGTTGCCGTTGAAACCGGGGTGAGGGGGCGGGCCGTTCTGGCGGGGTTCGGAATTAGAGCGGCCCCGTGAGAAGCCGCGCATCGCGGTGCCGCGGGACGGCGATGCAACGCATCTGACCGCGTGCTTTATGGTCGCCAAGTCCGTGTGACCGGGCGACCTGCGCATGGGGCGGCCAAATCGCCGTGCCCGGGGGCGGCACGGCGATGCGCGGCGGCGCGATGCGCCTTGATTCCGCGCAGAGGCGGCGGCGGCCCCTGCCCTAGCCCGGCAGCCAGAGCACGATGGGCGGGAACAGGATCATCAGTGCCACCAGCAAAAGCGAGCAGAAGATGAACGGCAGTGCCGACATGTAGATGTCGCGCATCGTCGTATCCGGGGGAGCGACACCTTTCATCACGAACAAGAGCAAGCCGAAGGGCGGTGTCGTGAAGCTGATCTCCAGCGCCAGCAGCATGATCAGGCCGAACCAGATCGGATCGAAGCCCAGGCTGGCCGCCAGCGGGAAGAAGATCGGCACGGTCAGCAGCATCATCGAGATCTGCTCCATGAACATGCCCAGAAGCAGCAGCACGCCGAACATGACCAGCAGCATGGCGATGGGTTCCAGATCAAAGCCTGTCGCCCATTTGATCAGCCCGGTGGAGGCGCCCGAGAAGGCGAGAAGCTGGCTGAAGGTGGCCGAGCCGAAGACGATGAGATAGGCCATGAGCGTGACGCGCAGCGCGCCCACGATGGATTTGCGC
>JAMWZG010000302.1:1940-3499 GCA_024304855.1 Paracoccaceae bacterium
GGAAGACCAGCGCCAAGATCAGCACACCAAGTGCGCCGAAGGCCGCAGCCTCGGACGGGGTGACGATGCCGCCGACCATCATCGCGACGATCACGACCATGACGCCGACCATCGGCACCACATCGGTGAGAAAGAGCATGAGCTTCTGGCCCAGCGTCATCGGTTCGACATCATAGGCGGGGGCGGCGTCGGGGTCGATTTTCGTCTGGATGAAGATCGTCGCCAGATAGAGGGCGGCGAGGATCAGGCCCGGAATGATGCCCGCGATCAGCAGTTTGCCCACGTCGATCCGGGCCAATGTGGCCAGCAGCACGGCAAGTGCCGAGGGCGGGATGATGATGGCCAGCCCGCCGGTGCCGAGGATCGGGCCGATGGACATGTGCTTCTTGTAGCCGCGCCGGTTCATTTCCGGCACCATGAGCGAGCCCATCAGAGCGGTCGAGCCCATGGAGGAGCCAGAGAGCGTCGAGAAGGCGGTGCCGCCCAGCACGGTGACATAGGACAGGCGCCCCGGCAGGCGGCCCAGAAGTTTGTCTATGGCGTTGAACATGCGCCCGCCGAGCCCTGTGTGGAAGAATATCTCGCCCATGAGCAGGAAGAGCGGGATCGGCACCAGCGCGAAACTGGTCAGGGAGCCGAGGCCGTTGTTGAGCAGGGCCGAGATGCCGCGCTCTCCGCCCATGAAGATCCAGGCGCCGAGGATATTGGCGGCCAGGAAGGCCAGCGCCACAGGCATACCGATGGCCATGAGGGCAAGGATCGCGCCCAGAAGGAGCGCCAGAGATTCATACCATTCCATTATTCGTGTATCCCTGCTTCACCGGAATGCATCAGTTCTTCGCCAAAGACGAAACGCGAGAATTCGATCGCCATCATGCCGAAGCAGATCGGGAAAGAGATCGTCAGTATCCAGCGCGGGAAGTAATAGGCGCGCACGTCATAGTCGTTGCGGGCGATATTGGTCTGGAGCAGTTCCGCCCCTTTCCACGCCAGGATCAGGCTGACGAGGACGCAGAGCAGCGCGACGGAGCGGCTGACCAGGCGGCGCACGGGGGCCGGCAGGGCGGCTGTGACCAGTTCGATATGGACATGGCCCTTTTCGCGCACCAGCCAGGGCGCGCCCAGCATGGTGATGTAGAGCATGGCATATTCGGTCGAGGTGAAGAGCCAGGCCCAGGGTTGCATCCCGAAGTTGCGCAGCCCGACGGAGAGGATCACGGCGATCATGACCCAGACCAGCATGGCCCCCGCGAGGAAGGCCATTCCGTAGAGGAGCAGGAGATAGAGACGGTTGGCGTGCTGCATGTCGGCCTCGGGGATGGGGGCGCGGGCGGGGTCGCCCGTGCCGGATCAGGGTGGCGCGGCCCCCTTAGGGGGACCGCGCCTGCTGGCTTACTTGTCCAGTTCGGGGTTGTAGAACAGGCCGATCAGCGTGTCGTAATTGCCGTCACCCATCGGATGCTCGGCCATCAGGCCCTTCATGCGGGCCCAGGTCTTTTCGCGGGCGGCGGCGAGGTAGTTGGCGCGCGCCTCGCCCTGAAGCTCGACGACCTTCATGC
>JAMWZG010000303.1 GCA_024304855.1 Paracoccaceae bacterium
GCCAGCGTGGATGGCCGCGTCGGACCCAGGATCAGCGCCACGTCAATGACCGAACAGGAATAGGCCAGCACCGCATAGACGGGCAGGCGGATCTGCGCATAAAGCCTTGGGAACACAGTCAGAATCCAGCCCGCCATGCGCCCGTAACCCATGGTCTGCGCCAGCAGCACCGACCGCCGCGCGGGCACCTGCCCCAGGGCGGCCAGCGTCATCAGCAGCAGAAACGGCACCTCCTTGACCACCAGCCCCGCCATCAGCGACAGGCCCAGCGGGTCTTGCGTGATCAGAATGTCGGGCGGCTGCGCCCACCCCGTGGCCCAGGGCGACAGCCCCCGCGCGATCCAGCCGGACGGCGCGATCAGAAAGGCCAACCCGAAGGCCGCCGCCGCATGGGGCACCGAGAGCAGCGGCGACAGCGCCCGCTCGATCACCGCAAAGGCGCGCGTGCCCTGCCATGCGGCGCAGATCATCACCGTCACGGCCAGCGACACCGCCGTCGCCCCCAGCCCGGTGACAAGGCTCAGCCAGACCGCATCGGGCAGCCCGGGCCAGTCCAGCAAGGCCTGCCAGTGGGCCAGTGACACTGTCACACCGCCCAGCGCGGGAAACCACCCAAAGGCCGGGGCGATCACACCTGCCAGCCCTGCCCCCACGGGCAGCAACAGCACCGCCAGCGTCAGCCATGGCGCCAGCGGCAAAAGATCAGGCCGCCTCCGCCCCGGCATCCGGTCCGCCCGCCTTACTTGGCCACGCCGAAACGCGCCTCCCAATCCGCGGCGATCCGCTGCATCCAGCTGGGATGCGGCTCGGGCAGGGCAGGGCCCAGATCCGCCGGCGAGAGCGTCGCCACGCCCAGATCAAGCGCCGCGAACTTTGCCGCATCCTCGGGGCTCAACCGCTCCATCGCCAGAACCGTGGGCGTGCCCATCACGCTCGCATCCTGCTTGTGAAGCTGCGCCTCGACCGACATCAGGTAATTGGCCACGACCATTGCGCCTGCCTTGGCATTGGCATTGAACGGAATCGCCAGAAAGCTCGCGTTCCCGATCGTGCCCCCGTCCAGCACCATGCTGCGCACCGTGTCCGGCAATTCGAAATTCGCAATCGCGGCCGAGGCCTCGCCGGGGCTGAAGGAAATCGCGATGTCGATCTCGCCATCCGCCATCAACTGTCGCTGCGCGGGGCCATTCTGCGGATAGGCCTTCCCCTCGCGCCACAGCCCGGGGGTGAGGGCAGCGATATAGTCCCACAAAGGTGCGGTCACAGCGTCGTAATCACCCTCCTCCACCGGGGCGTAGAGCGGGTCACGATCCGTCACCAGTTCCAGCAGCGCCTGTTTCAGGAAGGTCGTGCCCAGAAAATCGGGCGGCTGCGGATAGGTGAAGCGCCCCGGATTGGCCTGCGTCCAGTCCAGAAACTCCAGCATCGTCCGTGGCGGCGCATCCACACGCGCGGAATCGTAGTAGAACACCACCCGCGCCATGCTCCACGGCGCCTCCAACCCCTCGACCGGCACGGTGAAATCCTGCACCAGCGCGGGATTCGCCACCGGATCAACCAGCGCCCAGTTGGGAATATCCTCGGACCATGGTCCGAACAGCAGGCCGTTTTCCTTCATCGCGGCAAAATTCGCGCCATTGATCCAGATCAGGTCAATCGACCCCTCCGCCATCTGTCCGGCCGCCTTTTCGCTGACCACGGTGCTGACGGCGGTGGCGGTATCGGACAGTTTCACATGTTCCAGCGTCACGCCGAACCGCTCCTTCACCTGCTCACCAGCCCAGGCGATATAGTCATTGGTGCGCGGATCGCCGCCCCAGGCATTCCAATAGACGGTCTGGCCCTTCGCCTCCTCCAGGACGGCCTCCCAATCCTTCGGGTCAGGTTCGGCCAGGGCTGGCATGGCAAGCCCCGCGACAAGGGCAAGGATGGCGGTCAATCTGGCGAACATGAAGTCTCTCTTTCCCTAAGCAGCCTCTGGCGGGCCATGTGATCCGAGAAACACCGCCCCGCGCCATGCCGTCAACCGTGACCATTACACATTTTCGTTGAAGACAGGTTAAAGCGCCCCTTTACACCCCCGCCGGCTTGGCCTTGACTGGCCCGACCACCACGACCGGGGAGGGTCCGATGGGCGCGCGTTTATTCTCGGACAGGGACCGACCCGTCCATCTTGGTCCCTATCCGCTGGAACGTCTGGCGCGGCGCGACGACCTGCCCGACCTGTCTGCCGTTCCGCCCATGCCCGCGCTGCACTTTCACCGCCCGGACATGCCGCACAGCATCGTCAACGCGATGGGCGAGTATCAGGCGATGCTGGACGCGATCCGCGACGGTCTGGTCAACCGCGCCCGCGCCGTGATCCCCGATGATCCGCAGACCCGCGCCAACCACCTGAAAGCCTTTGGATATTTCTCGGATGCCGCGATGGTCGGCATTGGTCCGGTCACGCCTGCGATGCTGCTGGATCACCCCCTGCGCAACCCCGACATCGACCGTCTGGCCCATGACCTGAGGACGCGCCAGACCAAGACCCTCGCCTCGGGGATCGACATGATCATGGCCGATCTCAAGGAGTCGATGGAGGCCCCGCCACGCGGCATCGCGGGCCATCACACCGCGCTTGTGTTCCTTTATGAACATCACCGCGACCCCAAACCGGATGAGGCAGGGGCCGACTGGATCATGGATGCGCAGGCCCATCGCGCCTGCCTGCGCGGGGCGGAAACGGCCGTCGTGCTGGCCAATTACATCCGCTTGCTGGGTTTTGACGCCTGCGCGCACAGCTACACCACCTCGGACGTGGATCTGCATCACCTTGCCGTGGCCGCGGGCCTTGCCACACCCGAGGATGGCGCGCTGGTGGCCCCGTGGCTTGGTCCTCGCTTCGGTCTGGCCGCCGTGACCACGGATATGGACCTGCACCATGACCGCCCGCTGGTCCCGATGGCGCAGCAACCGTGGTTCCGCACCCAAGGTCCGGCCTGGTGGCTGGGCAAGGGCACGGCCAAATCCGCGCTCAACCGCGATCCTTACCGTCGTCGCGCCTATGCCATGGGCCCGCACCCGTTCGAGACGCTGAAACGTGTCGATACCCCCACAACCTATATCGACGAGCCGCGCGTCGCCCGCGTCCCCAAACGCGCCGATCTTTTTGCCCGCGCGCAATTCGGCGATCTGGGCAAGGCCGCGCAAAAGGGCGCGACGGGTGGGCATTACGTCCGCAAATCCGCGCCCAGCACGGCGCAGCGCCGCGTTCTGGGGGCTTTCGTGCTGCTGCAAGACGGCGATCCCGCGCCCGCGAAAACCCGCCTTGATCCGGCACGCGCCGCCGATCTGGTCAAGGCCTCGGCCTATTTCCTGGGCGTCGATGCGGTGGGCATTTCGCGCTGCCCTGATTGGGCGTGGTATTCCCATGACGCGACCGGCACCCCCATCGACCCGCCCCATGATCAGGCGATCAGCATGATCATCGAC
>JAMWZG010000304.1 GCA_024304855.1 Paracoccaceae bacterium
GTGATCCTCTATGAAGTCGCCGAAGGCATGGCGACCGAGATGCGCTTCACGACCGAGGATTTCGAGTATCTGAACGATCTGGGCGACCGCATCCCGCCGATGACCGATATGCCCGGCGTCGCGGGCTTTCGCCTGCATCACCCGCTCAACCGCCCCGATGTGATGGACGAGCTGGTGGCCTTCGTCGGCGCCAGCTATTTCCGCGCCCTCGGCCGCGGCTCGGCCTATGGCCTCTCGGCGCGTGGCCTCGCCCTCAACACCGCCACCGCCGCGGGCGAGGAATTCCCCCGCTTCACGCGTTTCTACATGGAGCGCGGCACCGGCCCCGGCCTCATCACCATCTACGCCGCCCTCGAAAGCCCCAGCGTCACGGGCGCCTACAAATTCACCTTCTTCCCGGGTGCGACCACCACGATCGACGTGACCACGCGCCTCTTCTTCCGCCAGGATGTCGAGGAGCTGGGCATCGCGCCGCTCACCTCGATGTATCTCTATTCGGAAAAGAACCACACCCAGTTCGACGACTTCCGCCCCAAGGTGCATGACAGCGACGGCCTGCGCATCCTGCGCGCCGATGGCGAGGCGATCTGGCGTCCCCTCAACAACCCGCCGCGCCTCTCGGGCAGCTATTTCCCCGAAACCGCGCCCCGCAGCTTCGGCCTGCATCAGCGCGAGCGTGACTTCGAGCAGTTCCAGGACACCGAGGCCAATTACCACCGCCGCCCCTCGCTCGACATCGAGCCGCTGGGCGATTGGGGGCCGGGCCATGTCCGGCTGGTCGAAATCCCCTCGGATCTCGAAGCCAATGACAATATCGTCGCCTATTGGGTGCCCGAAGCGCCCGCCCGCGCCGGTGACGCGCGTGAATTTGCCTACCGGATGCACTGGGGCGACCTGCCGCTTGATCCGACCGATCCCATCGCCCATGTCGAAGTGACCCGCGCCGGTCACGGCGGCGTCGCCGGGGTCGAGATCGAGGATGGCCTGCGCAAATTCGTGATCGACTTCCGTGGCGGCTTCCTCGACCGCCTCGGTCCCGAGGCCGAGATTGCCCCGGTCGTGACCATCGCCAATGGCGAGGTGATCAGCAATGTGCTGCAACGTGTGCCGCAGAATGGTGTCTGGCGTCTTTTCATCGACGTGCGCGCCGAAAATGACGCCGTCGTGGAACTGTCCGCCCATCTCGCGGGTTATGGACGCAAGATGACGGAAAACTGGCTCTATCAGTGGATCAACGCAAGATGAATGACCTTTCAGGCATGTTCCAGGCCGATCCCGACAGCCTGGCCCACCCGCAATCCCAGCAGACGACGCCGCCCGAGGCGCCGATGGCGATGCCGCCGCAGGTGCTCGAGCAGCGCCCGCGCAGCCTTGGCGCGCTCTTTCTGGCCGCGTTCCGCCCAGCCCGGCAACCGTCCCGCGGGGTCTGACCCATGTCTCTGCCCTCTGACCGGCGGGTCTTTGTGATCCGCTTCGGTCTGCTGATGGGCAGCGTGCTCATCGGTTGGGGCGGATTCCTGCTTTTCCTGCGCTATGGCGCGGCCGATGGCCTCGATGTGATGGATCTCATCCGCGCGGGCCTCATCCTCATCTCGACCTTCTGGCTGGCCTGGGGCGCGCTCCAGGCCTTCGCCGGCCTCACCACCCGCCCGCCATCCGTGCCGCGCCATGACGATGCGCTCACCTCGCGCTGCGTCATCCTCGTGCCGGTCTATAACGAAGACCCCGCCGCCACCTTCCCCCGCATCGCCGCGATGGAGGCGTCGCTGCGCCGCACCGGCTGGGCCGAGCGGTTCCACATCGCCATCCTCTCCGACACCCGCGACGATACCGTGGCCGAGGCCGAGCAGCGTGGCTTTCAGCGCCTGCTCAACCTGACCGGCGCCGAAGGCCGCATCTTCTACCGCCGCCGCGACAACAACCGGGGTCGCAAGGCCGGCAATATCGAGGATTTCATCACCCGCTCCGGGGCCGCCTATGATCTGGCCGTGATCCTCGATGCCGACAGCCTGATGGAAGGCGCCACCATGGTCGAGATGGTCCGCCGGATGGAAGCCGATCCCAAACTCGGCCTGCTGCAAACCCTGCCCCAGATCGTCAATGCGCAATCGCGCTTTGGCCGCATCCAGCAATTCGCCGCCGCCTTCTACTCCCCGATCTTCTGCCGGGGTCTGGCCATGATGCAGGGCCGCACCGGCCCCTTCTGGGGCCATAACGCCATCGTGCGCGTGCGCGCCTTCGCCGAAAGCTGCGGCCTGCCGGAACTCTCGGGCCGCCCACCCTTCGGCGGCCATATCCTCAGCCATGACTATGTCGAAGCCGCCCTTCTCGCCCGTGCCGGATGGACTGTCCGCGTCGATGACGATCTGACCGGCAGCTATGAGGAAGGCCCCGAAAACATGGTGCCCCACGCCAAGCGCGACCGCCGCTGGTGTCAGGGCAACCTGCAACATTCCCGCCTGCTCGCTGCCCCCGGCCTCAAACCCTGGAGCAGGTTCGTCTTCGTGCAGGGCATCCTCGCCTATCTCTCGCCGGTGATCTGGCTCGCCTTCCTGCTCTGCTCCATCGCCGCCCCCGTCTTCGCCCCGCCCATCGACTATTTCCCGATCGAAGGCTGGCGCTGGCCCGTGATCCCCGTCTCCCACGCCTCCAAGGCGCTGGCGCTCGCCTTCTGCATCGTCGGCCTGCTCTTCCTGCCCAAGCTGCTGATCCTGCTCGACGCCGCCCTGCGCGGACGCGCGCGCGGCTTCGGCGGGGCCGGGGCTGCGGCCCGCGCCGTCGGGGCAGAGCTGCTCTTTTCCGCTCTCTCGGCCCCGGTCTTTCTGATGTTCAACACCCGCTCGGTGCTTCAGGTCATCTGGGGCGTCGATGGCGGCTGGCCCGCGCAGACGCGCGGCGATGGCACCATGACCCTGCCCGAGGCATGGGTCGCAAGCCGCTGGATCGTCATCAGCGGCCTTCTGGGCGCGGCCCTCGCCGCCGGGCTCTCGCCCGCGCTGCTGCCCTGGCTCGCGCCGGTCCTGCTGCCGATGATGGCGGCACCGTTCATCATCTCCTGGTCCTCCGCCCCGGCCCGCAGCCCGCTCTTCCAGACCCCGACCGAGGGCACGATCCCCGAAGTCCTCCTGCTCGACCGCCAGTTCCGCGCCGTCTGGCACCCCGACAGCAAGGTCGTGCGCATCAGCGCCGCCTGACGGATCGCCCCTCCACGGCTCGCCCTTCTGGCCGCGACAGCGTTGATCCCGCTTGCAACTCCCCCGCTTTGCCCCTCACCCTGCCGGTCAACATGACCACCACAGCAGCACGGAAAAAGGAGCTTACCTTGGACAAAGCCACCCACGACAAAGGCATGGAAATCCGCCGCGCCACCCTGGGCGACGCCTATGTGGACCGCGCCATCGCCAATATGGACGATTTCACCCGCGAGCTTCAGGAACTGGTCACGACCTATTGCTGGGGCGAGGTCTGGGGC
>JAMWZG010000305.1 GCA_024304855.1 Paracoccaceae bacterium
CCCTCGTGCAAATGGGGATGGCATTCGCGGACGGTTTCGGTGTGCCGACCTGCAAACGGATCAATACGCAAGCAGGCCGACGGTCCGGTTTCCCGGCAGAACGCAGAGCTTTGCTATCTCAAAGGTGCGTCCTGATGTTCCCTGGCCAAAGCCACCACTCACGGAACATGATCAGGATGCAGGCTTACCCTGCGTTAAGGTAGTCTGGTTTTCCCTACCTTTGCCTTCATACCTGTTGAAATTCGGTAAACGTCGCGGGAAAAAGGTAGGGTATTCCATACCTTAGAATTTGTCCCACCGTGGGACAGCCCTGAAACAAGGCCCGGGCAAAGTCCAGGGGCCAGTCCCAAGCGGCCAGCAAAGGGCAGGGGCCGTCTGTCAGCCTGTCAGGCGTCCAGCACGAACATCTGATTCTGAAGCGCCGCCTTCAAGACCGCCTGCGCCGTGGTCTCGACGTTCAAAGCCTCCCGCGCCAGACGCAGATGCTTCTCCACCGTCGCCGGCGTCAACCCCATCAGCACCGCAATGTCCTGCGTGGTCTTGCCATCGCCGACCCATCCCAGCGCCTCCCGCTGCCGCCGCGTCAGACCACGCCCCGGCGAGGTATAGGGCAGGGTCAGGATCTTCAGATGCGCCACATTGTTCATGACCAGAATATCCTGCCCATGCTGCGCCCAGACCGCATCCACTTCCTCCTGCGGCATCTCGGCCCGCGCCGTCAGCGCAATGCCCCCCTTCGCCCGCGGCGAGATCGACTTGAACCCGATCGTATACCCCGCCAGCACCTGATGCGCCTTGTTGAACTGGATCACCCGCATCTCGCTCGCGCTCATCGTGCCCGTCGCGATCATGTCACCGATCACGCTCCAGCTACAGGCGCCCTCATTGTCCAGCGCCCAGCGGACCATGGGACCGTGGAAATAGAACCCCTCCGAGATGAAAGTCTCGGCATAGCTGGTCGGATGATTGGTCAGGATCACGAAATCCTCAGGGTCGCCCAAGGACGTGCCGCTGCGGTAGCGCGTGAACCCATAGAGCAGCCGGTCAAACCCATATCCCTCCATCCTGCGGCAATGCATGTCCCAGAGCTCCTCAAGGCTCTGCGCATTCGTCAATGCCTCAAGATAACGGTTCAGGCTCATGCGGCAGGCTCACCCGATTGCAACCCCAGATGGGCCGCGAAAGCCTGGATTGCCAGCGCATAGCCGACCGCACCGAAGCCGCAGATCTGGCCCAGTGCGACAGGCGCGATATAGGATTTGTGCCGGAACGCCTCGCGCGCATGGATGTTGGATAGATGCACCTCGATCAACGGCACCGCCGCCGAGGAGATCGCATCCATCAACGCAACCGAGGTATGCGTATAAGCCCCCGCATTCAGCACGATCCCGGCATGGACACCGCGCGCGCCGTGGATCGCGTCGATCAGCACGCCTTCATGGTTGGACTGCGCGAAAGCGATAGCCATGCCAAGCCGCGCGCCTTCGGCTTCGCAGAGGCGGCGGACATCCTCGAGCGTGGTGCGGCCATAGACCTCAGGCTGGCGCGTGCCCAGAAGGTTCAGGTTGGGACCGTTCAGGATGAGCAAGGATGTCATGAAACCTCGGGAGTTCTGAGCCTTGACAGTGATAGCGCCTGTGCAACCGCAATGTCGAGAGGGACCGTTCAGCCTGCGGATGAATGGGACGTTGGTGCAACATATTGGAAATCGGTCAGAAACGGCCTGTAAGCTACTGGTTTCAATCACTCTATGCAGCAGAGAGGCTTGAGGGATGCACATCCATATTTAACATAATACTGATTATGCGACTTACGGGTATACCTGAGGATCACCCGAGACGCGCCCCCCCGGCATGGACCAGACGCGCGGCAAGCTCGTAGAACTGGCCCTTGGCACTGGTGAATGCCTCTGTATAGCCGTCCAAGGCATCAAGCGGCAGATGTCCCTCATCCCCTGACAGAAGCGCCTGCGCGGCGGCGGCTCCGATGACCGTGCCCGGTCCGATCCCGCGACCAGAATATCCGAAGACCGCATAGCCATCCCCTGCAAGCCGCATCACCTTGGGGATATGATCCGCAGTCATCGAGATCCTGCCAGACCAGAAATGCGCGAACGGCACATCGCCCACTTGCGGGAAAAGCCGTTTGAGCGCGCGCTGCGCCCAGCTTTCATGCAGCCCCAGCGCATCCGGGTTGCCCATCGCCCCCAGGATGACGCGCCCGGCCTGATCCTTGCGGAAGGATGTCATGACGGTGCCCGTGTCCCAGCACCCTTCGCCGCCGGGCAGAACCTGCGTGGCGAGGTTATGGCCAAGTGGCGTCGTGGCAAGCTGGAAGTAATGCACCGGCGTGGTCGAAGGCACATCGGCCCCCTTGACGGGTTGATGATAGGCATTGGTCGCAATCAATATTTTTCGCGCCTTTACAGCGCCTTGCGCGGCATTTATCACCCATTCATCATACTGTCGCGCGACCGATAGAACCGGGCTATGCTCATGAATTCTTGCCCCATGCTGCGTCGCAGCGCGCGCCAGACCGCGAGCATAGGCCAGAGGCTGTATCGTGCCCGCGCGGGCGTCATGCAGCGCGCCATGCACCTGTTGACTGCCCGTGCGCTGTCGGGCCGTGTCGGCATCCAGCAGCGTCACCGGCGCGCCAAGCGCCTTTTGTTGATCAAATCTGTTCTGCAAGTCCTTGAAACCGCGCACAGAATGGGCGCAGTGCAACGTGCCGGCGCGCATCGGTTCGCAGGCGATGTCATAGGCATCAATCAGATCGAAAACCTGTCCCGGCGCGGCGGCCAATGCGGTGTTGAGCCGCCTGCCCTGCGCCTGTCCAAGGGCATCGCAGACGGCCTGCGGCGGCAGCCACAGCCCCGCATTGACCAGCCCGACGTTGCGACCGGAGCCGCCATGACCGATCGATTCAGCCTCCAGCAGCAGCACGGAAGCCCCCGCCTTTGCTGCACTCAGGGCCGCAGAACAGCCTGTGAAACCACCGCCCAGGATACAGAGGTCAACCGATGTTTCGCCTGTAAATACATCGGCTTGAAAGGCCTCCTTCGCGCTGTCTTGCCACAGGTTCCGATCCGCGTTCATGATCCCTCCGCCTGATCTGCAACAGGGAACGGCGCGCCTGCCATTGGGCAAAGCGCGCCGCTCTGTGAATTGTGGGTCTATCTGACCCGATCAGAAGAAGGCCTGCAACCCCGTCTGTGCGCGCCCCAAGATCAAGGCGTGAACGTCATGCGCCCCCTCATAGGTGTTCACGGTTTCCAGATTGACCATGTGGCGGATCACCCCGAATTCCAGACTGATGCCGTTGCCGCCGTGCATGTCGCGGGACATGCGAGCAATATCAAGGGCTTTGCCGCAGTTGTTGCGCTTGACGATCGAGATCATCTCGGGCGCGGCCTTGGCGGCATCCATCAGGCGGCCGACTTGCAG
>JAMWZG010000306.1 GCA_024304855.1 Paracoccaceae bacterium
GTGTTCGTCTCGGGCCTGCGCGAGTTTCTGGGCGATGTGGCCGGCACGCTCAAGGTCACGAAACTGGCCAAGTGGAAAACAACCGCGCAGATGGTGGCGATTGCCGTTCTTTTCGCGCAGGGCGTGTTCGAGCATTACTTCGGCATGATCGTCTATGGCATGGACGAGGCGATGGTCATGGCCATCATCGAAGGCCGCCAGCCCGACCTGCAAGGTCTGGGATGGAAGTTGCAGGGCATGGTCTGGTCGGGCAACATCGGGCTTGCGCTGCTGTGGATCGCCGCCGCACTGACGTTGATCACCGGCGTGGATTATTTCCGCAAGGCGCAGCCGCTTCTGAGGGATGACAGATGATCGACGTCCTTTACTTCGCCTGGGTCCGCGAAAGGATCGGCCTCCCGCGCGAGCAGGTCGAGACGCGGGCCACCACCGTGGCCGAACTGGTCGAAGAACTCCGCGCGCGCGAGGAACGCTATGCTCTCGCCTTTGCCGATCTCAAGGCGCTGCGCGTGGCGGTGGATCAGGATCTGACCGATTTCGATGCGCCGCTGGCCGGCGCGCGCGAAGTGGCCTTCTTTCCGCCCATGACCGGCGGCTGATCAGGAAAGGGGCGTCATGCGCATCGTCGTGCAGGAACCACCCTTCGATCTGGGGGCCGAGGCCGCAGCCTTCGCCACGGGGCGGCGCGACATGGGCGCGATTGTCACCTTTAGCGGCGTGGTGCGCGACGACCCCGCGAAACCCTTGCGCCAGATGGTGATCGAACATTACCCCGGCATGACCGAACGCGCGCTGCACAAGATCGCGGCCGAGGCGCAGGCCCGCTGGTCGCTGGGCGATGTGCTGGTGATCCACCGTTTCGGCGCGATGCACCCCGGCGAGATGATCATGATGGTCGCCACCGCCGCAAAGCACCGCAAGGACGCGTTCGAGGCGGCCGAATATCTGATGGATTACCTCAAGTCCCGCGCGCCCTTCTGGAAAAAGGAACTGGCCGCCGATGGCGAAAGCTGGGTCGCCGCCCGCGACGAGGATGAGGACGCGCTGTCCCGCTGGTAGACCGCCCGCTGGTCGCCTGACATCTGCCCCTCCGCGCCTGACGCATGATCGCGCCTGACGCAAGGTCGCGCTTGGCAAACGGCCCTGTTCCGTTTCATCACGCACAAACCCCTCCCGCCTTCATCTGCCGCAGAGGAACGCTCCATGTCCGCCGTTCTGGATGACTTCATCGCCTTTCTGACCCCCCGCGTCGCGGGGCAGCTTCAGGGCAGCGCCAAGCTGCTCATCACCGGCGAAGGCGCCGTGATGCTGGACAGCGACGGCGCGCGCGCCACGGCCGATGATGCGCCTGCTGATGTGACCCTTGCCGCTTCGGAACAGGTGTTCCGCGCTATCCTGTCAGGGGATCAGAACCCGGCCACCGCCTATATGACGGGCAAGCTCAAGGTCGATGGCAGCCTGCAACGCGCGCTCAAGGTCAGTGCGATCCTCACGGCCTGACCCCGCGCATCCTGCGGACACGCGGGGTCGTTGACACAGATGGCGCCGATGGGGGATCAGTGCGCCAGCACCTGTGCCTCGGCCTCTGGCGTCATCGCCGCACCGGCGCCGATTCCGTCCAGAAAATCGTCGATCAGCCCGACGGCCATATCGGATGCGGGCAGGAACATCCCTGCGCCGCCCTCTGTCACCGACAGGGCCGTGCGCCATCCGGCACCCTCGGCCTGGCAGACCACCGCGCGGTCGGCATGGCCATCGGCCCCGTCCACGGCGATCAACCGGCAAAGCCCCAGATCCGTATCGAAACTGCCCAGTGCGCGCGCCATGCTGCCATCGGCCAGCGCCACGCTGCCCCCCGTCGCCGTCCCGGCCAGCGCCGCCGCCGCCGTTTCCAGCCCGGCCTGCGCAGGGGCCAGACCGCGCCCGGTCAGAAACCCGCCAACCCCCACGGCCAGCGCCAGCGACGCCGCCAGCGCCATCGGCCAGACCATCCGGCGCGGCGCGACAGCCGCCTTTTGCCGCAGCGGAATGACCGTCGCCGCAGGCCCCTCCGCCGCCCCGGCCTGACCCGTGGGCGCCGTCAACACCGTCGAGATCAGGTAATCCGGCACCGGCCCCGGGTCCATCGCCTGACGCAGCGCCTCGGCCGTGTCGGTGAACATGGCATAGCGCGCCGTCAAGGCGGGACTGGCTTTGATCCGGGCCATCAGCTTGCTGGCATCGGGTCCGGTCAGTTCGCCATCGGCAAGGGCCATCAACATCTCGTCGCTCACATTCATGTCGGTTTCATGGGTCATGGGGTCATTCCCTGTCTCTGTCCGGTTGCCGGGCCCTCGGTCGGTGCCATGGTCAAGACCTCGGCCAGCGCCAGCCTGCCCCGTGACAGGCGGCTCATCACCGTGCCCTCGGGGATACCCAGCGCCTCGGCCACCTCGCGGTAGCGCAGACCCTCGACGCAGACCAGCATCAGAACGGCGCGCTGCTCCTCGGGCAGCGCCTCCATCGCGCGGCGAACCTGCGCCAGATAGATCCGGTTCTCGGTCACGTCCCGCCCATCCTCACCAATCAGCGGGTTGACCGTCTCCATGTCATCCAGCGCGACCGTCGGGCGGCGGGCACGATGCCCGTCGATCCAGGAATTGCGCATGATGCGGAACATCCAGCTGTCCAGACGTGTGCCCGGCACATAGCTGTCGATGTTGCGCAGCGCCTTTTCCACGGTCTGCTGCACCAGATCATCCGCCTGATCCTGCGCGCCCGTCAAACTGCGGCCAAAGGCCCTGAGACGGGGCAGAAGCTGGATCATTTCGTTTCGGATGGCATCGGACAAGGGACGGATCACTTTCTACTGTCATGCTACTTTCGGGGCCGGTCTTGTCCGGCACTGGACAAAGAACGCGGCCACCCGGATCATTATTCCCGACCTCTTGAGAAATAGTCGCTTTTTTCCGGCGTCTATGGAATTTAACCTCTCTCGGCGCGTTTTCGTCGGGTGAAGGCTTGTGTGGCAGGGATCGCGCCCCGTGAAATATGGTGTGCCCCGCCGCGCAGGCTCATGTGTTGGTGTCCGTGTTGAACCGCAAATGCGGGACTTTGGCCGCCCGGTGGCTATATCCCGCATCATCCGCCCCGAAAAGGAGACATGCCATGTCCGATGACCCCTCGATACCCAAAGGCCCGGATCTGGCCCGTCGTGCCCTGCTGCGCCGCATCGGTCTTGCCGGAACGATCGCCTACACCGCGCCTGCCTTGACAGCGCTGGGCATGGCCCGCGCCTCGGGTGGCGGCAGCGGTGGCGGTGGCGGTGGCAGCGGTGGCGGTTCCGGTCCGGGCGGCGGCTCTGGCCCGGGCGGCGGCGAGGGTGGCAATCCGTTCCAGCGTGTCTTCCGCCAGCGCGCGCCCGCCCCGCAGGCTC
>JAMWZG010000307.1 GCA_024304855.1 Paracoccaceae bacterium
AGAACCCGATCGCCTCGGCGCAGGATCTGAACGGTCTGCGCTTCCGCATCACCCCCGCCCCGCCGATCCAGAACTTCTTCGAGATGTTCGGCGCGGCCCCCGCACCGATGCCGCTGACGCAGGTTTATGACGCGCTGGCCAACGGGCAGATCGACGCCATCGACATGGATCACGAATCCATCCTGAACTTCGGCTATTTCGACCACGCCAAGAACATGCTGGAAACCAACCACCAGATGTTCGGCATGGTGGCGCTGATTTCGGGCCGCGTCTGGGCGGGTCTGTCGGATGAGGACAAGAAGATCGTGCAGGACGCCGCGCAAAAGCATTGCGACCAGACCGTCGATCGCTTCGTCTCCGAGGAAGACAGCAAGCTGGACCGCCTCAAGGCCGTCGAAGGCCTGACCATCACCGAGGATGTCGGCGCCGAATTCTTTGGCGACATCGTTCAGCGCTGGGATGCGGAATGGTCGGCGAAAACGCCCTATGTGGAACGCCTGCGCGCCCTGACCGCCTCGTTCTGATCTTGTCAAGGTTCCGGCGCGCGGGCAGTCTCGCGCCGGAACCCCTTGCATGAAAAGCGCCCCATGATCCCCATGACCTTGTCCAAGCTCTCGGCCGGGCTGAGCGCCATCGAGCGTCTTTTCCTCCGGCTTCTGATCGCCATCCTGGCCCTGTCCGTGCTGATGAACGTGCTGTTGCGCATGATCGGCATCACACTGGCCTGGGCCGATGAGGTGGGCGTCTACACCATGGTCCTGTCCGGCTTTGTCGGCGCCTCGCTGATGCTGCGGGCGCGGATCGACCCGGCGGTGCTGCTTCTGCACGAGTTTCTGCCGCCGGCGGCCGTGCGCGCCCTGCGCATCCTGGTCTCCGCCCTCTCGGCGCTCTTCGGCGTGATGCTGGTCTATCTGTGCCTGCGCTGGTTCGATCCGGCGCAGATGCTTGCGGTGGGATTTGACGTGAATGCCTTTCAGGCGGCCACCTTCAACTTCATCTATACCGACCGCACCGCAATCACCGGCACGCCGGCCTATCTGCTCTATCTGATCATCCCCTATTTCGCCGTGGCGATCACGATCCACGCCCTGACCAACCTGTGCGAGGATATGGGCCTGCTGACACGCCCGCTGGACCCGGCGGGCCTTGCCATGGATGTGACCCAATGACCGCCTTTGCCTTTTTCTTTCTGGTGCTGATCGGCCTGCCCATCGGACTGGTGCTCTGCGCCTCGGCACTCGTCTTCATCCAGACCTCGGGCAATGCCGTGCTGCTGGACAGCTATGGGCTGCAACTTTTCAGCGCGCTCAACAATTTCGGTCTGCTGGCCATCCCGCTGTTCATCCTGATCGGAGAGTTGATGAACGGCACCGGCATCACCCAGCGCCTGATCCGGCTGGCGGCGATCTTTGTCGGCAACCTCAAAGGCGGGCTGGCCTATATCAACCTCATCGCGAACATGATGGTCGCCTCGATCCTCGGCTCGGCCACGGCGCAGATCGCGATGATGACGCAAGTCATGGTCCCCGAGATGGAAAAGGCGGGCTATCGCCGCGATTTCTCGACCGCCGTGACGGCCTTCGGCGGGCTTTTGGGGCCGATCATCCCGCCCTCCATCGTTTTCGTCGTCTATGCTGTGCTGGCCCAACTGGCGGTGCGCGACATGCTGCTGGCAGGGCTGCTGCCGGGGCTGCTGCTGACCGGCCTGTTCATCGGCACGATTGCCCTCTTGGGGCGCTGGCATGACTATCCGCGCGGCGAAAGCATCAGCTGGTCCGCGCGCCTCGTCGCGCTGCGCGATGCGCTGCCGATGCTGCTGATCCCCGCCATCATCATCGGCACCATCCTGGGCGGCTACGGCTCCCCGACCGAGGCGGCGGCCCTGGGCGCGCTCTGCGCCACCATCCTGGGCCTGTTCTTCACCAAGACCCTCAAACTCAGCGATTTCAGCGCCATCCTGCTGCGCACCGGCATCAACTCGGCGCTGGTGCTGTTTCTGGTGGCGGCGGCGGGCGTCTTTTCCTGGGTGCTGGTCTTTGGCGAGGTGCCGCAGACCGTTGCCGCATGGATCGAAACCGTGGCCAAGACGCCGACGGCCTTCCTTCTGCTGGTGCTGGTGATCCTTTTGCTGGTCGGCACCGTCATTGACGGCATCGCCGGGTTGATCATGGTCGTGCCGATCCTCTTGCCCATCGCGACCGAGGTTTATGGCATCCACCCCGTCCATTTCGGCGTGGTCGTGTCGATCAACCTGATCCTTGGCCTTCTGACGCCGCCCGTGGGCATCGGCCTCTATATCGCGGCCAATGTGGCCAAGGTCAGCCCGATCAAGGTCTTCCTCGTCGCGCTGCCCTTCTTCGTGGTCACGTTGATTGCGCTGGTCGTCCTTGCACTTGTGCCGCAGATCAGCCTTGCTTTCCTCTGACATCACCTGACATGACATGAAAAAGCCGCCCCGAACCAACGGGGCGGCTTTTGCCTGTCTGACCGGACCAATCAGCCGCGGCGGCGGCGTCCGCCACCAGAGCGGCCACCCCGGCTCCCATCCCCTTCGACCGCAGGGGCACGGTTGGCACGAATCCACTCTGCCCCCGAGGGGTCATTGTTCATCAGGAAATTCGCAGCCCGGATCGCTTCCAGCTCAGAGCCCGCGCGGGGCTTGGTCGAGCCCAGCCCGGTCAACTGGCAGAAAAGCTCCAGATCCATGTCATCGGGCACGATGATCCCCGCCTCGGCCAGGGCCAGCTTCTTCTCCTCGATCTTGGACATCGGCACCGGCAAGGCAATCGGGTTCATGATCGCCGAGGTCATGCCAGCCGTGATCGCCATCGGCAGAAAGGCGTTGTTGATCCCGTGCCGGTTCGGCAGGCCGAAGCTGATGTTGGACGCGCCGCAGGTGGTGTTCACGCCCAGTTCCTCGCGCAACCGCCGCACCAGGGCAAAGACCTGCAACCCCGCCGTCCCCATGGCTCCAATCGGCATGACCAGCGGATCAACCACGATGTCATGGGCCGGAATGCCGAAATCGGCCGCGCGCTGCACGATCTTTTTCGCCACCTCGAACCGCACATCGGGATCTTCCGAAATGCCGGTATCGTCGTTGGAAATCGCCACCACGGGCACATTGTATTTCTTGACCAGCGGCAGCACGAATTCCAGCCGCTCCTCCTCGCCCGTGACCGAGTTCAGAAGCGGCCTACCTTCCGTGACCTTCAACCCCTCCTCCAACGCGGCGGGAACCGAGCTGTCGATGCACAAGGGCACATCCACCAGCCCCTGCACCAGCTCCAGCATCCGGCGCATCAGGGGCGGCTCGGTCTCGTTCGGATTGGGGTTGGAGTTGTAGACAACACCCGCATTGATATCCAGAACCGTGGCCCCGGCGGCAACCTGCGCGATGGCATCCTTCTCGAC
>JAMWZG010000308.1 GCA_024304855.1 Paracoccaceae bacterium
ATGCGGGCGGGGGATGCGGGGATGTCCATCAGATGATTTCCAGATCCGCATAAAGCGCACCGGCCGCCTTGATCGCTTGCAGGATCGAGATGGTCTGCGTCGCGCCAAGACCGATGGCATTCAGCCCGTCCACCAGACGTTGCAGGCTGACATCGCCTTCCAGAACGGTGAACTGCGTCTCGCGTTCCTGCACCTGCACGCTGGTCTGGGGCACGACCACGGTTTCGCCTATCGAGAAGGGTTCCGGCTGACTGACCTCGATCTCCTCGCGCACGATCACGGTGAGGCCGCCCTGACTGACCGCGACCTTGGCAATCCGCACCTCGGCGCCGATCACGATCGTGCCGGAGCGGGCGTCGATCACGACCTTGGCGATACTGTCCGGCTCGACCCGCAGGTTTTCGATCTGGGCCATCGTGCCCAGAAGATCGCCCTTCCCGCTGGGGCGCACCTCGACCGTCCCCGAGTCGAGCGCCGTCGCGCTGCCCGGTCCGATCGAGGTGTTGATCGCCTCCTCGATCCGGGCGGCGGTGGTGAAATCAGGGGTCCGCAGCGCGATGCGCAGACTGCTGAGGGAATTGAAGGCCAGGTCGATCTCGTTCTCGACCGTGGCGCCGTTCTCGATCCGGGCGACGGTGGGCACGCCTTCGACAATACTGGCGTTCAGGCCCTGCGCCGCATATCCGGCCACGGCAATCGGACCCTGCGCGACCGCATAGACGCCCCCGTCGGCCCCGGCCAGCGGCGTCACGATCAGCGTGCCGCCGCGCAAGGAGGAAGCATCGCCCAGCGACGACACCACCACGTCGATCGCAGAGCCGCGCCGGGCAAAGGGCGGCAGCATCGCCGTCACCATCACGGCGGCCGTATTTTCCGTGCGCATCTGTTCATTCGACAGGTTGCCGACGCCCAGACGTTCCAGCATCCCCTCGATGGAGCGTTGCGTGAAGGGGCTGTTGCGCAGCCTGTCCCCGGTTCCGTTCAAGCCGACGACAAGACCATAGCCGACAAGCTGGTTCTCGCGGACACCTTCAAAGAAGGCGATGTCCTTGATCCGCACATCCGCCCGCGCGGGCGACTGGCTGCTGACCAGCATGGCAAAGGCCAGCGCGATCAGCGCGATCACGCAGGACGCGGGGTGTTTGTGACAGAACATGGCAGTCTTCCTCCTCGGCGGCACGACCAGATGAGCCTTGGATGCAGTAGAATAGATAAAATGAAAATTATTCAAGTATTGTTTTAAACTATACTTGCTAATTCGAAGATTTGTTGCGAATGTATTCTTGCATATCATTATTCGGGACAGGTGCCTTGCGGCACTGAAGGGCAAGCATGATGCATATCTACCTTTACGAGCCGCGCGATGACCGCGCCAAAGGTCTTGCCGCGGAGCTGCGTGCCGCGGGGATCGTCTCTGTCCGGATCACGGATGCCTTCTTTCAGGGCGATCTGGGGCTTTTGAACCGTGAGGGGCATGACATCTGCCCCCTTCTACTTGCGGATGGGGCCGCCACCCTGGAGCAGATCGGCAAGCTGCGTGAGGCGGGTTGCCGCAATCCCATCGTCGTGATGCGCGATTTCCGCAATGCCGCCGCCGCCGCCCGGACGCTGGATCACGGGGCCGATGATGACATCGTCATTCCTCTCAAGGGGATCGAGCTGCAATCGCGAATCAACTCCATCACGCGCCGCACGCATGGCCATGCCGCGCAAAGCATCAGGATCGGTGCCGTGACGGCCTATTTCGACGGACGTGACCCCGAGGTTGCGGGCGAAACGGTGTTTCTGTCGGGGCGCGAACATGCCGTCTTCCGGCAGCTTGCCCTGAACGCCAGCCGGGTCGTGTCGAAGGCTGCGATATATGACGCCGTCTACGGGATGGCCGAGGAGCAACCCTTCGACAAGGTGATTGACGTCTATATCTGCAAGATCCGCAAGAAGATCGCCTCGGCCGCCGGGGGCGGTCATCGCTATATCGAAACCGTCCATGGGCGCGGCTACAAACTGTCCCCGCCCGAGGCCATGCCCGCCCCGCGCGAAGATGAGCGTCTGCGGGAACAGGCGCTCTTACATGAAGTTCAGAAATGACAGGCGCGACAGGCGCGAGGTGACGGTATAGGTCGCCTCAAGCTGCGTTTGCAGATTGGTCAGACGGGTCGCCGCCTCATAGGGATCGACCCCCTCGAGCGAGAGAACCTGACTGTTGAAGAGCACTTCCCGCTCGCGCTGCATCCGCAGGGTTTCATCGACCATCTGCTGCTGCCCGCCAAGGCGCGATTCCGTGTCAATCAGCCCCGTGATGCCTGTAGAGACCGCGTTGACCGCCGTTCCGACCCAGAGGCGGTAAGCCTCGGGGTCAGCAATCGTAGCGGCATCCGTCGCGGCCAGCATCGACAGGCCGCGCAGCAGATCCGTAAAGGCCGGATCATTGGCCTGAATGCCATGCGGCAGGACGGTCGTCTCGTCGATGCGCGCGGTGACACGCGCTTCGGGCAGACCGCCGGCCGTCAGGCGGGGCGTTCCGTTGAAGAAGGTCGCTTCAAACCGCTCGTCGACGGGAAAGACCGTGGCGGCGCTGGCGTAGATTTCGGTCAGGCGGTTTGCCTTGGCGGTGGCATCCGCCAGATCACCGATCCCCGGCCCGATCGTCGTGGCAAGCACATCGCGCGGCGCAAGCCCTGTGACCGGGTGGGCGTCATCCCAGGGCTGAAGCGGCAGGTTGGCACTGTCCGTGCCGGCAAACAGCGGGACGCCGCGAAAGGTGGTGTTGATATTGCCGATCAGACGGTCCAGCGCCATCTGGGCGGCGCGCTGCAATTCGCCGGCGGTCTGGGTCGGCATGTCGGCATTGCTGACGGCCAGATCCAGAAAGCCCTGCGCCGTCTCGCGGGTTTGGCGCAGGGTCAGGGCGGTCAGATCCAGACGGCTGGCCAGCATCTCGTTCGAGGCGATGAACGTCTCGTTCCGCGCCATGCCCGCCCGCAGGGTCAGAGCCTCGGAGGAGCGCAGCCCGAGCGCGCGGTAGATGTCCGCCTTGACGCCGGTCGAGGCCTCCTGCCCGGCCTGCGCGACACGCTGGCTCAGGTCGGCGGCGACCCTGCGTTGCGACACCAGCATATCCTGCGTCGCCATCGTGCGAACGGTTCCAATCATCCTGTCGTCCTTTTCTGTCAGAATGCGGCGAGGAGCGTATCCATCATTTCGCCCAAGGTTCGCATCATCACGGCATTCGCCGCATAGCTTTGCTCGATCGCGACAAGCTGTTGCAGCTCGTCATCGACATTGACCCCCTGATACCCAAGCCGGGCCGTCTCGAGCGTCTGCGCCCCGGCGCGCAGCGCATCGCTGCGGTCCTGCGCAGAGGTGAAGGCGACCTGCTGGTCGGCGATCATGGCGGG
>JAMWZG010000309.1 GCA_024304855.1 Paracoccaceae bacterium
ATCCCCCAGGATCACATTGACCAGCCCCGCCGGTATCCCCGCCGCCAGCGCCAGTTCGGCCATGCGCAGCGTGGCAAAGGGCGTCAGCTCGGACGGCTTCAACACCACGGCATTTCCTGCGGCCAGCGCCGGCGCGATCTTCCAGCCCGCCATGGACAGCGGGAAATTCCACGGCGTGATCGCGCCCACCACACCCAGCGGTGCATCCATGATCAGGCCAAGGCTCGCCGCGCGCGTGGGGGCGACGGTGCCGCCTTCCTTGTCGGCCAGTTCGGCGAAAAAGCGGATCTGTTCCGCCGTCACGGCAATGTCACCCGCCACCAGCTCATCCACCGGGCGCGAGGAGACGACCGCCTCCAGCCGCGCCAGATCCGGGGCCTCGGCCTCGATCAGATCGGCCCAGCGCTGCATCGCGCGGGTGCGGTCGCGGGGCGCGCATGTGGCCCAGCCGCTGCCAGCCTGCGCCTTGCGCGCAACCTGCACGGCCCTATCCACCACCGCCGCCCCCGCCACCGGAATGTCGCAGGCAAGCTGCCCGTCGGACGGGCGGATCACGGCCAGCGCAGGCGCATCCGCCACCCGCGCACCGCCAATCAGATGCCGCGCGTCCAGCGCCAGCTGGTCAGGATCAAAGGCAAGGGTCATGGCAGGCACCTCCGGTCTGGAACATGCCGGAACCTACCCTACCCGCGCCGCAGCCCGACCCTGAACCACCCCCCGGCTTTGGTGCTTCGCCCTCTTTCCACCCCCGCGAACGGAACATGCTTCTGCCGCAGGGAATTGCGCGCCGCGCCGCATCTTCGGCAGGCGATACCAGCGTGATCTGCGATGATCTGCGCCAAACGGAGGCATATGATGCGCAACACAGACCCCACCCCGCAGCAGATCCTGTCCGACCTGGTGGCCCTGCCCTGCCTGCCAGGGCAGCCAAATGCCACCATCGCCGAGGCCATCACCGCCTGGTTGCAGGGGGGCGGCCTGCATGTCCACCGCATCCCCGGCCCCGAGGGCGACCGCGTCAATCTCTTCGCCAGCATCGGCCCGCTGGACCAGCCGGGGATCGTGCTGTCGGGCCATATGGATGTGGTCCCCGTCGCGGGGCAATCCTGGACCGGCGACCCGTTCCGGCTGACGCCCCGCGACGGGCGGCTTTACGGGCGCGGCACCACGGATATGAAGGGCTTTGTCGCCTGCATGATCGCCGCCGTGCCGCTGTTCCAAAGGGCGGGCTTGCGCCGCCCGGTGCATCTGGCCCTGTCCTATGACGAGGAAATCGGCTGCCGTGGCGTGCCGCATCTGATCGCGGCGCTGCCCGGCCTTTGCGCCCTGCCCGCAGGCTGTATCGTGGGCGAGCCGTCGGGGATGCAGCCCGTGCTGTCGCACAAGGGCAAGCTGGCGGTCGAGGTGGCCTTGACCGGCCGCGCCGCCCATTCATCAGACCCCGCCGCCGGGGTGAATGCCCTCTATGCCGCCGCTTCCCTTGCCCAGCGCGTGCAGCAGGCGGCCGAGGCGCTGTCCCGGCACGGCCAGCGCGATGCGCGCTTTGCCCCCGATCACTCCACACTTGTGGCGGGTGTGCTGCGCGCGGGCACGGCCGTCAATATCATCCCCGACCACGCCACGCTGGCCATGGAGGTGCGCACCATCCCCGGCGAGAGGGCGGACAGCGTGATGGACCCGGTCCTGGCCGCCGCCGAAGCGCTCGTCGCCGCTGGCGCGGCTCTCTCGCATAGCGTCACGGAACTGGCCCGCTACCCGGCCCTGCCGCCCGAGGCGCAGTCACTGGCCGCACAACTGGCCACATGGACCGGCCAGTCCCCGCGCCAATCGGTCAGCTACGGCACCGAAGCGGGCCTGTTCCACGCGGCGGGCATTCCATCCGTCATCTGCGGCCCCGGCGACATCGCGCGCGCGCACCGGCCCGATGAATATATCACCGGGCCAGAGCTTGACGCCTGCATGGCGATGATGGCGCGACTGGCCGCTGAGCTGTCTCAGTAGACCACGACATAGATCTTGCGCACGGTCTCGATCGTGCGCCACAGGCCCACGAAACCGGGCTTCATCACGAAACTGTCGCCCGCGCCGAAGGTCCAGCTTTCGCCATTCTCGGCGGTGATCTCGACCAGCCCTTCCAGGATGTGGCAGAACTCGAAGGTCTCGCCCTTGATGGAATGGGTCAGGCCGGGCGTCGCCTGCCAGATGCCGGATTTGATCATCCCGTCGCGGCTGTCATCCATCGCCCAGGTGTCGAATTCGGGCGATCCTTCGATCAGCCGTTCCGGCGTGGGATAGGCGCGTTTCGGGGCAAAGGTCGGGTTGTGGTCGATCCGCTGGATCAGGGACATGCAGGACATTCCTTCAAGGTGACATGATCGGGACAGGGCAGCCTGCTCAGCCAATAGACCAGCACGGAACAGGACAGCGCCATCAGGGTGATAACGGCAAGACCGGCCGTCACGGATTGCGCCAGAAGGGCGGCCAGGGCGGCAGGCGTCACGGCACTGGCCACATCGGACACGCGCGACAGGCGGCCCAGCCTTGTGCCATAGCCGGTCGTGCCGAAGATATGCTGCACCATCGCCGGGCGCATCAGCCCCGCCAGACCCTGCGGCGCGCCATAGGCCAGCGCCGCCAGCGCGGCCAGCCACAGCGGCATGACCAGCCCCGCCAGCGACCAGCCCAGCAGCAGCACAAAGGGCAGCGGCAGTGCGCCAAAGACAAGGATGGACATGCGCACCGGATCAAGCCGGTTGCCAAAGGTGATCTCGGCCCCGCGCGCCATCAGAAAGGCGATGCCCACCAGCGAGGCGGCATGAACCGCATCCTCGCGCGCCAGACCCAGCCCATAAAGGATGTCGATGATCAGGATACCGACGGAATTGCCGATCGCCGCGCTGAAGGCAAACAACAGGGCCAGCAGTCGGAAACTGCCTGCCGGGGGCACATGCACGGGCGCCGTCTCCGTCGCCATACCGCCTCCCGCCGCCCCCTCCTCTGCGGGCAAGGCGACGGGCGCCGTTACGGGCGTGCGGCGCAGATAGGGGCGCAGGGCAAAGGCCAGGATCAGATTGACGGGCACGACAAACAGCGCCGTGACGCCTGCATAGGTCAGACAGATGGCGCGCCAGTCCATGACCTGTTGCAGATATTGTGTCAGCGGCCAGATCAAAGTGGCGCAAAGCCCGGTGGCCAGCGTCAGCAACCCGATCACCCGTCGCGCGCCCGGTCCCCAGATCTGGGTGATCGTGGTATAGCAGGCCGTCATCAACATGAAATGCATCGCCAGCCCCTGCACCGCCCAGGCCGCGAAATAGGTGACAGGCCCAATTGCCAGTGACAGCAGCACCAGCGACGCCGCCCCTGTCATGG
>JAMWZG010000031.1:0-10359 GCA_024304855.1 Paracoccaceae bacterium
CGGGCTGAAACTCATGCGGGGCCTGTAGCGTTGCGGGGGCGTGAACCGAGGTTTGACGCGTTTACCTGAAACATTTGCACACTGCTTTACACGACAGCGTGAGAGATTGGCACCCCGCCTTGCCGGCTGTGTGATGCGGGCGCATCTTTATCCCAACCACAGGAGGGAAACCCATGGCACAGTTGAAGAAAATACTGCTGGTCGATGATGACGAGGATCTGCGCGAGGCGCTGAGCGAGCAACTTGTCATGACCGAGGATTTCGATGTCTTCGAGGCCGGAAACGGTTCCGAGGCGATGAAGCGCGCCAAGGAGGCGCTCTATGATCTGGTCATTCTGGACGTGGGCCTGCCTGATACTGACGGGCGCGAGCTGTGCCGGCTGATGCGCAAGCAAGGGGTGAAATGCCCGATCCTGATGCTTACCGGGCATGACAGCGACGCGGATACGATCCTGGGTCTGGATGCCGGGGCGAATGACTACATCACCAAACCGTTCAAGTTTCCCGTGCTGCTGGCCCGTATCCGTGCGCAGTTGCGCCAGCACGAGCAGAGCGAGGATGCCGTTTTCACCCTGGGGCCGTATACGTTCAAACCCGCGATGAAGATGTTGGTGACGGAAGACGACAAGAAGATTCGTCTGACCGAGAAAGAGACCAATATCCTCAAGTATCTTTACCGTGCCACCGAAGGTGTGGTGCCGCGCGATGTGCTGCTGCACGAAGTCTGGGGCTATAACGCCGGTGTGACGACACATACGCTGGAGACGCACATCTACAGGTTGCGTCAGAAGATAGAGCCCGATCCATCGAACGCGCGTTTGCTTGTCACCGAGTCGGGTGGATACCGCCTTGTGGCATAAGGGATGCACTGACGCAGCGTAAGGAAAACCCCACTGTTTTGATTCACATCAAAGTGGTATTCTGAAAACAGGATAAGTTCATATCCATCAGATCCCGTCGCATATGCGGGTTATCATATGCACCTCCCTGTTGGACTGCCCCGGCCCCCGTGCCGGGGTTTTTTTTGGCCTGCGCCACAGGCAGGGAAAGCGGCAGCGTCGCGCGATGCGCGGCAGGCGCGCTGGAAAATTGCGGTGATTGTCGCGATATGCGCAACAATTCGTGTAAAATGCGATACAGTTGGCGACAGGCAGAAAGTGACCAACATGCTTCGATGAAAGCCTGCGTCAGAAGATGGGAACCCGTGTCTGTCGTGGTCATCGCAGCGGGAAAGGGTTGAGGCTCAGCCTCTCTGATTCCCGATCCGGGGCTGCACCCAGACAGGCGACGCCCGGTCTTTCGGCAAGATCCGGCATGAATTTGCCGAAAAATAGGGCATTTGCCCTTTGGTGGGCAGTTTCTTTGCAGGCGCAGAGAAAAATGCCGCAGTTGCACAGGAGAGAATTGCGCGAGGGCGGAACTGCGTCCTCAATCCCGGGTGGCGGCTGTCATGCGGACAGAGCGCCGAGGCCGCGCAGAGGGCCGATCCTGGCAGATACATCCCCCTGCGCGACAGCAACATGAATGTTGCGGGCGGCTTGAGACCACGCTGTGCCGTGAATGGCGCAGGACGGCCCAAGGCCTTTCCCGCAGATATATGACTGGGGACATAAATCAATGACACATAGCAAGACATTTGCCAGCCTTGCGGTCGCGGCCCTTCTGGCCGGTGCCGGGGCTGCGTCCGCGCAGGATTGCCCGATCAAGGTGGGCGTGCTGCACTCCTTGTCGGGCAGCATGGCGATTTCCGAGACCACGTTGAAAGACGTGATGCTGATGCTGGTCGAGCAACAGAACGCCAAGGGCGGTTTGCTGGGCTGTCAGCTGGAGGCCGTCGTCGTCGATCCGGCCTCTGACTGGCCCCTGTTCGCCGAAAAGGCGCGCGAACTTCTGACCGTGAACGAGGTCGATGTGATCTTTGGCAACTGGACCAGCGTCAGCCGCAAATCGGTGCTGCCGGTGATCGAGGAATTGAACGGTTTGCTGTTCTATCCGGTGCAGTATGAGGGCGAGGAATCCTCGCGCAATGTGTTCTATACGGGGGCCGCGCCGAACCAGCAGGCGATCCCGGCCACGGATTATTTCCTTGAGGAGTTGGGGGTCGAGAAATTCGCCCTGCTTGGCACCGACTATGTCTATCCGCGCACCACGAACAATATTCTGGAAAGCTATCTGATCTCGAAGGGGATCGCGAAGGAGGATATTTTCGTCAACTACACGCCGTTCGGCCATTCCGACTGGGCGACCATCGTGGCCGATGTCGTGGCGCTGGGGGCCGATGGCAAGCAGGTGGGTGTGATTTCCACGATCAATGGCGATGCCAATATCGGCTTTTACAAGGAATTGGCCGCCGCTGGCGTGTCGGCCGAGGATATTCCCGTCGTTGCCTTCTCGGTCGGTGAGGAAGAGCTGTCCGGTCTGGATACATCCGAGCTGGTCGGCCATCTGGCGGCGTGGAATTACTTCATGTCGGCCGATACCCCTGCCAACAAGGAGTTCATTGCCGCCTGGAAGGCCTTTGCCGGTGAGAACCGTGTGACCAATGACCCGATGGAGGCGCATTACATCGGCTTCAACATGTGGGTGAACGCGGCCACCGCTGCTGGCACCACCGATGTGGATGCCGTGCGCACCGCGATGTATGGGCAGGAGTTCCCGAACCTGACCGGGGGCACTGCCGTGATGCTGCCGAACCACCATCTGGCCAAGCCTGTCCTGATTGGCGAAATCCGGGCCGATGGGCAGTTCGACATCATCAGTCAGACGCCCGAGGTCGAGGGCGATGCCTGGACCGATTACCTGCCGGAGTCGGCCATTCTGACAAGCGATTGGAAGGATCTGGGCTGCGGGATGTATAATACCGAAACCAAGACCTGTGTGCAGTTGACCTCGAATTACTGAGTTGGCTCCGGGGGTGCGGGCGACTGCGCCCCTCTTTGCATCGCGCTTGGGTCAGGGACGTCTCATGATCATTCGCTTAGTTTGCTGCGCTTTGGCGATCTGCCTTGGCCTGTCGGGCGCGCAGGCGCAGACCAATGCCGCGCCGTTGCAATCCGTGTTGCAGGCCAATGCCGATGCCGTGGCGAACCCGTCGCGCGGCACGGTGGACGGGTTGGTTGCGGCGCTGCTGGCGGCGGATCTGCCCACGGTGCCGGTGTTTCTGGAACGTTGGCGGGATCGCGCGGTCTATCTGCGGGCCAGTGACGGGTTGTTCTATTATGCCACGCAGGTCGAGGGTGGCTATGCCCTGACCGATGTGGACAGCGGCGCGGATCTGGGCCGGGTCGCGGCGGCAGAGATGACCGAGCTGCGCCCCAATGCCGGTGTGCGGCGCGTGATCGGGTCGGCGCTGGTGGCGTTTCAATTGCTGGATGATGACCCGGCCCGGCGGATGGCGGCGCTGGATGCCATCGACCGCAGTCCGGCGGAGGATCAGCTGGAACCGCTGCGCCTGTCGATCGCGGATGAGGCGGATCCCCTGCTCAAGGCGCGCAAGATCCGGCTGGAGCGGCTGCTGGCGGCCCGTTTCGGCGAGACAGCAGAGGTGCGGATCGCCGCCATCGAAAGCCTGCGCGGCGATCTGGGTGTGGATGCGCGCGCGGTGCTGAACCTGATCCTGAGCACGACACCTGCGGTCTTTGCCGAGCTGCCGTCGGATCGCAATATCGCTGCCGTGCTGGAGCCGGGATCGGACGCGCTGTCGGAGGCGGAGGCCTATGCGCGGCTGGTTGAGGCGGATCTTGCCCCGCCCTTGACGGGCGTCGCGGCGATCAGGGACGCGTTGATCGCCGCCATCGCGGATGGGCAGGTCGCGGGTATCCCCGTGGCCAGCCTGACCACCGATGCCGCACGAGAGGCGGCCTATGAGGCCCTGGCCGCCACCGGCGTCGTGCCACCCCTGGTGACGCTTGAGGATCAGGCGGCGGCCTTGGCCGCGCATCACTTCGTGCTGCTTTACGCCGAGCCTGACCCCGCCATCACCGCCGCCGCCGAGGAGACGCTGGAGGCGATCTCCCTCAAGGTCAATCTGAACCAGACGGCCGATCTGGCGCTGGACGGATTGTCGCTGGCCTCGATCTATTTCCTGGCGGCCATTGGTCTTGCCATCACCTTTGGCGTGATGGGGGTGATCAACATGGCGCATGGCGAGTTCATCATGATGGGCGCCTATACCGGCTATGTGGTGCAGTTGTTCATCCCGGATTACACGCTGTCGCTGATCGTGGCCCTGCCCTTGGCCTTTGCCGTCACCTTCGGCGCCGGCGTCGCGATGGAGCGGCTGGTGATCCGCTGGCTCTACCATCGACCGTTGGAGACGTTGCTGGCGACCTTCGGCATCTCCATCGCGTTGCAGCAACTGGCCAAGAACATCTTCGGCACGCAGGCGCGCCCCCTGACCTCGCCCGAATGGTTGAGTGGGACGCTGACCTTCAACGAGGTGGTGTCGATTAGCATGATCCGCGTGGCCATCTTCGTGCTGGCGCTGATCTTTCTGGGCCTGCTGATCTATATCCTCAAGCGCACCCGTCTGGGCCTCGAGGTGCGGGCGGTCACACAGAACCCCGGCATGGCGGCCTCGATGGGGATCAACCCCGACCGGATCAACATGCTGACCTTCGGGCTGGGCTCCGGCATCGCCGGGATCGCGGGGGTGGCCATCGGCCTTTATGCCAAGGTCACGTCCGAGATGGGGTCGGAATATATCGTGCAGAGTTTCATGACGGTCGTCGTGGGCGGTGTCGGCAATGTCTGGGGCACGCTGGCCGGGGCCACGCTGATCGGCTTCCTGCAAAAGGGGATCGAGTTCTTCAATCCCAGCAACACGCTGGCCGCCCAGACCTATATGATCCTCTTCATCATCCTGTTCATCCAGTTCCGGCCCAAGGGCATCATCGCCCTCAAGGGCCGCGCGGCGGGGGATTGATCCCATGACACCGGCCATTCCTGTTTCTTCTTGCTGCAAATATCCCTGGGGGGCGTTCAACGCAGTTGAACATGGGGGGCTGGCCCCCCGCCGCGACGGAGGCCGCACATGACCCGCTCGTTCATCGCAAGAAACCCGTCGGTGCTGTGGTTCCTGCTGGCGCTGTCGGTGTTCACGGTTCTGGTCACGCTTCTGTCCGAGGTGACGGGTGTGGGCCTTGTTTCGACCTCTTTCGTCAAGACGTTGGGCAAGACGCTTTGCCTGTGCCTGATCGCCATCGCGATGGATGTGGTCTGGGGTTATTGCGGCATCCTCAGCCTTGGGCATTTCGCGTTCTTTGGCCTGGGGGGCTATGCCATCGGTATGTGGCTGATGTATGCGCGCACCGAGTTGATCGTGCTGGACTCGCTGGCCAAAGCGCCCCTGCCGCCCACCGAGCAGGAGGTGGTGGATGCCATCGCCGGTCAGATTTTCGGCGTCGTGGGATCGGCGGAGTTTCCGCTGCTCTGGGCCTTTGCGCATTCCTTGACCCTGCAACTTCTGATGGTGGTGCTGGTGCCCGGCCTGTTGGCGCTGGTCTTTGGGTGGCTGGCGTTCCGCAGTCGTGTCACGGGCGTCTATCTGTCGATCCTGACGCAGGCGATGACTCTGGCGCTGTCGCTCTATCTGTTCCAGAACGACAGCGGCTTGCGCGGCAATAACGGGCTGTCGGGGTTGCAGAACCTGCCGGGGCTGGACGCGGTGCCGCAATCGGTGATCTCGATCGCGTTCTTCTGGGCCTCGGCCATCGCGCTGGGGCTGGGCTATGTGCTGTTCGCCTGGGTCGTGTCGGGCAAGATGGGTAGCGTGATCCGCGCCATTCGTGACAACGAGGCGCGGGTGCGGTTCCTGGGCTATCACGTCGAAAGCTACAAGCTCTTCGTGTTCACCCTGACGGCCATTGTCGCGGCCATTGCGGGGGCGCTTTATTATCCGCAGGCGGGGATCATCAACCCGGCCGAGATTGCGCCCATCGCCTCGATCTATCTGGCGGTCTGGGTGGCCATCGGCGGGCGCGGGCGGCTTTATGGCGCGGTGATCGGGGCGGCGTTTGTGTCGCTGCTGTCGTCCTGGTTCACCGGGGGATCGGCGCCGGCGGTGAACCTTGGCTTCTATACGATCAACTGGACGGATTGGTGGCTGGTGCTGCTGGGGCTGTCATTCGTCGCGGTCACGCTGTTCTTTCCCAAGGGGATTGGCGGGTTGTTCGACCTGATCGTGTTGAAACCTGTCGCCGACCGCCAAGGCGATTATGGCCCCGACAAGGGCGCCTGGCGCAAGGAGGAGGGCGAGCCATGAGCACGCTTCTGGAAGTATCCGGCGTCAGCGTCACCTTTGACGGGTTCCGCGCCATCAATAACCTGTCGATCAGCATTGGGCAGGCCGAATTGCGCGCGGTCATCGGGCCGAACGGGGCGGGCAAGACCACCTTCATGGACATCATCACCGGCAAGACCAAGCCGGATCAGGGGCGCGTGATCTGGGGCCCGCGCAGCCTGTCCTTGCTGGACATGTCGGAAAGCCAGATCGCGCGGCAGGGGATCGGGCGCAAGTTCCAGAAACCGACCGTGTTCGAGGCGCAGACGGTGCGGGAAAACCTTGCCATGGCGCTCAAGAACCCGCGCGGGCCGTTCGATGTGCTGTTCTATCGCAAAAGCCGCGCCAGCGCCGCGCGGATCGACGAGATTGCCGCCGAGATCGGCTTGACCGATGATCTGCCGCGCCGCGCGGGCGAGTTGAGCCATGGGCAGAAACAATGGCTGGAGATCGGGATGCTGCTGGCGCAAGACCCGCAACTGTTGCTGGTGGATGAACCCGCCGCGGGCATGACCCCTGCGGAGCGGGAGCATACCACGGCCCTGCTGGTCAGGGCGGCCGAGACGCGGGCCGTGGTGGTGGTGGAACATGACATGGACTTCGTGCGCCGCCTGAACTGCAAGGTGACGGTGCTGCACGAAGGATCGGTTCTGGCCGAGGGCAGTCTGGACCATGTGACGAAAAACCAGGACGTGATCGACGTCTATCTGGGGCGGTAGGATGCTGGAGATTGCAAATCTGACCCTGAAATACGGGCAAAGCCAGATCCTGAACGGGATCACCATGACCGCGCGGCCAGGGCAGGTGACGGCGGTGATGGGCACCAATGGCGTGGGCAAGACAAGCCTTTTGAAGGCGATTGCGGGGCGGCATCCCTATGCGGGCGGCACGATCACGTTGGACGGCAAGCCGCTTGTGCACGCCACCGCGTTTCAGGCGGCCCGCGCGGGCATCGCCTATGTGCCGCAGGGGCGCGAGGTGTTTCCGCTGCTGAGCGTGACCGAGAACCTGATGAGCGGGTTCGCCTGCCTGCCGCGCACCGAGAAGGTGATCCCGCCGCGGATCTATGATCTGTTTCCGGTGCTGGCCGAGATGAAGGACAGGCGCGGCGGCGATCTGTCGGGGGGGCAGCAGCAACAATTGGCGATTGCGCGGGCGCTGATCACCAAGCCCCGCATCTTGTTGCTGGACGAGCCGACCGAAGGCATCCAGCCCAATATCATCAAGCAGATCGGCCATGTGATCGCGGCGTTGCGCGAGGAAGGCCAGATCGCGATTGTTCTGGTCGAGCAGTATTTCGACTTTGCCTATAATCTTGCCGATGAATTCGTGGCGCTGAACCGTGGAACGGTTGTGCTGCGCGACCCCAAGGCCAAGGTGGACCGTCAAACGCTGCTGTCGCGGGTGTCGATCTGAGGTTTGAGGATTGACTTGTACGAAATATCGTACATATATCGTGCAAGCCGCAGGAGAGACCCCATGGATGTGATGACCTATTCCGATGCACGGGCACAGCTGAAGGCCGTCATGGACCGCGCGATCCATGACCAACAGGAGGTGATCGTCACCCGCAAGAAGGGTGAATCGGTCGTGGTCGTCTCGCTTGAGACATGGAATGCGGTGAACGAGACGCTGCATCTGTTGTCGAATCCGAACAACGCGGCGCGGTTGCGCGCGGCAATTGCGGAACTGGATGCCGGAGCAGGGGTCGCACGCGAGATCATCGAGTGAAGCTGATCTTTTCCACCCAAGCGTGGGAGGATTATCTGCATTGGGGCGAAACCAGCCCCAGAATACGGGATCGGATCAATGATCTGATCCGGCAGGCGATGCGGACGCCGTTCAACGGGACCGGCAAGCCGGAACCATTGCGAGGCGACCTCACAGGCTGGTGGTCGCGGCGGATCACCTCGGAAGATCGGATGGTCTATCGCGTCAGCGGTAGCGGGGCGGATCAACGGCTTGAGATTGCTCAGCTGCGCTTTCACTATTGACGGTGGTCGTGACAGACGGTGGTGCGGGAAAGGTTGGTCTTCCCCCCTCCCGTTCGGGAAACCTGTGTGTTAGGCCTGACGCCGAACCATCCAAGCGGAGTTTGCGCATGACCTTTACCCTTGCCACATGGAACATCAATTCGGTCCGTTTGCGCGAGGGGCTGGTGTGCAAGCTGTTGTCCGAGGAAGCCCCCGATGTGCTGTGCTTGCAAGAATGCAAAAGCCCGGTGGACAAGATCCCTTTGGAGGGGTTTCAGGCGCTGGGCTATCATCACATCGTGGCGCGGGGGCAGAAGGGGTATAACGGGGTGGCGATCCTGTCAAAGCTGCCGCTGGAGGATATGGGCGAGATGGATTTCGCCAGCCTTGGTCATGCGCGGCATGTGGCGGCGCGTTTGCCCAACGGGGTGGTGATCCATAACTGCTATGTGCCCGCAGGGGGCGATGTGCCCGACCGCGCGGTGAACGACAAGTTCGGGCAGAAGCTGGATTACCTGACCGAGATGCGCGACTGGTTCCACGGGGGCAAGCCGGAACGGGCGATCCTTGTGGGCGATCTGAACATCGCCCCGCGCGAGGATGACGTGTGGAACCACAAGCAATTGCTCAAGATCGTCAGCCACACACCCATCGAGGTGGAGCATCTGGCGCAGGTGCAGGACGCGGGCGATTGGGTCGATGTGACCCGCGCCGATATTCCCGAGGGGCTTTTGTATAGCTGGTGGTCCTATCGCGCCGCCGATTGGGATGCCGCCGACAAGGGCCGCCGTCTGGATCATGTCTGGGCCACCAGGGACATCGCGCAGGCGGGCCATTCCAGCCGCATCCTGCGCGGCGCACGCGGTTGGCAGCAGCCCAGCGACCATGCACCCGTCTTTGCCACGTTTGACCTTTGAATTCACGAATATGTCACCCCATATTGGGCATGACAGGCGGCGCGTCACGCCCGCGCGGCAACATTTGCAGATAAGGATGACCGAAGATGCTGGAACTGGGACAAAAACAGCCTGAACCGACCAAGGCTGTGATCATGGACGTGTCCGAGGCCGATTTCATGGCCGAGGTGGTCGAGGCGTCGATGACCGTGCCGGTCGTGGTGGATTTCTGGGCGCCGTGGTGCGGACCCTGCAAGACACTTGGCCCGCAGCTGGAAGCGGCTGTTGAGGGGGCCAAGGGTGCCGTCAAGATGGTCAAGGTCAATGTGGATCAGAATCAGCGCATCGCGGGCCAGTTGCGTGTGCAGTCGATCCCGACGGTCTATGCCTTCTGGCAGGGGCAGCCCGTGGATGCGTTCCAGGGCGCTGTGCCCGCATCCGAGGTGCAGGCTTTCGTCAAGCGGCTGGCCGAGCTGGCAGGCGATGGTGGTCTGGCCGAAGCGATCGAGGCGGCCGAGGCCATGCTGACCGAAGGGGCGGTGGATGACGCGGCGCAGACCTTTGCCGCGATCCTTGAGGAAGACCCGGTGAACGTGGCGGCCTATGCCGGGCTGGTGCGGTGCCACATCGCCAAGGGTGATCTGGACGAGGCCGAGGCCGTGCTGAACGGCGCACCGGCCGAGATTGCCAGCGCCGCACCTTTGGAGGCGGCCCATGCGCAGCTTGAGCTGGCGCGGCAGGCGGCCAGTGCCGGTCCCGTAGCCGAGCTGATGGCCGCGGTCGAGGCGGACCCGGCCGATCTTCAGGCGCGGTTCGATCTGGCGCTGGCGCTTCAGGCGAACAACCGGATGGAGGAGGCGGTGGACGCCCTGCTGGAGATTTTCCGCCGCGACCGCGAGTGGAATGAGGGGGCCGCCAAGCAGCAGCTTTTCACCATTTTCGAGGCGCTGAAGCCGAATGATCCCGTGGTTCTGAACGGGCGGCGCAAACTGTCGTCGATGATATTTGCCTGATGGGCATTCCGGTCTAGGTCACGGGTCATGGGCAAAACATTTGACATGCCGGATGTGATCGCGGTCTTTCCGCTGCCGGGGGCGCTGTTGCTGCCCCGGTCGCGGCTGCCCCTTCATATTTTCGAGCCGCGCTATCTGGCCATGCTGGAGGATGCGCTGAAAACCCCCGAACGGCTGATCGGGATGGTGCAACCCAA
>JAMWZG010000031.1:10369-18370 GCA_024304855.1 Paracoccaceae bacterium
CAAGGTGCCGGGGCGCGAAGGTCACGGTCTGCACCAGATCGGTTGCGCCGGGCGCGTGACCCAGTTTTCCGAGACCGAGGACGGGCGCTATCTGATCACCCTGTCGGGCATGTCGCGGTTCCGCGTGCTGCGCGAGGTGACGGGCTTCACGCCCTATCGCCGGTGCGAGGTGTCATGGACCGGGTTCGAGCGGGATCTGGGCCGGGACGAGACGGATCACGGCTTTGACCGCGAGGCGTTCATGAACCTTCTGTCGCGCTATTTCACCGCGCGCGAGTTGCAGACCGATTGGGAAGGCTTGCAGGAGGCGGATGACGAGCTGCTGATCAATTCGCTGTCGATGCTGCTGGATTTCGACCCCGAGGACAAACAGGCGCTGCTGGAAGCGCCCTGCCTGTCCACCCGGCGGGAAACGCTGGTGACATTGATCGAATATTCCCTGCGGGGCGGCGATAACGAGGAGATCATGCAATGACGGACGGCCCTCTGTTCGACCGCCGGATGCTGGAGGCGCTGGTCTGTCCGCGCACCGGCGCGCGGCTGGATTATGACGCCGAGGCGCAGGAGTTGATCAGCAAGCCGGCGCGGCTGGCCTATCCGATCCGTAACGGAATTCCGGTGATGCTGGTGGATGAGGCCCGCACGCTGGAGTGATCCTGCCTGACAGGCGACAAGTGAAAACCGCCGCCCGGCATCCCGGACGGCGGTTTTTTGTTGCGTTGCCAGTGGCTTGTTCTGCGGCTTATTCGGCCGCCCAGCCAGCGACGGATTTGACCTCAAGGAAATCCTCGATCCCCCATACGCCCCCTTCGCGCCCGTTGCCGGACTGTTTCATCCCGCCGAAGGGCGCACCTGCGCCGCGTGACTGGCCGTTGATCTCGACCATGCCCGAGCGCAGTTGCAGCGCCACGCGGTTCGATTTCGCGGGGTCTTGCGTCTGGATATAGTTGGTCAGGCCGTAAACCGTGTCATTCGCGATGCGGATCGCTTCTTCCTCGGTCTCGAAGGGGATGATCGACAGCACGGGGCCAAAGATTTCCTCGCGGGCGATGGTCATCTCGTTGGTGACATCGGCAAAGACCGTCGGCTTGACGAAGAAACCACGGTTCTGCCCATCGGGACGACCCGTGCCGCCGGCGACCAGACGTGCGCCCTCGTCGATGCCCTTCTGGATCAGGCCCTGGATCTTGTTGAACTGCGCCTCGTTCACCACGGGGCCGATGTGGCGGCCCGCGTCATGCGCATTGCCCACGGTCACGGAATTGGCGACCTCGGCTGCGGTTTCAACGGCTTTCTCATAGACGCCCTTCTGCACCAGCATCCGGCTGGGTGCATTGCAGGACTGGCCCGAGTTGTTCATCATATGCAGCACGCCGCGCTTGACGGCCTTGTCATCGGCATCGGCGAAGATGATGTTCGCACCCTTGCCGCCCAGTTCCAGATGCACCCGCTTGAGCGTGTCGGCCGCTGCCTTGGAAATGGCGATACCCGCGCGGGTAGAGCCGGTGAAGCTGACCATATCCACGTCCTTGTGGCTGGACAGTTGGCTGCCCACACCCACACCGTCACCGTTCACAAGGTTGAACACGCCCTTGGGGAAACCCGCCTCATGCATGATCTCGGCAAAGACGATGGCGTTGAGGGGGCTTTCCTCGGAGGGTTTCAGCACCATGGTGCAACCCGCGATGGCGGCGGCCACGACCTTGAGCGTGACCTGATTCATCGGCCAGTTCCACGGCGTGATCAGGGCGCAGACACCGATGGGTTCGTAAACGATCCGGTCATTCGGCGCGTGATCGCCCAGCGGGCGGATGAATTTGAAATTCTTGGCCGCCTTGATGAAATTGGTGGTGTGCCAGGTGCCAGCCCCGACCTGAGAGGCGCGGGACATGTCGATCGGCGCGCCCATCTCGGCGGTCATGGCCTGTGCCAGATCCTCGGTCCGGGATTTGTAGACCTCGAGCATCTTTTCGACCAGCGCGATACGCTCTTCCACAGGTGTGGCCATCCACGCGGGGAAGGCGGCCTTGGCGGCGGCAACGGCGGCATCGGTATCGGCCTTGCCACCCAGCGAGATGACGGCACATGCCTCTTCGGTCGAGGGGTCGATCACATGGTGATCGCGCCCTTCGATCGGGTCAACCCATGCACCATTGATATAGAACTGACGTTTCTCGATCATCCTTGATCCTCCAATTGCCTGCGCGGGACAGGCTGCATGGCTGCGCAGGCCCCGCCCCCCTTTTGTCGTCCCGCGCAATCTGTCAGTGCTTTGACGAGGCTGCAAGAGCCACTGGCGTGATGTCAGATAATTTGATCAAATTACTCACGACAAGATGACTGGAGCTCTGGCACCTTTTGCCGCAGGGTCGGGAATCATCAGTGCTTTTGCTGTCGGATCAGCGTAGCGCTGGGCAAGGAAACACTTGCAGAAAAAGGAATGTATCATGGGCCTGCGTATCAACGACATCGTGCCGAATTTCACCGCCGAGACGGATCAGGGCACAATCACCTTCCACGACTGGATCGGCGATAGCTGGGCGATCCTTTTCAGCCATCCCAAGGATTTCACCCCGGTCTGCACGACAGAATTCGGGGCCGTGGCGCAACTGGCCGATGAATGGGCCAAGCGCGGCACCAAGGTGATCGGCCTGTCCGTGGACGGTGTCGCGGAGCATGTGAAATGGAAATCCGACATCGAGGGATTCTCGGGTGCAAAGGCGGGTTTCCCGATCATCGCCGACAAGGATCTGGCCGTCTCCAAGGCCTTCGACATGTTGCCTGCCGAGGCTTATCTGCCCGACGGGCGCACGGCGGCGGATTCGGCCAGCGTGCGCTCGGTCTTCATCATCAGCCCGGACAAGAAGGTGCAGCTGATCATGACCTATCCGATGTCCGTCGGCCGCAACTTTGCCGAGGTGCTGCGCGCGCTGGACGCCCTGCAAGCCAGCTTTGGCGTGCCGGTGGCGATGCCTGCGAACTGGGTGCCCGGTCAGGACGTGATCGTGGCGCTCAGCCTGTCGGATGAACAGGCGCGCGCGCGGTTCGGTGAGATCGACGTGAAACTGCCCTATCTGCGGACCACCCGCCTGTCGTAACAGCGGCTCTGTCATGCCCTGAAAACCCTGCGGCGCCGTTCCGCAGGGTTTTTTCATGGAACTGTCATCGTGGTGATGGACAAGCAGCGCGGGCCGGATTACCCGTCCGCGCCCGGGGGGATGCGCAGAGGCTGCCGGACTGCTAGATTGGGCCTTGGCACATCACGGGATCACGACATGCCGGAAAGAACAGAGCCGATGGGCAAGACAAAGTCCGGCAAGATCAAACCGCCGCCGCTTCTGATCGGCTGGCGCGAGAAGATTGCGCTGCCCGAGTTGGGGATCGCGCTGATGCAGGCCAAGATCGACACCGGCGCGCGCACATCGGCGCTGCACGCGACGCGGGCCGTCCGGTTTCAGCGGGACGGGGCGGAATGGGTGCGCTTTCACATCCCCCATGCCAGCGGATTGCAGGCCCGCGATTGTGAAGCGCCATTGGTGGACCGGCGCGCGATCAAGAACACCTCGGGTCTGGGTGAGGATCGTCTGGTGATCGAGACGCTGATGGTGATGGCCGGGCGGCGCTGGCGGATCGAAGTGTCGCTGGCGGACCGCTCCGCCATGGCGATGCCGATCATTCTGGGGCGCACGGCCATTCGCAAACGGGGCATTCTGGTGGATGCCGGCAAATCCTATCTGGCAGGGATGCCCCTGCCGCGTGAGGGTGGCGACGCGCCCTGAAGGCCGCGCGCGACCCCTGTTTTCTCATTTGTTTTCCGCAAAGGAACCTTTCCATGAAGATCGCCATGATGACGCGCAACCCGTCCCTCTATTCGCACCAGCGGCTGAAAGAGGCTGCCGAGGCGCGCGGGCATGAGCTGGATTTCGTCAATACCCTGCGGTGCAGCATGAACATCGCCTCGCGCCGGCCCGAGATATACTATGACGGGCAGAAGCTCCCGCGCTATGACGCGGTGATCCCGCGCATCGGGGCCTCGGTCACGTTCTACGGGCTGGCCGTGCTGCGGCAGTTCGAGATGCAGGGCGTCTATCCTCTGAACGAGAGCGTGGCCATCGGACGCAGCCGCGACAAGCTGCGTTCGATGCAACTGCTGGCGCGGGACGGAATCGGGTTGCCGGTCACGACATTTGCCCATGATCCCAAGCAGACCGAAGAGGTGGTGAAACTGGCCGGCGGCGCGCCTTTGGTGATCAAGCTGCTGGAGGGGACGCAGGGCATCGGGGTGGTTCTGGCCGATACCGACCGTTCCGCCAAATCGGTGATCGAGGCGTTTCGCGGCGCGGGGGTGAATATTCTGGTGCAGGAATTCATCAAGGAAGCCGGTGGCACCGACATTCGCGCCATCGTCGTGGGCGGCAAGGTGGTGGCCGCGATGCAGCGCACCGGGGCCGAAGGAGAGTTCCGCTCGAACCTGCACCGGGGCGGGTCGGCCAAACCGATCAAGATTTCACCAGAAGAGCGGTCGACCGCCATCCGCGCGGCGAAATCCATGGGGCTGAATGTCTGCGGTGTGGATATGCTGAGGTCGAATCACGGCCCCGTGGTGATGGAGGTGAACTCCAGCCCCGGTCTGGAAGGGGTGGAAAAGGCGACGGGCAAGGACATCGCGGGTATGATCATCGAATTCATCGAGAAGAGCGCCAAGGTCGGGGACACGCGGACCAAGGGTAAAGGGTGACAGGGTAACGGCATGACAGGCGGCGCGATGTTCGAACTGGGCGGGGTGCGGGTGCCACCGGGCACGCGGCGCACCATCGACCTGCCGGTGTCGTCCTTGTCGGATCACACGCCCGTGTCGATGGCCGTGCATGTGGTCAACGGGCGCAGGCCGGGGCCGGTGATGTTCGTCTCCGCCGCGATCCATGGCGATGAGGTGATTGGGGTCGAGATCGTGCGCCGCCTGCTGCGCGCGCCGAACCTTGACCGGATGGCGGGCACGCTGCTGGCGGTGCCGATCGTCAATACCTTCGGTTTTCTGAACCATTCCCGCTACTTGCCCGACCGGCGCGACCTGAACCGCTGTTTTCCCGGATCGGCCGAAGGGTCGCTGGGCGCGCGGCTGGCGCATATCTTCCTCAGCCAGATCGTGACGCGGTCGGATTTCGGAATCGACCTGCATTCCGCGGCGGTGCAGCGGTCGAACCTGCCGCAGATCCGTCTCACGCCGGGCAATACGCGGCTTGAACATCTGGCGCAGGCCTTCGGTGCGCCGGTGATGCTGCATTCCAAGCTGCGCGACGGGTCGCTGCGCATGGCGGCCGAGGCGGCGGGCGTGGATGTGCTGCTCTATGAGGCGGGCGAGGGTCTGCGCTTCGATGAACTGGCGGCGCGGGCCGGGCTGTCGGGCATCCTGCGGGTGATGCAGGTTCTGGGGATGATCGGTCCCAAGGGCGTGCCACGTCTGCGCGCGCGGCCCGTGACCTGCACCCGCTCAAGCTGGTATCGCGCACCGGCGGGGGGCTTGCTGCGCACCTATCGCGGGATCGGTGATCTGGTCGAGCCGGGGATGCTCTTGGGCGCTGTCTCGGACCCGTTCGGCGTGGCCGAGGTCGAGATCACGGCCCAGTCCAACGGCATCATCGTCGGACGCAGCAACATGCCCGTGGTGAACGAGGGTGACGCGCTGTTCCATGTCGCCGAAACCCCCAAGGTCTGGCACGCGGAAGCGGCCATGGAAGGGGTCACGGCCCAGATGGACGCGGCCCCTCTGTTCGACGAGGATGAGATCATCTGACAGTCAGACCCGGCGCGATACTCTAGTCGTCGTAGGGCATCCGCGTGGTATCGTCCAAATCCTTGGGTAGGAACGTCTGGAAAAAGCACAGATCATCGAAGAATTGCCTGTGGTCGGTCTTGTTCTTCAGGCGGCCTGTGACGGTGACTTTCGTCGCGCGATCAAATCCGCTGCGCTGGTCCACCTCGCAGACGATCTGAAAGTTCGGGTTACGCGAGACATAGCTTTTCAGGTCCGGCGGCGGAACGAAGGGGGCCATCGCCATGTCTGCGCCGGGCAAATGGGCTTCGAATGGCTGAATGGCGATCAATACCAGATTGATGTCCCATGTAATCAGGCAGATCGCCTCAAGATCTATCCCGCTGCCGTCAAAGCGGATTCTCGGCTGAAAGCGCCGCGGGTCTTCGGGGCTGGGTTCCAGCATCGCATCAGCCTTTCAAAACGTCTCCGGCAAACATCGCAAGCGCCGGTTCAATGTCCGGCAGGTTCTGCACTGCCCCGTGGGGATCAAGCGGCAGTTGCGGTCCGACGCGCATGGATAGCCAGTGCACAGGGCGACCGAAGCCAAGACCGACGCCCGTGGCCGAGTTGATATCCACAACGCCGTCATGCAACTGGGGCGAAGGGTTGGCGTGACTGAAACCTATCGCTGTGACGTTGCTGCGAAACGCGGCCTCGGTCGTGTTCTTGTTCAGCTTGCCCAGATCCTGACTGACCGGCATCATCGACATGGCGCCGTTGTTGATGGGCGGAACATGCAACATGGTTCCCAGATGCGGCGTGCAATAGGTGAACAGTCGCCGTGGCTTCAGCCCGTTGGCGATCATCTGCCGCGCGACAAGCCCGCCCATGGAATAGGCGAAGATCGACAGATTGGACGTCGGAACCTTGTTGTTCTTGAGGTATGCCGCGATTTCCTGCGCGCCAAAGACAAAGGATTGATGGGTGTTATAGCGCCCAAAAATGACCTGATAGCCCTGCTTTTCCAGCTTGAAGCGAAGCCAGTCCACCGCGACAAGCAAAGCCTGCCCCGGTTGATGGTTCTTCATCAAGTCAAAACCATGCAGCACCAGCGCCACGCCCTTGGGCGCGGACATGGTTCCGATCTCGGGTGCCATGTCCGTACTGAGGCGGACACCATCATAGATTTCGGTTGCGGGGATTACGCCGACGGGATCATTCGTCTTCATCACACACTCACTGGTTAACCATAAGTCTCAAAATAATGGGACCAGCATGAACGGGCACGCGCATTCTGTCAATTTCGCGCGCACCGCAGGTGCAATTCTTATCCCCCCTGCGACGAGGGCAGCGTCCTCGGCCTCGCGGCGGTATCAGGCCGCCAGATAGGCCTCGGTTGTTGTGACGGTGGCATAGCTGCCGTTCAGCGCGCCCATGATCGTGGCATGAACCTGCGCTGCGGGCACGGTGGTGCCGTCAAAGGCAACGTCACGCGCGCCGCAGGCATCTTCAACCACGGTGACGGCAAAACCCATGTCGCGGGCGGCGCGGGCGGTGGCGTCGATGCACATCTGCGACATGGCCCCGCAGATCGTGACAGCGGTGATCCCCTTGTCGCGCAGCATCGCCTCGAGCGCGGTGTTGTGAAAGCTGTTCGGGCGATGTTTCAGCACCGTCGCCTCGCCGTTTTGCGGCGCGACGACAGGCGCGATGGCCGCGCCTTCGGTGCCGGTCACGAAGAAAGGGCCGCCTTCAGGCATTTCGTGATGGACATGCACGATCATCTGCTGCGCGGCGCGGGCGGCATTCAGAACGCGGGCGGCATTTGCGGCCGCCTCGGCCATGCGGGCGACGGGCCATTTGCCGCCCTCGAAATAGTCGTTCTGAATATCAACGAGAATGAGTGCATGTGTCATGGCGGCCCCTTGCGGCTGTGTCAGTGTCATCGGTGCATGTAACACACCACCCTTGACCGCCAAGGGCAAGCGGCCACGAACCGGCGGGCGCGGCCATGAAAAAGGCCCCGATGTTGCCATCGGGGCCTGATGTCTTGACCGGAAGCGCCGCTTATTCGCTGGCGGCTTCGGTTTCTTCCTTGGTCATTTCTTCGCCGGTCTGCTGGTTGATCGACTTCATCGCAAGGCGAACCTTGCCACGATCGTCAAAGCCCAGCAGCTTGACCCAGACTTCCTGACCTTCCTTGAGCACATCCGACGGATGGTTCAGGCGGCGGTTTTCGATCTGGG
>JAMWZG010000031.1:18380-19299 GCA_024304855.1 Paracoccaceae bacterium
CTTGTAGATCTTGCCCTCTTCCGGCTCGGCCACGATGGACCAGATCATGTCATAGGCCTTCTTGATCGAATCGCCGTTGGGCGAGGCGATCTTGATGATGCCGTCATCGTTGATATCGACCTTGGCGCCCGAAACCTCGACGATCTCGCGGATGACCTTGCCGCCCGAGCCGATCACTTCACGGATCTTGTCGGTCGGGATCTGCATCGTTTCGATCCGCGGTGCGTGGATCGAGAATTCGGCAGCCCCGGTCAGGGCCTTGGCCATCTCGCCCAGGATGTGGATACGGCCATCCTTGGCTTGCGCCAGTGCCTTTTCCATGATCTCGGGCGTGATGCCTGCGACCTTGATGTCCATCTGAAGGCTGGTGATGCCGTTTTCGGTGCCAGCCACCTTGAAGTCCATGTCGCCCAGATGATCTTCGTCACCCAGAATGTCGGTCAGGATCGCGTAGGAGCCGTCATCCTCGAGGATGAGGCCCATGGCGACACCGGCCACGGGTGCCTTCAGCGGAACGCCCGCGTCCATCATGGACAGCGAACCGCCGCAGACCGACGCCATCGAGGAGGAGCCGTTCGATTCCGTGATCTCCGACACGATGCGGATCGTGTAGGGGAAGTCGGTGGCGGCGGGCAGCACGGCCTGAAGCGCGCGCCATGCCAGTTTGCCATGACCGATTTCACGACGGCCCGGACCTGCGACACGGCCAACTTCGCCCACCGAATAGGGGGGGAAGTTGTAATGCAGCATGAAGTTGGATTTGAAGTTGCCATGCAGCGCGTCGATGAACTGCTCATCGTCGCCGGTGCCCAGCGTGGTCACGACCAGACCCTGCGTCTCACCACGGGTGAACAGGGCCGATCCATGCGTCCGCGGCAGCAGGCCGGTTTCGCAGACGATCGGGCGCACGGTGGTGGTG
>JAMWZG010000310.1 GCA_024304855.1 Paracoccaceae bacterium
GTTTTGCGTCAGAACGGCGCCTCGACCCGGCCCATCCGCACGAAGACGGATTTGAGCTGGCTGTAATGCTCGATCGCGGCCTTGGCATTCTCGCGGCCTACGCCGGACATCTTCATGCCGCCGAAGGGCACCTCGACCGGTGCATCGTTATAGGTGTTGATATAGCAGGTGCCCGCCTCCATCTGCGCGACAACGCGGTGCGCGCGGGCCAGATCGCGGGTGAAAACACCTGCCGACAGGCCGAATTCCGTGTCATTGGCGCGCGCGATGACCTCATCCTCCTCCGCGAAATCCAGAACGCACATGACGGGGCCGAAAATCTCCTCGCGCGCGATGGTCATGTCATCGGTGACATCGGCAAAGACGGCAGGCGTGATCCAGAACCCCTCCTTGTCCAGCCGCGTGCCGCCGCAGACCAGCCGCGCGCCCTCTTCGACACCCTTGGCGATGTAACGTTCCACAATGCCCAACTGCCCCTCGGACACCATCGGGCCGAAATTCGTGCCCTCATCCAACGGATCGCCGATCACCGCATCGGCCAGCCGCTCGGACAGGCGCGCAAGGAACGCCTCGCGGATGCCCTTCTGCACGAAAACCCTTGTGCCATTGGAACAGACCTGCCCCGAGGAATAGAAATTCCCCAGGATCGCGCCGCCCACCGCATCCTCCAGATCCGCATCGTCAAAGATGATCAGGGGCGACTTGCCCCCCAGTTCCATCGTCACATGCTTCAACCCGGCCGCGGCGGCGGCATAGACCTTCTTGCCCGTCGGCACCGACCCGGTCAGCGAGACCTTGTCCACCCGCGGATCGCCGACCAGCGCCCCACCCACGGCACCACGCCCCTGAATGACATTGTAAAGCCCAGCCGGCAGACCCGCCTCATGCAGGATTTCCGCGATCTTCAGCGCGCAAAGCGGCGTCACCTCGGAGGGTTTGAAAATCATCGCATTGCCGCAGGCCAGCGCGGGCGCGCCCTTCCAGCAGGCGATCTGCGTCGGATAGTTCCACGCCCCGATCCCCACGCACAGACCCAGCGCCTCGCGCCGCGTATAGGCCCAGTTCTCGCCCAAGGGGATATGCTCGCCGGTCAGACTGGCCGCCAGCCCGCCGAAATACTCCAGCGCATCCGCACCGCTGGTCGCATCGACATAGAGCGTCTCGGACAAGGGCTTGCCGGTGTCATGCGTCTCAAGGATGCTGAGCTCGCGGTTCCGGTCCCGGATCATGTCGGCGGCGCGGCGCAGGATGCGCCCCCGCTGCACGCCGGGCAAGGCAGCCCAGGCCTTCTGCGCCGCCCGCGCACTGGTGATGGCCGCCTCGATCACCGCAGGCGTCGCCTCATGCACCCGCGCAATGACCTTGCCGGTCGCAGGATAGATCACGTCGATCGGCGCGCCTGCCGTATCCTCGAGATAGGCCCCGTTCACGAAATGGCTGGCGGCAGGCTGTGTGTCATATGGAGTCATTTTGAGTATTTCCGGCAAAGTGAAAGGGGAAGGCGGCTCATTCGCCGCGCGGAAAGCGCTTGCTGTCCTCAAGCACGTTGAGGTCCATGTGGTTGCGCATGTAGCGTTCGGATGCCTTTTGCAGCGGCTGGAAATCCCAAGGATAGTAACCACCCTGCCGCAGCGCCTCATAGACGACCCAGCGGCGCGCCTGGCTCTCGCGCACCTCGGCGTCAAAGCGCGACAGATCCCAGCGCGCCTCGGATTTGGCACGCAGACTGGCCAGCGTGCCCTGATGCGCCGGATCATCGGCCAGATTGGTCAGTTCATGTGGATCGGCGTCCAGATCGAACAGCAACTCGGGGTCCAGCGCGCAGCGGGTGTATTTCCAGCGGCCATAGCGCAGGCAGACCAGCGGCGATTCAGAGGCCTCGGCGGCATATTCCATCGCGACGGGGCTGGTCCGGTCAAAGCCACGTGCCAAGGGCACCAGGCTTTCGCCGGTGGTCCATGGCATCACCTCGTCCATGCTGACGCCCGCCAGATCACACAGCGTCGGGCAGACATCAATGGTGCTGACGGGTTGATCAATCCGCCCGGCCGGCAGACCGGGGCCTGCCACCATCAGGGGCACACGGGCCGAGCCTTCGTAGAAGCACATCTTGTACCACAGCCCCCGCTCGCCCAGCATGTCGCCGTGATCGCTGACGAAGACGACAATCGCCTCTTGCCGCGTCGCCTCGAGCGTGGCCAAAATCTCGCCGATCTTGTCGTCGAGATAGGAGATATTGGCGAAATAGGCCCGCCGCGCCCGCGCCACCATCTCATCCGTCAGATCATAGGACCGCCAGTCATTCGCATCGAATATCCGTCTGGAGTGCTGATCCTGCCAGTCATAGGGGATCGGCCCCACGGCGGGCATCAGATGGGCGCAATCCTCATACAAGTCCCAATACTTGCGCCGCGCGACATAGGGGTCATGCGGATGGGTGAAACTGACCGTCAGGCACCAGGGCCGCGCATCGGCGCCGCGCGACAGGTCATAGATCTTCTGCACCGCCTGATGCGCGACATCGTCGTCATATTCCATCTGGTTGGTGATCTCGGCCACGCCTGCGCCCGTCACCGACCCCATGTTGTGATACCACCAGTCGATCCGCTCGCCCGGTTTGCGGTAATCCGGTGTCCAGCCGAAATCGGCGGGGTAGATATCCGTCGTCAGCCGCTCCTCGAACCCGTGGAGCTGGTCGGGGCCCACGAAATGCATCTTGCCCGACAGGCAGGTGTAATAGCCCGCCCGGCGCAGGTGATGCGCATAGGTCGGGATGCTGGAGGCGAATTCCGCCGCATTGTCATAGACCCGCGTGGCACTGGGCAATTGCCCCGACATGAAGCTGGCCCGCCCCGGCGCGCAGAGCGGCGAGGCGGTATAGGCATTGGCAAACCGCGCCGACCGTGCCGCCAAGGCCTTGAGGTGGGGCGTATGGAGCCAGTCGGCCGGCCCATCCGGGAACAGCGTCCCGTTCAGCTGATCCACCATCACGATCAGGATATTGGGCCGCGCGGCGATCCCGTGGTCATCCCTCATGCCATTCCCCTTCCGATTTCCAGATCCAGACAGCCCAGCACCGTGGCCACCGCCACCGCGCTGTCAGGCTGCCCCTGCCCCAGCGATTGCCGCAGATAAACCCCGTCGATCAGCGCGGCGATCCGCTCGGCCACATCCCGCGACCGCGCCCCCACCAGCGGGCGCAGATCATGCGTCAGGTTTGACCGCAGACGCCGCTGATAGACCGCCAGCAAGCGCCGCGCATCATCGGACACCTGCGCCAGCACATAGAAGTTGAGCCAGGCCGCCACCACCTCGCGGCGAAAGTTGCTGCCGGCGAAACTGGCGCGCACAATGGCCTCCAGCCGCCCCTGC
>JAMWZG010000311.1 GCA_024304855.1 Paracoccaceae bacterium
GGCCCATGTCGTCGGCCTGTCGATCCTGTCCGGCTCGCATATGCCGCTGATGGCCGATCTGATGGACCGCCTGCGCGCGGCGGGCATGGGGCATATCCCGGTGGTCGTGGGCGGCATCATCCCCGAGGATGACGCGAAACGCCTGTTGGAAATGGGCGTGGCCCGCGTCTATACGCCCAAGGATTTCGAGCTGAACACGATCATGATGGACATCGTGACCCTGGCCGATCCCAAGGCCGTGGCCGCCGAATAAACCCTTGCCGCGCGGCAAGAAAAAAGGGGGCCACGCGGCCCCCTTTTCCATTGGATCACCGGATCACTCGGTCTGCGGCGCGCCGGTCGTCTGCGCCTCGACCATCATCGCGATCCGCTCGCCCAGCGCCTGATCCTGCTGGGCCACCTGCGCGATGGTTACATATTCATCCACCGTCAGATCCGGCACCGCCTCGATCTTCTCGATGATCTGGGCATTGGCCTGATTGACCAGCTCGGTCTGCTGATCCTCGGACGTGGCCGCCTCGATCTGCGGGGTAAAGTCCTGCCGCACCTCTTCGACACCCAGAAGGGCCGTCACAAAGGCCTCCAGCTTGGCATCGGTCATCTCGACCTGCGGGGCTGTCTGCGTCTCGGGTGCGGGATCTGCGGCCTGCGCGGCGACCGGCGCCACCGCCCCAAGGCTCAGCGCAGCGACGGATGCGCTCAGGAACAGGGCTTTCAGGCGTGGATGTGTCGTCAGTGTCATGGATGCCTCCAGTTTTTTGTCGTCTGGCAGGGCGAATGCCCGCCTCGCCCCGCCTACATGGCCCCCCATCCGGCCATGTGCAAACGGGGCGGCGGGATCATGCCCGTCCGCGTCCCGACCGGGGGCGACAATCCGCGCAACACCCCTTGCACCCCGGCGAAACCTGCCGTCAACATGGGCCAACCGATGCAAGGAACCCTGACCATGCCGCTGACGATCCGCCCCCTGACCGCCGCAGACGAGGCCGAATGGCGCCGCCTCTGGACGGCCTATCTCGCCTTTTACGAAACCACCCTGCCCGAGGAGATCTTTCAGACCACCTTCGCGCGCCAGTTGGACCCGGCCCACAGGGAACGCTGCTGCTTCATCGCCGATCTGGATGGCCGCGCCGTGGGTCTGGTCCATGCGATCTGGCACGCCCATAACTGGCGGATCGAGGATGTGTGCTATCTGCAAGACCTCTATGCCGACCCGGATGTGCGCGGGCACGGCGTGGGCCGCGCCCTGATCGAGGCTGTGTATGAGGAGGCGGACCGCCGTGGCACCCCCGCCGTCTACTGGATGACGCAGGAGTTCAACGCGACCGCGCGGCAGCTCTATGACCGCATCGCCAAACTCACGCCCTTCATCAAATATTCACGCTGAGGACTGCCCCACATGACCATCCATATCGGTGCCCAACCCGGCGAGATTGCCGAAACCGTCCTGATGCCCGGCGACCCCCTGCGCGCCAAATGGGCGGCGGAAACCTTTCTGACCGATCCCGTCTGCATCAATCAGGTGCGCGGGATGCTGGGCTATACCGGCTTCTGGCGCGGCCAGCGGGTGACGATCCATGGCTCTGGCATGGGCATGGCGTCCCTCTCGATCTATGCCAATGAGCTGATCCGCGACTATGGCGCGAAAACCCTGATCCGCATCGGTTCCTGCGGGGCGATGCAGTCCCATGTGGGCATCCGCGACGTGATCATCGCCATGGCGGCCACCACCCTCTCCACCCCGTCATCGGGGATCTTCCGCGAGCTGAACTTCGCCCCCCATGCCGATTGGTCGCTGCTGCGCGCCGCCGTCACAGCGGCGGAACAGCGCGGCGTGCCCACCCATGTCGGCGGCATCTATTCGGCGGATGTCTTCTATGACGAACGCCCCGACCTGAATGAGATCATGACCCGCCACGGCATCCTCGGCGTCGAGATGGAGGCGGCAGAGCTTTATAACCTCGCCCTGCGCCACAAGGTTCGGGCGCTGGCGGTGCTGACCGTGTCCGACCATCTGCTGACCGGCGACGCCCTGCCCGCCGATCAACGCCAGAGCAGCTTTGGCGATATGGTCGAGATTGCCCTGCAAGCGGCCTTTCCCGAGGCCTGACCCTCACCGCCCGTGGCGGCGGTCATAGCCATTGGGCGGCGGGCTGGTCCAGTCGCCCAGGACATCGGCAGGCGTTGCGAACACCTCGATCAACAGCGGATGGCACTGCGCCTGATCCGAGGAATGGACGGTCGAACAATCGCCCCCCGGACAGGCCGACAGCGCCCCCAGAAGCGGGATCTCGGCAAAGAATTCCAGATAATCGCCGGGCCGCACGGGGCTGGCCTTCATGAAATACTGCCCCGTATCGCGGGTGAACCCGGTGCACATGAAGACATTGAGCACGTCATGCACATGCCCCTCCGCCTCATGCAGCGCCATCCCCGTCGCATCGGCCAAGGCGCGCGTCAGGTTGGAATGGCAGCAATGGTGATACTGCCCCCCCGACAGCAGGTTATGCGTATAAGGATCGCAGCGCGTGCCGATCACGTCATGCACCGACCCGCCAAAGGCGTCCTTGCCATACCAGCCCAGCGTATCCGCCACGATCGTGGCCATGGGCCGCAGTGCCGGGAAACAGGACCAGAGCCGCTGCCCGCTTGTCACATGCGTGCCATGCAGGGCGCGGGTCTTGCCGCTGTAGAACCGCTCGGACAGATCATCCGCGTGCCACAGGTTCAGATCGCCGACCTGCGCCCCCTCGACCGAGGAGATGCAGAAAAACCCGCCTGCGGGCACGCGGAACGTCCCCGCCTCACGCGGGGGGACCAGCACCTCGGACAGCTTGATGGCCCTGTCCCGAAACCCGGCATAACGCGTCAGATCAGGCTGCGGCAAGGTCTCGACCGGATAGCAGATCACCGGCTTGACGGCACGGCGCGCGGCGGCGTCGGTGGGTTCCTGCATGATCAATCATCCTTTCCCGGTCCGGCGTGGATCACGGCAATCCTGCGGTATCTTGCCCTGCGGGACAAGCACCTCGGCCCCGCAGGCCGCGCAGCGAAAGAACTGCAACCCGTCGCGGTCCCGCGTCCGGTCCATCCGCCAGCGACACATCCGCATCCCGCGCCGCGCGAAAACCGCGATCAGCACGAAAGCGATGATCAAACCGACAACGACAATCATGCAGCCCCGCCTTTCCAACGCAAAAGGGGCAGGCGTTCCCGCCCACCCCTTTCATCTTGCTTCAAATACTCAAAACAGCCCGCGTCACACGGTGCGTTCGACCATCATCTTCTTGATCTCGGCAATCGCCTTGGCCGGGTTCAGACCCTTGGGGCAGGTCTTGGCGCAGTTCATGATCGTGTGGCAACG
>JAMWZG010000312.1 GCA_024304855.1 Paracoccaceae bacterium
GCCTCATAGAGATCGGCCCCCGCCCGTGTCGATGAAATCGCCGCCCCCATGATGATGAACATCGGGATCGACAGCAGCGCGAAAGAGTTCAGCTTGCCAAAGAAAATCTCGGGCATCAGCTCCAGCGACCCCATCCCGTCGAACACCAGCAGGAACCCCGCCGACACGATCAACAGGCCGGACGCCACCGACACACCCGAAAACAGCACCACAATGGTCATCAACGCGACCAGAAGGCCAAGCGAAAGCGGGTCCATCAGTTATCCTCCAGACCAAAGGGGCGATCCACGCCCAGCATCAGCGCGACGAAATCCGCCGTCAGTTGCAACAGATAAAGGCCGAACCCCAAAGGCAGCGCCAGATAGGGAATCCACAGCTTCGGCGCCCAGACCGTCTCGGACCGCCAGCCCCGCTCCCAGGCGAAGTGCCAGTTCTCATAGGAATAGAACAGGATCACGCCCACCACCGCCATGGTCATCAGCAGCACGACACCCGCCAGAACCTTGCGCGCGCGCCCCTTCACCAGGATCGGAATCAGGTCCACATTCACATGGCCCCGCAGGCTCTGCACATAAGGCAGGCCCAGAAGCGTCGCCCCGATCATCAGATAGATCACCGCCTCCGTCTGCCAGATCGTCGATTGGCCCATGACAAAACGGACAAAGATCATCTGACAGGTGATGAGAACCGAGGCGAGGATCATCAGCGCCGCGATCCAGCCACAGACGGTGGACAGACCCTTGATCAGACGTAAGACAAGATAGCCGCCGGTGCTCGCGGCACGGGCAGAGGGCAAGGTGGCCATGGGACAGGCTCCGGTTTTGGGGGTTTCGCAGCGGGTCGGGCCATCGCGGGGACGGCCCGCCCGTCACAGTCTCAGGTGGCGCGGATCACTCGACCGACAGCGCCATGTCCAGCAGCGCCTGACCATTCGGCACGCTCTCGACAAAGGATTTGTAAGAACTTTCCTTGGCCAGATCCAGCCAGGCGTTGAAATCGTCCTGCGTCATCTCGGCAATCTCGACACCGGCTGCCTTGAACACCTCGACGGATGCCGCATCCTCGGCCTTCGCTTCGGCCAGATACCAGGCTTCGGCCTTTTCCGCCGCCGCCATCAGCGCCTCTTTCTGCGCATCTTCCAGACCGTCAAAGGTGGATTTGTTCATCAGAACCGGCTGATACATGAACCACAGCGCCACATCGGCGGCGGGCGTGTAGCATTTCACCTGCTCCTGCAACCGGAAGGACGCAAAGGACGAGGACGATGTATTCACCGCCTGCAACACGCCGGTCTGCATCCCGTTGTAAATCTCGGACGACGCCATGGACGAGATCGAGGCACCCGCCGCCGCCAGCATCTCCTCAAAGGCCTTGCCCGCCGCGCGGGTGCTCAGCCCGTTCACATGCTCGGGCCGGGTGATGCACTCGCCCACGCTGGCGAAACCACCGGCCAGATAGCCATGCACCAGCACCATGATGTCATCCTCGGCCAGGATCTTCTCGATCTCCGCCATGAAGGGGCTGTCGTTCAGGCGCGCCGCGTGATCGTGGTTCTTCACCAGACCGGGCATCAGCGTCAGGTTGTATTCGCCGCGCTGCCCGCCGGAATAGGACAGCGGGTAGACGATCATGTCAATCTGCCCGCGCGACAGCGGGTTATACTGCTCGCGCGCCTTCAGCAGCGACTCGGACGGAAAGATCTTGATGTCCAGATCAACCCCGGCCGCAGCCACATCGGTCGCGATCATTTCGGCCACCTTGTGCCGCACGTCGCCCGTGGACCACTGATGCGACAGGCGCAGCTCCGTGGCATTGGCCGCCGTCAGGCCCATTCCGAAAACGGACAAAGCCGCAGCAGCGGCGAAAGTTCTGATGGTCATGGTATCCTCCCAGATGGATGCGCTGCGGGCTCCCTCCCGCAATCCGTCCGAGTGTGCGAGGCGCTGCATCCAATGTCAAACTTTTTGTATACAAGATTTCGATTGCCCCATTTCTGGCCGCAAGATACTCTGCCAGACATGAGCACCCGTATGGCCGATGATGTGCGTGAAGCACTGGAACAGATGATCGTGACCGGCGAATTCGCCGATGGCGAGCGGCTGGACGAAAACCGGCTGGCGGATCGGTTCCACGTCTCCCGCACGCCCCTGCGTGAGGCGTTCCAGATGCTCGCCGCCTCTGGACTGGTCGAATTGCTGCCGCGGCGCGGCGCCTTTGTCCGCCACCCCGCCTTTCACGAGATGGTCGAGATGTTCGAGGTGATGGCCGAGCTTGAGGCCGTCTGCGGCCGTCTCGCCGCCCGCCGCGTCACGCCCGAGGTGCTGGCCCGCATCCGCGCCACCGTCATCGCCTGCGAAGCCGCCGTGGCCGCCGGCGACACCGATGGCTACTACCGCGAGAATGAGCATTTTCATCAGCTCATCTATACCGCCTCCGGCAATGACTTTCTGGCGGCCGAGGCGCGGCGGCTGCACAAACGTCTGCAACCCTTCCGCCGGATGCAGTTGCGGGTGCGCGGACGGATGCTGCAATCGCTGACCGAACACCGCCAGATCCTCACCGCACTCGAAGCCGGCGACAGCACCGGCGCCGAGGCTACGCTGCGCGATCACGTCGCGGTGCAGGGGGCCAAGTTCAACGATCTCATGGCCAGCTACAAGCAATCCAACCTGCGCGCCAACCCGCAACCCGTGGCCCTGCGCGGCTGACGGGGCGGGTGGATCAGCCCCCCGCAGCGCGCCCTCCATCGCGCGCCCTCATCGCCCCTTGCGGGCCTCTTCCGGCGCGCCAGAGCCCGCCTGCCCCCTGCCTGCCAAAGATGAAGATCCGGTGGACACAGGTTAACCTTCTCTGAACACGCGCCTGCAAGCCCCTGAAAAGATTGCACCCGAGAAATGTCCCATCGTGGGACAGCCACTTCTGGGTCAAAAAACTGTTTGCCCACAAACAGCAAATGGACCCCGCCCGCCTTTCATGAAAGACTGCCCCCACAAGCTCAGACAGCGCCGCCACGCTGCCGCAGGAAAGACGACGGATGGATACTGCCCCCCAGGACGACACGGCCTACCGGCTCCAGGATCAGATCGGCTTCAAGCTGCGGCTGGCCAACCAGAAACACCTCGAGGTCTTCACCCGGATGATGCCCGACGTGACCCCCACCCAGTTCGCCGTGCTGGCCAAGCTGCTGGAGGAGGACACGATCTCGCAGAACCAACTCGGCCGCCTCGTCGGCATGGACGCCGCCACCACCAAAGGCGTCGTGGACCGCCTGCGCGCCAAAGGCTTCGTGCGCCGCATCAAAAGCACCAGCGACATGCGGCGGTTGGAAATCCTGCTGAC
>JAMWZG010000313.1 GCA_024304855.1 Paracoccaceae bacterium
AAGAGACAGGTGTGGCAGGGGACTGTAACTCCCTCGCGGAGACGCACGCCTGGTTCGATTCCAGGGTCGCCCACCACTTTCTTTCCCAAGCAAACCAGTGATGTCCGCAGCATGGCCCCCCTCAGGGGACCAACTGGTTCAGGGCATCAACGCAGCAACCGCGCTGCCCCCACCCTACTCCGCCACAGACCTTGTGCCGCCGCCGAACTGCACGTCGTGCAGCGCCTTGAACTTGCCGTCCAGCGCCAGCAGCTCCTCGACGCTGCCCTGTTCCATGACCTGCCCCGCCTCGAGATAGCAGATGCAATCGGCATTCATCACCGTGGACAGGCGATGCGCGATCACGATGGTCGTCACCCCTTCGGTGATGCGCGCCAGCGCGTCGCGCACCAGCACTTCGGAATGGCTGTCCAGCGCGCTTGTCGCCTCGTCCAGCAGCAGGATCGGCGCGCGGCGCAGCACGGCGCGGGCAATCGACAGGCGCTGGCGCTGACCGCCGGACAGGAACGATCCGTTCTCGCCGATCTGGGTCTGATAACCCTGCGGCAGTTTCTCGATGAACTCATGGGCATGGGCGATCCTGGCCGCCGCGATCACCTCATCCTCGCTGGCCTCGGGGCGGGCCAGACGCAGGTTGTCCATCACGGTGGCGGAAAACAGGAAGGTATCCTGCCCGACAAAGGCGATCTTGCTGCGCAGCGACTCGAAGGTGGCCCCGGCGATGTCCTGCCCGTCGATCAGAACGCGCCCCTGATTGGGATCGTAAAGCCGCAGGATCAGGTTCAGCAGCGTCGATTTGCCCCCGCCCGATGGCCCGACCAGCGCCGTGGTCTTGCCCGCCGGGAAATCCACCGTCACGCCATTGACCACGGATTTGTTCTCGCCATAGGCGAAATGCACATCCTCGACCCGCACGGCACCCGGCCCGTCCTGCAAGGACACGGCATCCTTCGCCTCGATCAGGGTCTGCGGCGCGTCCAGCAGGTCATACATCATCTTGATCCCGACCATCGAGCTTTCGATGATCACCCGCATCCGCGACAGCCGCTTGGCCGGCTCATAGGCCATCAGGAAGGCGGTGACGAAGGACATCAGCTGCCCCGGCGTGCCGGGGGCCTGACCAAAGATATTGACCGCGCTCAGCACCACGATCGAGGCAATGGCCAGACCCGTGATCACATCCAGAAGCGGCATCGTCGCCGCCTCCAGGCTGATCATGCGATTCGCGCGATCCTCGACCTGACGCACGGCCACATCCATCCGGTCGGCCATGCGCGGCTCCAGCCCGAAGGCCTTGACCACGCGCGCGCCTGTGGATGTTTCCTGCACGACCTTGATGATCTCGCCCAGCCCGGCCATTTCCTGCGCCATGACCTGACGCACTTTCTTGAGGATCTTCTGCAACCCGTAAAGGGCCGCCGGCCCCACGATCAGGCTGATCATCGACAGGAAGGGCTGCTGGTAGAACATCACCGCCACCAGACCCACCAGCGTCAGCGAATCGCGGATCACCCCGGTCACGATCGTGTCGATGGCCCGCCGCGCGGCCTGCGCGCTCTGCGTGATGCGCAGCAGCAGGTCCGAGGATTCGTTGGTGTTGAAAAAGGCCACGCCCTGTTGCAGCAGCCGCGTGTAAAGCTGCATCTGTTTCTGCGCGACGATCCGGTTCCCGGCCCGCGCCATCAGCACGGCCTGAATATAGAAGGCCGCCCCCTTGAAGGCGAAGATCGCGGCGACACCGATGCCCACCATCATCACGCGGGCGCGGTCCTCGGGCGTCGAGAGCGTGTCGATGATCTCGCCCATCATCCAGGCCGAAAGCGCGGTCGAGGCCGCAACCAACACCATCGCCCCCGAGGCGGCCAGGTATTTCCAGCGATGCTCCTGAAAACTTTCCAGCAGCAACCGCATCAGCAGGCTGTCTGCGGGCAGGCGTTCCAGCCAGCGCTCGTTCCAGGGCTTCTTCTGTGTCATATTCGCGTGGTCGATGGTCTTGGTCCTGTTTTGCCGCCTCACCTAGCAGCTTGGGCGGGATGGGTCGATATGAAACGTGACCCTCCCCTGATGTGGCAACCGGGGCAATCCTGCGGCGCGCCGATGCGCCCGCCCGGCCAAATTGTTCCTCATGGGGCCGAATTACAAGGGGTGCGCCCTCGTCGCGGGCCGTCTTGCCCCGGCCTGCGCCAAGCCCCCTTCTGCCCGGCGACGAAGCCGCCTATAGTCCATCCCGGACGGATCGTGGCAGGTGCGAGTATGGCAAAACGGGCAAAAACCCCCAAAAGCGTCAATATTCTGGTCATAGCCCAGAAGGGCCGCCTGCAATACGAGGCGCTGCTTTTCGCGGCCAGCCTGCGCCATGCCAGCCCCGATTTCGCGGGCCGGCTTTTTGTGGCCATGCCGCAGCCCGGCCCGCTCTGGCCCACCGATCCGCGCGTGGATGACCCCGAGACCCTCGCCCTGCTGGCCGAACTGGGGGCCGAGGTGATCCCCTTCGAGAGCCGCCATTTCGGCGCATCCTACCCCTATGGCAACAAGATCGAGGCGCTGTTTGCCCTGCCCAAGGACGAGCCCTTCGTCTTCTTCGACACCGACACGCTGATCACGGGCGAGCTTGCAACCGTGCCCTTCGACTTCGACCGCCCCACCGCCTCGCTGCGCCGCGAGGGGACATGGCCGCAGATCGAACTCTACGGCCCCGGCCATACCGCCATCTGGCAATCGCTCTATGACATGTTCGGGCTTGATTTCGACAGTTCGCTCGATCCCGCGCAACCCGATGAATACTGGCGCAAATACCTCTATTTCAACGCAGGTTTCTTCTTCTACCGTTGCCCGCATGTCTTTGGGCAACGCTTCCTCGACATGGCGCTGGCGATCCGCGACACGCCCCCGCCCGAACTGGTCTGCCAATCCCTTGACCCCTGGCTGGATCAGGTGGCGCTGCCCCTGGTGATCCACAGCCTCGGCGGCGGGCGCGACACGCTGCCCGGCGGCCTGCTGGATGGCACGGTCAGTTGCCATTACCGACTGCTGCCCATGCTCTATGCCCGCGAAAGCGACGCGGTCGTGGCGGTGCTGGACGCGATCACCGCGCCCAACCGCATGAAACGCGTGCTCAAATCCTATGATCCCGCGAAACGCCTGATCTATCAGGGGCGCGGGGCCAAGCTGCGCGCGATGTTCGACCGCGACGCCCTGCCCCGGCGCGAACAGATGATCCGCAACCAGATCAAGAAAGCGGGCTTCTGGATGCGCTGACCCGCACCAAAGGCGCCCCTGACGGGACGCCCCGCCCCGCCCTCAGGCCGCGAAAATCCCCGTGGTGTC
>JAMWZG010000314.1 GCA_024304855.1 Paracoccaceae bacterium
GTTCGAGACCTGGGAGGCGAAGGAGACGACGGCGCATGACCTCAAAGGTGCGGTGGCGGATCTGAGGGCGGATCGCGCGCTGTCCGAGGCGGTGGGGGCGCTGCTGATGGAGAACCACATCTTCATGAAGGAGCAGGAGGTGAAGAAGACCCGCGATCTGGAAGGTGATGCGCTGCGCGATTTCTATATCTGGTTCGTGTGAGGGGAGTGGTCATGAAGGTGACGTGGATTTTGCCGGGTGGGGCGGAGGTTTCGGCCGAGGTGGCCGAGGGGCAATCGCTGATGGAGGCGGCGGTGGCGCGCAATGTGCCGGGCGTCGTGGGCGAATGCGGCGGCAACCTGAGTTGTGCGACCTGTCATGTGATGGTGGCCGAGGATTGGGCGGCGCGTGTGGGCGGACCGGGCGAGTTCGAGGATGCGATGCTGGACACGGTCGAGGCGGCGCGGGGTCCGGGATCGCGCCTGTCCTGCCAGATCACGGCGCGGGACGGGTTGGACGGGCTGGTGCTGATCGTGCCAGAGGTGTGAGCGGCCGTGGCTGCGGCGCGGTTGCGGAATGAGTATTTGAGGCAAGATGAAGCGGGGGGCTGTGACAGGCCCCCCCGGCTTTTTGCGCTATAGCGCGGCGAAGCCTGCGTCGAGGGCGGAAAGGATGATCTGCACGTCTTCCGCTGTCAGGATCAGGGGCGGGGACATGATGATGTTGGGGCCTGAGACGCGGACCATGGCGCCGGCGCGGTAGGCGACCTCTTGCACGGTGCCGATGGTTTTCTTGTCGATGGGGGTTTTGCGGGCGCGGTCGCTGACCAGTTCCAGCGCGCACATCAGGCCGTGGCCGCCGCGCACATCGCCGATGATGTCGTATTTGGCGGCGAGGGCTTGCAGGCCGTCATAGAGTTGCGTGCCGCGGGCGGCGGCGTTCTCGGTCACGTTCAGGCGTTCGGTTTCGGCAAGGCAGGCGAGGGCTGCTGCCGCGCCGACAGGGTGGCCGGAATAGGTGTAGCCGTGGCCGATGGCGGCGGCGCCGGTCCTGTCGGATTCGAACACCTGTGCCACCTCTTCTGCGATCATGACGGCACCGAAGGGGAAGTAGCCGTTGGTGATGGCCTTGGCAGTGCACATGAAATCGGGTTGCACGCCCCAGTGGCGGCTGCCGGACCAGCTTCCGGTGCGGCCGAAGGCGGTGATCACCTCATCCGCGATGAGAAGGATGCCGTGGCGGGTGCAGATCTCGCGCACGCCGGGCATGAAGGTTTCGTGGGGCGGGATGACGCCGCCTGCGCCCAGGACCGGCTCCATGATGAAGGCGGCGATGGTGTTTGCGCCTTGGAAGGCGATCTCATCCTCGAGCGCGGCGAGGCAGAGTTGCGCGAGTTTGGCCGGGTCGGACTCATTGAAGGGGTTGCGGTAGGTGTAGGGGGCTGGGATGTGGTGGCATCCGGCCAGAAGCGGCTCATAGGCCGTGCGGAAATTGGCATTGCCGTTGACCGAGGCGCCGCCGAAATGGGTGCCGTGATAGCCTTTCTTGAGGCTGAGGAATTTGGTCCGCTGCCCCTGCCCCTTGATCTTGTGATATTGGCGCGCAAGGCGCAGGGCGGTTTCGACCGAGTCCGAGCCGCCGGAGGTATAGAAGGCGCGGGTCAACCCGTCAGGGGCGAAGAAGCGGCGCAATTCTTCGGACAGCTCAATCACCGCATCGTTCGAGGTGCCCCGGAAGGTCGAGTAATAGGGTAGCCGGTCGAGTTGGGCGGCGATGGCCGCTTTGATGGGCGCGCAGGAGAAACCGAGGTTGACGTTCCAGAGGCCGCCCACGGCATCCACCACCTCATGCCCGTCGATGTCGGTGATGCGCACGCCTTGCGCCGAGGTCACGATGGTGGGCGGATTGGCGAGGCTGTCGGCGGGATGGGCCATCGGGTGCCACATCGAGCGGGCGTTATGCTCTTTCAGGAAGTTGCTGTCTTTCATCGGATCATCCTTTCGTAAGGCCCAGAAGATTCAGGGCCTGATCATAGCTGCGGGCGGGGTGCGCCACGTCGAATTGCACGCATTGCAGGCCTGCGGCCTGTGCGCCGGCGATGTTGCGCGGCTGGTCATCGACGAAGACGCAGGCGCGGGCCGGCAGATCAAGCTGGTCGAGGCAGAGGCGGTAGGCGGCGGGATCGGGTTTCAGCACGCCCGTATGGGTGGCATCCACGATCACGTCGAAATGGGCCAGAAACGGCAGGCGGGCGCGGAAGTCGGCGCCGTAGAAAAGGTCCAGCTCGTTCGACAGGATCGCAAGGCGGATGCCTGCGGCGCGGGCCTGTGCGATGGCGGCGCGGAATTCGGGGCGGATCACGGCGTCGGGATCTGCCCCGCGCGCGGCACGGACGAAATCGGCCATGGCGGTCCAGTTCTGTCCCACAAGCGCCGAGACTTCGGCGGTGCGGCGGTGCCAGTAGTCGCGCTCGGTGATGCGGTCGGCCTGCATGTCCTGCCAGAGGGGGTCGGTGGCGGGATCGAAGGGGCCGCGCCATGTGAGGGTGCCGGGGGACAGGCCGAGGGCGGCTTCGGTCAGGTCATGGGTTTCGAACAGGGTGCGCGAGATGACGCCGCCGAAATCGAGGATGAGGGCACGATCGGCGCGGGTCATGCGGGGTCATCCTGGGCGAAGCCATCGGGGAGAAAGCCGCCCAGCGCGCGGGTGAGGCCGGTGGCGTGGCGGCGCAATTCGCGACGGATCAGCGTCTTGAGGTCGGGGGTCATGCGCGCCACGGGGGCGGCGACGGCCATCGCGCCGATCACGCGGGCCTGCGCGTCAAAGAGCGGCATGGCGTGGGAATGGACATCCTTTTCAAAGCCGCCCACGGATTCCGCGATACCCGTGCGGCGGACCTCGTCCAGCGCGGCGCGGATCGCGGCGGGGTCGGTCAGCGTATCCTCGGTCCGTTTGTCGAGCGGACCTTGCAGGACGCTGTCCACCATCCCGGGCGGGCAGAAGGCCAGCACGGCAAGGCCTGAGCCGGTGGCGTGGAAGGCGAGGATCTGCGCATCCTCCATCGTGACGCGGGTGCCGTGGCGGGGGCTGTAGGCATAGCTGAGCATCGAGAGACGCTCGCCTTGCAGGAGCGACAGATGCGCCGTCTCATGCGTGGCGTCGGAGAGCGATTGCAGGGAAAGAGCGGCCATGTCGCGCAGCGGCACGGCGGCTTCGCGCAGCGCGGCAAGGCGCAGGACGGCGGGGCCGAGGCGGTATTCGCGGCCCGATCCGGTCTGTTCGACGAATCCCCCCTGTTGCAGTTCGGTCAGCAGGCGATAGGCGGTGGCCTT
>JAMWZG010000315.1 GCA_024304855.1 Paracoccaceae bacterium
ATTCATCGGTCGAGCGGTTGTAATCGCCCACGGCCACGCGCGGCTCCATCGGGTTGGCGACAAGGCGGTTGTTCACCAGTTCCAGCGTGGTGACATGGGCCGCTTTCTTGAAGGCCTCATCCGTGGCGGCCTTGTTCTCTTCGACAAAGCCCCAGTCATAGCAGAGGTTCGAGGTCAGATCGTCATGCACCTTTGGCGCGCCGGGCTGCACAGCGGCCTTCATGTCGATGACGGCGGGCAATTCTTCGATGTCGAGCACGATCGCCTCGGCGGCGTCGCGGGCCTGTTCGTAGGTGTCGGCCACGATGGCGGCGATGGGATCGCCGACATGGCGCACCTTGCCCTGGGCCAGCACCGGGTGGCCGGGTTCCTGCATCGGCTGTCCGTGCTTGTCCGTGACCTGCCAGCCGCAGGGCAGACCGCCGACGCCTGCGAAATCCGCGCCGGTGAAGATGCGCACCACGCCGGGCATGGCCGAGGCGGCGGTGGTATCGACCTTGTTCAGACGGCCATGGGCCACGTCCGAGCGCAGGAAATGCACATAGGCCTGGCCGTAGAGGTTGATGTCATCGGTGTAATTGCCGTTTCCGGTCAGAAACCGCAAATCCTCGCGCCGCTTCGGGCTGGCGCCAATTCCATGATCTTTGGGCATGGTGTTCCTCTCCCTGAGTGGACGGCGGCCCCCCTCTTCGGGGGCGGTGCCATCCGTGATCCTAGGTTATGCGAAGCAGCGCCACGGGCGGGCGCGGTCTTCGATCACATGTTCCCTGTCACTCGGCCGCGATGCGGCTGACATCCTGCCCTGCGGCGGCCATGATCGACTTGACGATATTGTGGTAGCCGGTGCAGCGGCAGATATTGCCTTCGAGGTAGTCGCGGATTTCCGCCTCGGTCGGGTTGGGGTTTTCCTTGAGCAGGGCGGTTGCGGTCATCACCATGCCGGGGGTGCAGAAGCCGCACTGAAGCCCGTGGTGATCCTGAAACGCCTGCTGCACGGTGCTGAGCGAGCCATCGGCATTGGCGACGCCTTCGATGGTCACGACCTCGGCCCCTTCGGCCTCGGCGGCGAGCATGGTGCAGGCTTTCACGGCATGGCCGTTCACATGCACGACGCAAGCGCCGCATTGCGAGGTGTCGCAGCCCACATGCGTGCCTGTCAGATGCAGGTTTTCACGCAAAAATTGCACCAGCAATGTCCGGCCTTCCACATCACCCGATGCGGCTTTGCCGTTCACGGTCATCTTGACCTTTACCATGACGCTCCTCCCAGAGATTTTATGTCGTCCACGATAGATACCTAAACATGCCCCCGACGATATGAGAAGCATGAATTTTGTCGCGTCTCGCAAGGAAGTGACTTGCCACGCCTGCCGCGCGCATCAATCGAAGGCGAAGCATAGCACAGGCGGCGCCACTCAGGCGGATTTTCTGCTGCTGCCGCACCCGGCGCGCGGCGCGAAACATCTCTCAGGTGCCGCGCCCGGCGCGCGGCATGGGGCGCGAGGGGATTTCCTTGAGCAGGCCGCCGATTCCCATGGCGGCAATGTCGGCCCCCGTGACGCGCAGCCCGCAGGCGATGCGCGACAGCACCCAATCGGCCCCGTTGAGCGCGGGCGAGCGGGCGCAGCCCGGCAGGCCGATGACGGGGCGGCCCGCCTGCGTGCCCAGAAAAAGCAGGTTGCCGGGATCGACTGGCATTCCGAAACGTTCCACCTGCCCGCCCGCCTGACGCAGGGCGGCGGGGCCGACATCATCCATGTCCGAGGTGGCAGAGCCAGTGAGGATCAGGACCAGATCGCCACCCGCCTGCGCGATGGCGGCGGCGAGGTCGGCGGTGCGATGGGGCACGGTCACGACAGGGGAGAGGGTCATGTTCAGGGCGCAGAGTCGCGCCTCGATCGCGGCGCGGCCCTTGTCGGGTCCGACATCGGGCGCTTGCTCCTCGGCGCTGCCCAGACCGCCGGGGATGGCGGTGATGATGAGGGTGGCTGTGCGCAGATGCGGCTGTGCCAACCGGATCGCCCCCTGCCCGCCCGCAGCACCCAGCGCGCAGGCGCGGTCCAGAGCGGCGCGCGCCACACCATAGGCGATGATCTTGACGGTGGCGACCATGCCCCCCGCCGCCATCTGGTGAAAGGGCGGCACGGTGGCAAGCGTGATCATCGGATCGACGGTGTTGAGCGCGGTGAGGGCCGCGTGATCCAGAAGGGCCACGCCCGGCCCTGTGGCGATGATGTTCACGCGGCCGGTGAAGGGCGCGGTCAGGCGCAGACCGGCGGCGGCGGGATCGGGCACGAGGGCGGCGGCCAGCGCGGCGGCCGCATCGTTTTCATGCACATCGGTGGCATCGAGCCGGGCCACGATCACGGTCTCATGGCCTGCGTCGCGCAGGGCGGCGATGTGACCCGCCTCCAGTGTCACGCCCTTGCGCAGGCGTTTGCCGTCCAGATCGACGGAATGGGCGAGGATCGCGCCTGTCGCATCGTGCAGGGGGACGGGGCCGAACCTCATCCCTTCCTCAGGACTTGCGTGCATTCGGCCAGGATCGACAGGGCGATTTCGGCGGGGCCTGCCGCGCCGATGTCAAGGCCGACGGGGCCATGGATGCGGGCGATGCGGTCTGCGGCGATGCCCTGCGCGGTCAGGCGTTCGACGCGGCTGGCATGGGTGCGCTTCGAGCCCAAAGCGCCGATGTAGAACACATCCGAGGCGATGGCGGCCGTGATCGCCGGATCGTCCAGTTTCGGGTCATGGGTCAAGAGCACCAGCGCCGTGCGCGCGTCCAGCCCCAGCGTGGCGATGGCATCATCGGGCCAGTCGTTCAGGATCGTCTCGCCGGGAAAGCGGGCCTGAGAGCCGAAGGCATCGCGCGGGTCGATGATCACCGGATCATAGCCCACGATCCGCGCCATGGGCACAAGGGCCTGGGCGATATGGACGGCGCCCACGATGATCATGCGGAGCGGCGGGTTATGGATGGCGACGAAGGTCTGGCCGTCCTCCGCGAACCCCGAGCGGTCCATGCGGAAACGGTCGGGGTGATCTGTGGCGGTCAGGTGGCGCGCGCCGCTGGCCAGGTTGGCGACATAGGCGATGGGCCGGCGGGCGGCGCGGGCGGCCACCTGATCGGCCAGCAGGGATTGCGTCAGTTCCGCACCCACGGGTTCGACCAGCACGCGGATGGTGCCGCCACAGGCCAGCCCCACGGCGAAGGCATCGCCATCGCTGACGCCATATTCCAGCAGGCGGGATCTGCCTTGCTCCAAGGCCTCCAGCGCCTCGGTGACGACGGCGCCTTCGA
>JAMWZG010000316.1 GCA_024304855.1 Paracoccaceae bacterium
GTCGCCCATGCAAAGCGCTCAGCCCCCCGCCTCCATCCACCCGCCGCTTCTTCTTGCCCGAAATATCCCCCGCGGAGCGTCCCGCGCTTTCATCCAGCACGACACAGGATCGCGCTCGCCCAATCCCCCAACCGCCCCACCGCGCCGTGCGGCAGGCCCTAGCGGTCGGCGACCGGCCTCTGCCTGTCGCGCATCCGCGACCGCATCCGCAGGGCGACCGCGCCATATCCGGCCAGCAACAGCACCGTGACTCCGCCCAGAAACAGCACCATGGCCGCCGCCATCGGCGCCGTCCCGGCCATCCCCGGCAGCACGCGCGACAGCGCATCCGGCAGCGCCCCCTGCCACAGCACCCAGCCCAGCGTCAGCGCCGCCCAGATCGCCACAGCCGCCGCAACGGGCCGCAGCACCGGCGCCGTCCGCCGCATCCGCAACCCGCGCCCCAGCGCCGTGACCTGCCGCCCGACATCCTGCTGGATCGCCATCAGCGCGGGCACCACCAGCAGCACCAGCCCCATGCCAAAGCCCAGCCCATAGACCAGCGTGATCACCGTCGGCATCAGGAACTGCGCCTGCGACGAGGTCTCATAGAGCAGCGGCGCCAGTCCCAGCACCGTCGTCAGCGTCGTCAGCATCACCGCCCGCAGCCGGTCCGCCGCACCCTCCACGATCGCCGGGATCAGCCCGCGCTCCTGCGCCTTCTCGTCGATCGTCGTGACCAGCACGATGGAATCATTGATGATGATCCCGGTCATGCCCAACAGGCCGACCACCGTGAACATCGACATCGGCACATCCCACAGCGCATGACCCCAGATCGTGCCGACCAGCCCGAAGGGAATGACCGACATCACCACCAGAGGGCGCGTCCAGCTGGCAAAGATCCACGCCAGCACGATATAGATCCCCGTCAGGCACAGGATCAGCCCGGTGCGCGCATCGGCCAGGAAATCGCTCTCCTGTTCGGACAGCCCCGCCAGCCGGTAGTCCAGCTGCAATTCCGATGCGATACGCGGCAGGATCTCGGTCTCCAGGGCCTGCATCACCTCGGCGGCGCGGGCGGGATCATCCTCGGAAATATCGCCCGTCACCGTGATCACCCGCAGACCATTCTCGCGCCGCACCGTGGAAAACCCCGCCCGCGCCTCGACACTGACAATATCCGCCAGCGGCACATAGACCCCCGAGGGCGCGCGCAACTGCATCCGCTCCATGAAATCGGCCGTCAGCTCGCCCTCCGGCAGCTCGACCCGGATCGCGGCGCTGCGCGGCCCCTCGGGATAGGTCGCGGCCTCCAGCCCGTTCAACCGATGCCGCAGCACGCGGCCCAGCTCCTCGATGGCAAAGCCCAAGGCCTGCCCCTGCGGCGTCAGCTCGAGGATCAGCTCCTCCTTGTCATAAGACAGCGTATCCTCGACCGCCGACACCTCGGGGAACGGCGCCAGCGCCGTCTTGAGCGCCTCGCTCGCCGCCTTCAACCCCTCGGCCGTGGCCCCGTAGAACTGCACATTCAGCGCCTCGCCCGCAGGCCCCGACCGCCAGCCCCGGAAACTCACCGTCTCGGCCAGGGGATGCATCTGCACCGCCTCCTGCAACTCCGCCACAAAGGCAAAGGACGAATAGGGCCGCAGATCCGGGTCGATCATCTCGATCGACAGCCCGCCCAGCAGATCGGCCTCGGTATCCTCGGTCCCCGGCAGGCTGCGCCCGGAATTCCCGCCGATCTCGGCGATCATATAGGCAATCGGACTGCGCCCATGCTCCGCCTCATAACGCGCGGCCACCTCCTCGGCGGCGCGCTGCATCTCCTGCATCTGCGCCAGGGTATCGTCCCGCGTCGCCCCCGGCAGCATCGCGAAATTGCCCGTCACGCTCCCCTGCTCGGGCGAGTTGAAGAACCGCCACGGCACATCCCCCCGGATCAGCGATCCCACCTGCACCGCCAGCAGCAGGATCCCCCCCGCCAGCACCGGATAGCGCGCCACGACGACCAGCCCGATCAAGGGCCGGAACGCCCTGTCGCGCAGCCAGTTGAACCCGCGGTTCACATAACGGCTGGGCAGATCATACCAATGCACGCGGGCCGAATGCGCCAGGGCATGTGTCATGTGGTTGGGCAGGATCAGGAAACACTCGACCAGGGACGCCGCCAGCACCGCGATCACCGTGAACGGAATATCCGCGATCAGCGACCCCATCCGCCCACCGATCACCACCAGCCCGAAGAACGCGATCACCGTCGTCAGCATCGCCGCAAAGACCGGCATCGCCATCCGCCGCGCCGCATTCTCCGCCGCCATCACCGGCGGCTCGCCCATCCGGTGCCGCGCATCCGCATGTTCGCCCACCACGATGGCATCATCCACCACCAGACCCAGCGTGATGATCAAACCGAACAGGCTGATCATGTTCAGCGTCAGGCCAAAGGCATACATCAAGGCAATCGCCGCCAGCATCGCCACGGGAATCCCCGCCGCCACCCAGAAGGCCGTCCGCGCGTTCAGAAACAGAAAGAGCAGCCCCACCACCAGCGCCAGCCCCGTCACCCCGTTCGCAATCAGCAGATCCAGCCGCCCCGTGATCTGCTCGGCCCGCGTGCGGATCAGATCGACCGTCACCCCTGCGGGCAGCGTCGCCTGCAATTCCGCCGCCACCCGCTCCACATCGCGCTGCGCGCGAATCGCATCCCCGCTGGCGGATCGGTCCACCCGCACGCTCATCGCCGGATTGCCGCCCACGAAATACCCGCGGTCCCGGTCCACACCCAGCCGCACGACCCGCGCCACATCCGACAGACGCAAGACCGATCCATCCGGGTTCGACCGCAGAACGATCTCGGCCAGCTCATCCGGTGCCGTCCGCCCCGCGCCCGTCCGCACCCGCGCATTGGCCCCGGTCACATCCCCCGCAGGGTCCGCCGTCACCTCGGCCCCGACCACCGCCGCAATCTCGGCCATCGCAATGTCATGCGCCATCAGATCGACCGAGGCGACCTCGATCAAGGTCTCGGGCGCCGCCACGCCGCGCACGGTGGTCCGCGTGATCCCTTCCGCGAACAGGCGCACCACCAGCTCATCGGCAAAGCGCGCCAGTTGATCCACACCGACCGGCCCGGTGATCACCACATCCGTCACCCGGTCGCGCCAGATGCCGCGCTGCACGCGCGGCTCCTCGGCCTCGGCGGGCAGGGGCGTGGCCCTGTCTCTTATACACATCTCCCCGCCCACGAGAATAAGGCGGAAATCGTATGCCGTCTTCTGCTTTAAAAAAAAAAA
>JAMWZG010000317.1 GCA_024304855.1 Paracoccaceae bacterium
GAGGCGCTGCCGGCGCTGGCCGCTGAGTTCAACACCATCCTGGGGTTCATCGAACAGTTGAACGAGGTAGATGTCGAGGGGATCGAGCCGATGACATCGGTGACGCCGATGCGCCTGAAGCGGCGCGCGGATGAGGTGACGGACGGGGATCGGCAGGCGCAGATCCTGAAGAACGCGCCGGATGCGCGCGAGGGTTTTTTCGCGGTGCCGAAGGTGGTGGAATGATGAGCGAGCTGACCAAACTGACGCTGGCCGAGGCGCGTGACCGCTTGCGGGCGCGTGAGGTGACGAGCCTTGAGCTGACCGAGGCGTGTCTGAGCGCGATCGAGGGGGCGGGGGCGCTGAATGCGTTTGTGCATCACACGCCCGAGATTGCGCGCGATCAGGCGCGCGCGGCGGATGCGCGGCTGGCGGCGGGGGATGCGCCTGCGATGTGCGGCCTGCCCATCGGCGTGAAGGATCTGTTCTGCACCAAGGGGGTGCCAAGTCAGGCGGCGAGCCGGATTCTGGAAGGTTTTTTGCCGGAATACGAATCCACCGTGACCAGCCAGCTGTTCGATGCGGGAGCGGTGATGCTGGGCAAGCTGAACATGGATGAATTCGCCATGGGATCGTCCAACGAGACATCCTGCTATGGCAATGTGGTCAATCCCTGGCGGCGCGGCAATGATGACACGGCGCTGACACCGGGCGGGTCGTCTGGTGGATCGGCGGCGGCGGTGGCGGCGGATCTGTGTCTGGCGGCGACGGGCACGGATACCGGCGGGTCGATCCGCCAGCCTGCGGCCTTTACCGGGATCGTGGGGATCAAGCCGACCTATGGGCGCTGCTCGCGCTGGGGGATCGTGGCGTTCGCGTCGTCCCTGGATCAGGCGGGGCCGATGACCAAGACGGTGCGGGATGCCGCGATCATGCTGGGGGCGATGTGCGGGCATGATCCCAAGGACAGCACCAGCGCCGATCTGGCCGTGCCGGATTTCGAGGCGATGCTGACGGGTGACATTCGTGGCAAGGTCATCGGTATTCCGCGTGAATACCGCATGGAAGGGATGCCCGCCGAGATCGAGAAACTGTGGGCCGACGGCACCGCGATGCTGAAAGCCGCAGGGGCCGAGATCCGCGAGATCAGCCTGCCGCATACGAAATACGCGCTGCCCGCCTATTATGTGATCGCGCCTGCCGAGGCCTCGTCGAACCTGGCGCGCTATGACGGGGTGCGTTACGGCCACCGTGCCAAGCTGGCGCAGGGTGACGGTATCACCGAGATGTATGAGAAGACCCGCGCCGAGGGTTTCGGCCATGAGGTGCAGCGCCGCGTCATGGTGGGCACCTATGTGCTGTCCGCCGGTTTCTATGACGCCTATTACAACCGTGCCCGCCGGGTGCGGGCCTTGATCAAGCGCGACTTCGACGAGGTTTTCGCGGCGGGGGTTGATGCGATCCTGACGCCTGCCACGCCCTCGGCGGCCTTTGGTCTGGGCGAGATGCAGGATGCGGATCCGGTGCAGATGTATCTGAACGACGTGTTCACGGTGACGGTGAACCTGGCCGGGTTGCCGGGGATCGCCGTGCCTGCGGGGATGGATGCGCAGGGGCTGCCGCTGGGTCTGCAACTGATCGGGCGGCCCTGGGAAGAGGGCGATCTGCTGAACACCGCCTATGCGCTGGAGCAGGCGGCGGGGTTTGTGGCCAAGCCCGGCAAATGGTGGTAATCGACCGGCTTGCGCCCCAGGGGCAGGCGGTCCGGGTGAGATGGGTTTGAGGCTATGATGATGAAGTTGACACGTTCGACGACGGTTCTTTCACTTCTCGCGCTGGCGGCTGTGGCCGCCTGTTCGCCGCAGGTGCCCGACAGCGGGCCGGGCGTCGGGTTCGGTTCGTATTCCGAATATCAGGCGCAACAGGCGCAGCAGTTGCAGGGGCAATCCCTGCCGCCGCCCGCGACCGTGTCGAGCGCGCCGCTGAATGCGACGACGGTGCCGCTTGATCCGGATGCGCAGCTGGCGGCGGATACGGCGGCGGCGCTGAATTCGGGACGCGCGCCGCTGGAGGCGAGCCCGTCCAACCCGGCACCTGTCGCGGTCAATGCGGCCGGGATCAGCCAGGAGAATGACTTCGAGGAAGTGGCCGAACTGCGCAGCATCGAGAGCGATGCGGCCGCGATTGCCCGCAACCGCGCGCAATATGTGGTGGTCCAGCCGACGGATCTGCCGCGTCGCAGTGGCGAGGATGGGCCGAATATCGTGGAATATGCCCTCAGGACGACCAATCCCAAGGGTGTGTCGCTCTATCGGCGCAGTTCTCTCAACTTCCAGAACTATGATCGCAATTGCGCGGAATACCCCTCGGCGGACAAGGCGCAGATCGACTTTCTGGCGCGCGGCGGGCCGCAGCGCGACCGGCGCGGGCTTGATCCCGATGGCGATGGCTTTGCCTGCGACTGGGATCCGCGCCCGTTCCGTTCTGCCGTGCAGAACTGACAGCGGGGCGGGGGTGCAGTGATGATCTGCGCCGCCTCGCCCAATTGCGGGCCGCGCCGGGATGGCGCGCGGCCCGATATGGTGGTGATCCATTATACCGCGATGACCAGTGCTGCGGCGGCGCTGGAGCGGCTCTGCGATCCGGCGGCCGAGGTGTCGGCGCATTATCTGATCTGTGAACAGGGCCGCATCTGGCAACTGGTGACCGAGGAGCAGCGCGCCTGGCACGCCGGGGCCGGGCGCTGGGGCGCGGTGACGGATGTGAACTCGCGTTCCATCGGGATCGAGCTGGCCAATCGCGGGGATCATCCTTTCGCCGCCGCGCAGATGGATGCGCTGGAGGGGCTTCTGGCGCAGATCATGGCGCGCTGGGCCATCCCGCCCGAACGGGTGATCGGGCATTCCGACATGGCGCCTTTGCGCAAATCCGATCCGGGGCCGCGCTTTGACTGGCGCAGGTTGGCGCGGCGGGGGCTGTCGATCTGGCCCGCGCCGGATGCCGCCACGCCTGTGGGTGATTTCCTGACGGATGCCGCGCGGGTGGGGTTTCATCCGCCCGCAGGCTGCGATGATCCCGAGGCCGCCGTTCTGACCGCGCTGCGTCTGCGGTTTCGTCCCTGGGCCAAGGGGCCATTGGCGCGCGAGGACCGTGCCATCGCGGCCGATCTTGCCCGACGCTTCCCCGTTGACCACGCCGCCGCCTGCGCTTAAGTGGGCCTTGCGCGGAGGGCTGGATGATCGCGGGTCGGGGTCTATCGATCCGAGGAAAGTCCGGACTCCACAAGGCGATGG
>JAMWZG010000318.1 GCA_024304855.1 Paracoccaceae bacterium
GGGCCACCCCTGCCCGGCCTGCGCCGCACCCGCAGCCCGGCCCGATGTCGTCTGGTTCGGGGAAATGCCTTATTTCATGGACCGGATCTGGGATCTGCTGCGCGCGGCCGACCTCTTCGCCGCCATCGGCACCTCGGGGCAGGTCTATCCCGCTGCCGCCTTCGTGCAGGATGCCGCCCGCGCAGGCGCCCATACGGTCGAGATCAATCTCGACCCTTCCGCCGTCGTGTCGGATTTCGCGGAAACCCGCCTTGGCAAAGCCTCGGTCGAGGTGCCGCGCTGGGTGGACATGCTCCTGACCGGCTGATCCCTGCGGTCAGACCAATGTGGCAAAGGCCACCACCCAGACCGACAGCACCACGCCGCAGATCAAGGTATAGGCCCCGTTCCACACCAGCCCCACGCGCGACGCGCTGATCCCGCCGAACGAGCCGATGAGCAAGGTCGTCGCCGTGAACGGAGAACTGGCCCCGCTCAGCGCCCATCCGGACGTGATCGCCACCACCAGCGCCGTCGGCTGCACGCCAAGATCGGCAGCCGCCGGAATGAGCGGCGCAATCAGCGTGACGGCAAGGATCGGGTTCATCCCGATCTGCCCCGCCAGCGGGATGATCCAGACCAGCGCCACCAGCACCACCCATGTCGGCAAGGTCGAAACATCGAACCCCGCCCCCTGCACGATGGGCGCGAAAAGCTGCGCCCCCGCCGTGCCGATGAACCCCGCCATCATCAGCAGCGTCAGCTCGCCGCGATAGCCGGGCAATTCCTGCAACACATAGGCGGTGATCCGGTCGCGCGTGCTGCGCAGGGGGCTTGCCCCCCAATGCTGGATCAGCATCCAGCCCACCGCGATACAGGGCACCAGAACCGCGACGATCCCCACCACGCGCACCTGCGTCAGCGTGCTCAGCGTCACCACCCCCACCAGCAGCACGGCCAGCAATACCGCCAGCGGCAGCATCGTGGCCCATGTGCCCACCGGCGCGCTGCGCACCGGCGTGACCGTCAGCCGGGGCTTGAACAGCGTGTCCAGCGACCAGCCGATCCCTGCCAGCAGCACCGATGTCACCAACCCCGGCAGCAGGGCCTTGCTCCAGCTTGCCTCGGGGATCACGCTGATGGTGATCGCCACCGCAAAGGATAGCGGCGACCATGGCAGGGTGGATACAAAGGCCCTCTGGATCGCCAGCAGCATCCGCCGGATGCGATGCCCGCGAATCTCGGGGTTGGGCTCGCCTCTGGCATTGGCCGTCACCAGGGAACCCAGCAGTTGCAGCGACCCATAGTTGAGCAGCAGGGCAAAGGCCTGCCCGCCCACCGTCAGCGCGGCATAGCGCCGTCCGGGCGGCTGTCCCGCCAGAAACGTGCCCGCGCGCTGGATCGCGGGCGAGGTCTGCGCGACCGTCCGCAGCGATGACAGCGCGGTGAAGAACGCGCCGATGAAAGCGGCCGTCTCAAGCCCGCGGGTGACAATGGCGCGCCAGTCCGGGTGGATGGCGGCCAGTGCCGCCCCGATCAGCACGGCCACGGCAATGAATGCCTTGCGCGACAGACGCACCTGAAACAGCAGGATGGCGACAAGCACCAGAACCAGCACCGGCTTGGCAGGCTGCACCCAAGCCGCGATGCCCCATTCCCGGCACACCACCAGCACCATGATCGCAGACAGCAACAGGCCGACCAATCTGTTTGCCACGTCGCCCATCACAGTGACCCTTGCGCTACGTCCCTTTTGATCTGTGTGCAGGCAGCGGGCGCAAGTTGCAAGTTGCGGCACAGGGGAATCGCGTCTTTGCTCCGGCACCCGCCACGTCTCACCCGCCACGTCTCACCCGCCCCGTCGCGCCTGCCCCGTCGCGCCTGCCCCGGTGTCTGCCCCGCTGTGTGCCCCGGCGCCCGCTTGGCACGCAAAAGGCCGGGCCTCTATCGGCCCGGCCTCTGTCGCCCTCGGGTCAGACCCGGTCAGTCTTTCTTCATGCCGCCGTGGTTCATGCCACCATGGGCACCGGCCTGCGGCTGACGCTCCAGATCGACGGGCACCTGCACCGCCACCTCGCCGGCTTTCTCAAAGGTCAGGGTCAGGTCGATCATGTCGCCCTGCGCCATCGGCGCTGTCAGACCCATGAACATGACGTGATGACCGCCGCGCTCCATCACGATCTCGCCGCCTGCCGGCAGCTCGAACCCTTCCTCGACATGGATCATCCGCATGACGCCATTGCTGTCCTCGCGGTGGGTATGCAGCTCGACCTTCTCGGCCGCGTCGGAGGCCACACCGATCAGGCGATCCGCCACATCCGTGCCATTGGCGATGACCATGAAGGCCGCGCCCGTCGTCGCCATCTCCGAGGCGCTGCGGGCATAGGGGTCTTGCACCTCGATCCCGGCAGCAAAGGCGGGAAGGGCAAGGAAAACGGCCGTGCTGGCCGCAAGAAATGTGGTTTTGAAGGACATTGCGTCGCTCCTGTCTGTCTGCGTGTCTGTGTATGTCTGATGAATTTGCGAAAGGATCAGACCACAGCCGGGGGATCGCGCGCACTGAAGGGCTGGATGTCCCGCGCCGCAAGGCGCGCAACCGCAGGCAGCGCCACCGCGACCGACCGCCCCATCGGATGCGCCGTCACAGGCCCCGCCTGCGCCAGCGCCACGATCAACGACAAGGTGCAATCGGGGCAGATATGCGCCGGCCCCACCGGCTGCCCCTCGGCATCGGTCAGAACCGTGACCGGGCCGGTGCCGGTGCACAGCACCACAGCCCCCGCCACCCCCGGCATCCCGCGCGCCACGGCCATGGCCTGCGCGGTCAGAACCAGCAGCAGGGCCAGCACAACGGCAATCAAGGGTCGGCAGGCGCGTGTCATGGCGCGGGTATACGCCTCAGCCCGCCGCGCGGAAAGAGGCGACTGCGCCAGACACGCCCGACGGGGGTGCCACAAAAGGACACAGCCCAAACAGAGACAGCCCCGCCGATCCGGCAGGGCTGCTCCAACTTGAAACCGATCGAAAGGATCAGGCGGTGGCCTGTGCCTTCGCAATCTCTTTCTTGATCTTCAGCGCCGCGTCGGACAGCGTGTCATCCTTGGCCTTCGCCAGGAACGCGTCCAGACCACCGCGGTGATCGACCGAGCGCAGCGCAGCCGCGGAAATCCGCAGCTTCACAACCCGGCCCAGCGTTTCGGACTGAAGCGACACATCGTTCAGGTTCGGCAGAAACCGGCGACGGGTCTTGTTGTTGGCGTGGCTGACATTGTTGCCAGACATCGGGCCT
>JAMWZG010000319.1 GCA_024304855.1 Paracoccaceae bacterium
GAGGAGGATCACGCCATCGCCCGCGACATCGCGGCCGAATACGGCGTCACCGCGCGCTATATCAAGGCCGACATGTCCAAGGCCGAGGACTGCCGCGCCCTGATCGAAAAGGCAGGGGCCTGCGACATCCTGATCAACAATGCCGGCATCCAGCATGTCTGCCCGATCGACGAATTCCCCACCGAGAAATGGGACGCGATCATCGCGATCAACCTCACCTCCGCCTTCCACACCACCGCCATGGCCCTGCCCATGATGCGCAAGGCGGGCTGGGGCCGCATCGTCAACATCGCCTCCGCCCATGGCCTGACCGCCAGCCCCTATAAATCCGCCTATGTCGCGGCCAAACATGGCATCGTCGGCCTGTCCAAGACCACGGCGCTGGAAACCGCAGGGCAGGGGATCACCTGCAACGCGATCTGCCCCGGCTATGTCCTCACCCCGCTGGTCGAGGCGCAGATCCCCGACACGATGAAGAAATACGACATGGACCGCGACGAGGTGATCAAGAAGGTCATGCTGGAACGCCAGCCCTCCAAGGAATTCGCCACGGTCGAGCAACTGGGCGGCACCGCCGTCTTTCTCTGCTCGGATGCGGCGGCCCAGATCACCGGCACCACGATCAGCGTGGATGGCGGCTGGACGGCGCTCTGATTGCCGCGGCACCACAGCACAGGCGTCTTCTTGCCGGAAATATCTCGGGGGTGAACGGCGAACATCGTTCGCCGGAGGGGGCAGCGCCCCCTTGCTGCTCCCAACATCATGAAAGTCCCCACCCATGACGCTCAAACGCATCAACCTCGCCCTGCAAGGCGGCGGCGCCCATGGCGCCTTCACCTGGGGCGTGCTCGACCGCCTGCTGGACGAGGAGGAGATCGAGATTGCCGCCATTTCCGGCACCTCGGCAGGGGCGCTCAATGGCGCGGCCTATAAATCCGGCTGGCTCAAGGGCGGGCGCGAGGGCGCGCGCGCCAATCTCGACTGGCTCTGGTCACGGATGGGCGCGTTGCAGGAAACCCCCGTCACCCGCTGGCTGACCGAGTTTTCGCCCGCCACCGCCGCCGTCAGTGCCGCGCTCGAAAACTCGCTGGCCTACGGCATGGCCGACACGATCAGCCGCATGACCTCGCCCTATGCGCTGGGACCATTCTACACCAACCCGCTCACCCAGATCGCCGAGGCCTTCGATTACGACACCGTCTGCGCTAGTGACGGCCCGCGCCTTTTCGTGGGCGCCACCAATGTGCGCACCGGCAAGATCCGCGTCTTCAGCGGCCATGACATTTCCACCGGCGCGCTGCTCGCCTCGGCCTGCCTGCCGACGCTCTTTCAGGCGGTCGAGATCGAAGACCCCGCCACCGGCCGGCTTGAGGCCTATTGGGACGGCGGCTACAGCGGCAACCCCGCGCTTTTCCCCTTGTTCGAGCCTGACCTGCCCGCCGACATCATGATCGTGAACATCAACCCGATCATCCGCGATGACCTGCCGCGCAGCCCGAACCAGATCCAGAACCGCATCAATGAAATCAGCTTCAACGCCTCGCTCCTGCGCGAATTGCGCGCTGTCGCCTTCGTCAAGCGGCTTCTGGCGCAGGGCGCGCTGACCCCCGGCACGATGAAGGATGTACTGGTGCATATGGTCTCGGATGATGCGCTGATGAATGACCTCTCGGTGGCGACCAAGATCATGCCCAATCCGGTGCTGCTCTCGCGGCTCAAGGCGGCGGGGCGACTGGCGGCGGACGGCTTTCTGGCCACGCATCGCGACGATCTCAACCAGCGCGCCACCGTCGATCTGGCCGCGATGCTGGCCTGAACCGGCGCTCGCGCGGCCCTCGGGCGGGCCTTGCGCGCCTCAACCAGCGCCCCCCCACGCGCCCCAAAAATGGCCCGGCCCCGTTTCTTTTTGCCGCAAATATCCCGGGGGTCAGGGCGAACGCAGTTCGACCCAGGGGGCAGCGCCCCCTGCCTTGTCAGACGCGATCAGGCCGCCTCTGCCGGACGGCTGGGGTCTTTGGCATTGGGATAGACCAGCCCGGCCGAGATGATCAGCTTGGCCGCATCCTCGACGCTCATCTCCAGCACGATTAGATCCTCGCGCGGCACATAAAGCAGAAACCCCGATGTCGGGTTGGGCGTGGTAGGCAGAAAGACACTCATCAGCGGTCCGCGTTCCGACGGATTGCGCAGCGCCAGCTCGCCCTTGGCCTCGGTGGAAATGAACCCGATGGCCCAGATCCCCTTGCGCGGATATTCGACCATGCAGGCCTTCTCGAAATTGCGGTCGGATTCCGCGAAGACCGTCTCCGCAATCTGCTTCACGCCCGAATAGATCGACCGCACCACCGGCATCCGGTGCACCAGCGACTCGCCAAAGCGCAGCAGTGACCGCCCGATCAACCCCTTGGCGATCCAGCCCACAACAATCGTGAAGATCAGAAAGATCACCACGCCCAGCCCGCGCAGGTTGATGTCGAAATAGGTGGCCGGGTTGAACCGCGCCGGCACCAGCGGCATCACCACCCCGTCCACGAACCCCATGAAGGACCAGATGAACCAGATCGTCAGGCCAATCGGCGCGATCACGATGATCCCGGTCAGAAAACTCGACCGCAAGCCCGACAAGGGACCATTGCGGCGCGGCGCCGGGGCAGGGGCAGGGGCAGGCTGATCTGGATCAAAAGGCTTCGTCATGTCTCGCATCCGGGGCGATCTGCCCCCCGTTATCTAGGCGCTCGCCGCCCGCGCCACAATGGGCCGCAGGCTCACCCGCCCGCCGTCTGTGCCGCCAAGGCACCCGCAATCGCCGCCCCCAGCCGCGCATTGTTCAGCACCAGCGCGATATTCGCCTCCAGGGACGCGCCCCCCGTCAGATCAAAGATCCGCTGCAACAGGAAGGGCGTCACCGCCTTGCCCGCAATGCCCAAAGCCTCGGCATCCGCCGTCGCCTGCGCAATCACCGGCGCCAGCTCGTCGCGGGCAATCTCGGCCTGAGCCGGAATCGGATTGGCCACCAACTGCCCCCCCGGCAATCCCAGCCGCGCCCGCATCCGATGCGCCTGCGCCACCGCCACCGCACTGTCCAGCCGGAGCGGCGCCTTCATCCCGGACGAGCGTGACCAGAACGCCGGAAACTCGTCCTGCCCGAAGGCGATCACCGGCACACCCAGCGTCTCCAGCACCTCCAGCGTCTTGGGCAGGTCCAGGATCGCCTTCGGGCAGGACGAGTTTCCGGCGTTCTGGTCACG
>JAMWZG010000032.1 GCA_024304855.1 Paracoccaceae bacterium
CACCATCACCGCCACGCCCTTCAACCGCCGCGCCGCGCCCCGGTTGAACCGCACATCCGCCCAACCGATCAGCCGCCCCATCAGCACCGCCGGATGCGGCACCCGCGACCAGAGCCAGCGCGGCTCGCCCAGCCACGCATCCAGCAGCATCGCCAGGATCAGGGTCACAACGCCCCCTCGACCCGCGCCCAATCCTGTGGCGCAGGCAGACCCAGCCGGATCAGGGTCCGCGACCAGGGGAAGATCCGGCTCCAGATCTGCGCGCCCGCCAGCCGCGCCTGCCAGGTCTCGGCGTCATCGACGGTATAAAGCCGGAACAGATCCGTCCCGCCCGCCACCACGGCCCCGGCGCGGCGCATCACCGCATCCAGCCGCACCGCATCCGCCGCCAGCCGCACCCGCGTGGCCGCAGCCCAGTCCCGATCCGCCAGCGCCGCCGCCCCGATCGCCAACGCCGGCCCGGACACGGGCCACGGCCCCATCCCCTCGGCCAGCCGCGCCAGCAGCACCGGATCACCGATGGCAAAGCCCAGCCGCAACCCGGCAAGACCCCAGAACTTGCCGAAACTCTTCAGGATGATCCCCCCCTCGCGCGGCAGATGCGCCAGCAAGGACCGCGCTGGGGCCACATCGCAGAAACTCTCGTCCACCACGATCAGTGGCACGCCGCGCAGGTCATCCGCCCCATACCAGCGCCCGTCGGGGTTGTTGGGATGCACGATCACCCGCGCCTGCACCGGGCCATCCGCATCTGCGCAAACCTCCCAGCCGTGCCCCGCAAAGGCCGCCGCATGTTCGTTATAGGTGGGCTGCGGAATATGCACCCGGCCCGGCCCCGCCAAGCCCGGTATCCGCGCAATCAGGGCCGAGGCTCCGGGCGCCACCAGCACACCCATCCCCTCCGGCACCTGCCACAGATCCCGCGCCGCCGCCTCCAGCGCGCCCATCGCCGCGCGGTCGGGCAGGGCGGTCCAGGCCATGTCGGGGATCATCACCCGCGCGACCGGCCAGGGACAGGGGTTGATCCCGGTGGACAGGTCAATCCAGCCCGCCCGCGCACCGCCGAAACAGGCCACCGCCCCGTCCAGCCCGCCGCCATGGTCACGCTGCGGCCCCTTGCCCCGTGGCAAGCCGCCTTGCTGCGCCAGCGCCTTGAAGTCATCACCCATCTGCCACGCTCCTGCCTGCGCCCCATCAAGCGGATTTGCGCCCAAAGCGCAAGCTCGCGGCCAGTCGTTAACAGATCCTTTGCTTTCATTAACGGTTTGTTAGTTTTTCGCCGTCATGAACGTCGCCACAGGCCGGCAAGCAGTTCAAGACCGGCAGTCCGGGTGCCCCGCGTGACCCCGGCGATCCAGTGAGGAATGCATGATCGTCTTGATAGTCGAGCCGAATCCCGATCTGGGCCGGCTCTGGAAACGGCATATGGAGCGTCAGGGGGCCGAGGTCCACCTGGTTCAAGGGCAGGACGCCGCCTTTGACCTGCTCCGCGCCCTGTCCATCGACATGATCGTGCTGGATCTGGTGCTGCAACAGGGCAGCGCGCTGGCCATCTCGGATTACGCCAGCTACCGCCGCCCCGAGGCGCAGGTGATCTTCGTCACCAACACCACCTTCTTCTCCGATGGCTCGATCTTCCTGCACAGCCCCAATGCCTGCGCCTTTCTGCAAAGCGCCACCCCGCCCGAGGATCTGGCCGCGATGGTCATGCACTACAGCCGCGCCTGCTGAGGGCGATCACCCCCCCCTAAATTACCCCCGCCCGTGCGGTGCCTCGAAATCAAGGATCGGGTTGATCGGGATGATCCGATGCGGATTGATCGTGTCATGGCTATAGTGATAGTGCCGCACGATGTGATCCAGATTGACCGTCTGCGCCACACCCGGCACCTGATACAACTCCCGCGTATAGGCCCAGAGGTTCGGGTAATCCACGATCCGCTTGCGGTTGCACTTGAAATGCAGGTGATAGACGCTGTCGAACCGCACCAGCGTGGGAAACAGCCGCCAGTCCGCCTCGGTCAGCCGCTCGCCCATCAGATAGCGGTTGTCGGCCAGCCGCGCCTCCAGCCAGTCCAGCGTCTCGAACAGCGGATACACCCCCGCCTCATAGGCCGCCTGCGTGGTCGCAAACCCAGCCTTGTAGACGCCGTTGTTCACCGTGTCATAGACCCGCGCATTCACCGCCTCGATCCCGTCGCGCAGGTCTGTGGGCCAGTAATCATCCGTATTCCCGGTCAGATCGTCGAAAGCCCCGTTGAACATTCGGATGATCTCGGAACTCTCGTTCGACACGATCATGTCACGCTCTGTGTCATAAAGGATCGGCACCGTCACCCGCCCCGACACCTTCGGCTCCACGCGGGTATAGATGTCGCGCAGAAACGGCAGGCCGAACAGCCTATCGCCGGTCGCACCCGGATAATCGGCGGACAGGGTCCAGCCATCCGACAGCATCTCGGGATGCACGACCGAGATGCCGATATGCGACTCCAGCCCCTTCAGCGCCCGAAAGATCAGCGTGCGATGCGCCCAAGGGCAGGCCAGCGAGACATAAAGGTGATAGCGCCCGCTTTCCGCCTTGAAACCCGCCTCGCCGCTAGGCCCCGCGCTGCCATCCGCTGTCACCCAGTTGCGGAACCCCGCAGTCGAGCGTTCAAACTTCCCGCCCGTCTTGCTGGTGTCATACCAGGTGTCGTGCCATTCGCCGTCAACCAGTTGGCCCATCGTTCTGTCTCCTCTGTGTTCCCTCCAAGCTAATGCCCCGCCCATCGTGCGAAAACCCAAGAGGCCGCGCATCCCCCCTGCGTCACCGCACAGCTTGGCATGGAACCAAACCCTGCTACCCTTCCCGGCGGAGGATTGCCCATGCCGCTTTTCGACAGCTACATGGTGGTGGACTGGTCCGCCAATGGCACGCCCAAGACCGGGCGCGACAGCCTCTGGATCGCGCATCTGCGCCCCGGACAGCCCCTTGCCCTGTCCAACCCGCCCACACGCCACGCCGCCATGACCCTGATCCACGCCACCCTGTCCGAGGAGGCCCGCGCGGGCCGACGAGTTCTCGCCGGTTTCGACTTCGCCTTCGGCTATCCCGCCGGTCTGGCGCAGACCATGGCGCAGTCAACGGGGCAGGGGGCCGACTGGCGCAGCATCTGGGCCCATCTGCATGACAACCTGACCGACGGCCCCGACAATGCCAACAACCGCTTCGATCTGGCCGCATCCCTCAACGCGCATTTCCCCGGCGATGGTCCCTTCTGGGGCAACGGTCTGGCCCGCGACATCCCCGGCCTGCCGCGCCGCAAACCCTTGGGCTGGGGCGAGACCCTGCCCGCCAACCGTCGCCTCGCCGACAGCCTCGCTCCCGGCGCGCAGGAGGTGTGGAAACTCTCGGGCGCAGGCTCCGTCGGCGGCCAGAGCCTGACCGGGCAGGCCGCTCTCGAAGGGCTGCGCCGCCGCCTGCCCGTGGCCGTCTGGCCGTTCGAGGATCACGGCCACGCCCCCCTCGTGCTGGCCGAGGTTTTCCCCTCGCTCATCCCGCTCGATCCGACCCTGCACCCCATCCGCGACGCGGCCCAGGTCATCGCTCTGGCGCAGGCGCTTGTCCTTTGGGACACGACCGCGCGGCTCTCGACCCTGCTCGACGCGGCGCGACAGATGCCCGAATCGGTGCGCCGGTTTGAGGCGATGATCCTGGGCCTCGACCTGTCCCCGCCCGCAACAATCCGCCCCGCCGTGGCGGATTTGTCGCGCGATCCATGAAACCTGCGGTGGAAACGGAACGAAATACCCTGTTCCGGGGTTTGGTAACGGGATGGAAATGAAATGTCGTCAAAGGTTTACTTGACGATTTCAACCCTTCACTCATCCTGTGATTGCGAATGGTAAGGGGGATGCCATGACGACCTTTCTGTCCAAGGAACTGCGCGAAGGTCTGGCCGCGGCCCGCAAACTTGCGGAGAAGCGGAAAAGCCGGCTGCGGATCGACGTGGATGGGCGCACCTATCCCGTCCTGCGCGTCTGGAATGGCGGTTTCGCCATGGATCTGGACGATGCTCCGCATCTGCGCGGTCTGGTCGATCTCTACGACGGCGGCCGCCACCTGTCGCAATGCCTCATCGTCGCGTCCGAGGCGCAGGAGGATGAGATGTGGTTTGATTTCAAACGCAGCACCCCTGTCGCCGACCGCGCCGCACTTGACTTCGCCCGCGACGAGTCCGCCCCCGTCGCCCTGATCGCCCGCGACTAGGCCCGGCTGCACCGGGCAGCGGCAACGGGGCGGCTGAGCCGCCCCGACAGCCTTATTGCAGATCGCCAAAGGCCTTGTGCATCCGCTCCACCGCCTGCTCCACCAGCGCGCGCGGCGTCGCCAGATTGAACCGCAGGAATGTCTCGCCCCCCTTGCCGAAGGTCGGCCCGTGATTGGCCGCGATATGCGCGGACTGCTCCACACGCCGCGTGAACTCGGCCTGCTCCATCCCGGTGCCCGCAAAATCCACCCAGGCCAGATAGGTCGCCTCCAGCGGCATCGACGCCAGTCCGGGGATCGCATTGATCCCCTCGTCGAACAGCCGCCGATTGCCATCCAGATACACCATCAGCTCATCCACCCAGGCCGCCCCCTCGGGCGTATAGGCGGCGGTGGCCATGAACAGCCCGAAGGAATTGGGCGACAGACCCAGCCCCATCATCCGCCCCTCGAACTTGGCGCGCAACGCCGGGTCCGGGATGATCACATTGCCTGTATGGCTGCCCGCGATGTTGAAGGTCTTGGTCGTCGCCGTCATCATGATCAGCCGGTCGCTGATGCTGGGGTCCACATTGGCCATCACCGTATGGCTGACACCGGGAAACAGCAGATCGTGATGGATCTCGTCCGACACCAGGATCAGGTCATGCCGCTTGGCGAAATCCGCCAGCCCCTGCAACTCGGCCCGGCTCCAGACCCGCCCGCCGGGATTATGGGGCGAGCACAGGATCACCATCTTCGCGCTGCCATCCATCTGCGCGTCATAGGCGTCGAAATCCATCTCGTAACGCCCGCCGTTATTGACCAGCGGACACTCGATCACCTTGCGCCCGTTGGCTTTGATCACCTTGGCAAAGGCATGATAGACCGGCGTGAACAGCACCACCCCGTCACCGGGCTGCGTGAACGTATCCACGCACAGCGCCGTCCCGTTCACCAACCCATGCGGCGAAAAGATCCACTCCGGCTGCACCGTCCAGCCATGGCGCTCCTGCATCCACCATGAGATCGCCGCGCGATAGGCTGCATCATCGCCGTAATAGCCGTAAACCCCATGCTCCACCATCTGCGCCACCGCCCGCTGGATGCAATCCGGCGCGCGGAAATCCATATCGGCCACCCACATCGGGATACCGCCCTTGGCGGGCACACCGTAGATGCTCTCCATCATGTCCCATTTCACGGAATGGGTGCCGAAACGGTCAATCCTGGTGTCAAAGCTCATCTGTCTCTCCTGTTTGCGCGCCAGCCTACCCAAGGGACGCGCGGCTGCAACGGGCAATTTTGCGCGCAGGCCATCCCTTTGGCCCATTGCACCGCCTTATTCTTCGTCCTATCTGACGGGATATGAGCAAACGCCCGATCCTGATCCATCCCGACCCGCGCCTGAAAAAGGTCTCGGCCCCCGTGCCCGACCTCAGCGACGACCTGCGCCGCCTGGCCGATGACATGCTGGAAACCATGTATGACGCGCCCGGCATCGGTCTGGCCGCCCCGCAAGTGGGCGTGAACGCGCGCCTCATCGTGCTGGATTGCGTCAAGACCGATCACGACGCCCCGCGCCCGCTGATCATGTTCAACCCCGAGATCGTGGCATCCTCGGACGAGCGCAACACCTATGAGGAAGGCTGCCTCTCAATCCCCGAACAATATGCCGATGTCACCCGCCCCGCCGAAGTGACCGTCCGCTGGATCGACCGCAACGGGAATGAGAGCCAGGAGGATTTCGCCGGCCTCTGGGCCACCTGTGTGCAGCACGAGGTGGACCATCTGGATGGCAAACTCTTCATCGACTACCTCACGCCCCTGCGCCGCCAGTTGATCACCCGGCGGATGCAGAAACTCAAACGCGACAGGGCGCGGGTGTGACCGGGCCGCTCCCGATCCTGCGCTGGCCCGATCCGCGCCTTGCCACCGTCTGCGCGCCGGTCGCGGCGGATGACGATATGGCCGATCTGGTTCGCGCCATGTTCGAGACAATGTATGACGCCCCCGGCCGTGGCCTTGCCGCGCCGCAGGTGGGTGTCTTGAAGCGGCTTTTCGTGATGGATTGCGGCTGGAAGGATGGCGATATGACACCGATGGTCTGCATCAACCCCGAAATAATCCGGTCCGAAGGCATGGCCAGCGGCGCCGAAGGCTGCCTCTCCATCCCCGGTGTGCTGGCCGAGGTGATGCGCCCCGACCGCATCACCCTGCGCTACCGCGATCTGGACGGCGTCACGCGGGATGTGGATCTGGACGGGTTCGAAGCCCGCTGCGCCCAGCATGAACTCGATCACCTTGACGGGATCATCACCTTCGACCGCCTCTCGCCCGAGGCGCGCCGCGTGGTCGAAGCCAGCTATTCCGTCAGCTTTCCGGTCCGCCCCGCGTGACCGCGCGCCGCTGCATCCCCTGGCCCGACGCGCGCCTGCGCACCCCTGCCGCGGATGTGCCTGGGATCACCGATGACATCCGCGCCATCTGGACCGACATGATCGACACGATGGAGGCGATGCCGGGCGTCGGCCTCGCCGCGCCCCAGATCGGCGTCATGCTGCGCTTGGCCGTCGTCGATGCCTCGGACAAGCGCGGTCAGGCCGTGCGCATGGCCAATCCCGAAGTGGTCCACGCCTCGGTGCAGTTGCGCGAGCATGAGGAAGCCAGCCCCAACCTGCCCGGCGTCTCCGCCACCATCAGCCGCCCCCGCGCGGTTTTGGTGCGCTTCCTGAACGATCGGGGAGAGGTTGAGGAACGCGATTTCGTCGGCCTCTGGGCCACCTCGGTGCAGCATCAGATCGACCATCTGGCAGGCCGGATGTATTTCGACCACCTGTCCAAGATGAAACGCGACATGCTGATCCGCCGCGCGCGCAAACGGGCATGAGGGCGCGCGGATGAGACTGATCTTCATGGGCACCCCCGAATTCTCAGTCCCCGTGCTGGATGCGCTGGTGGATGCGGGGCACGCGGTTGTGGCCGTCTATTGCCAACCTCCCCGCCCGGCGGGACGCGGCAAAAAGGAAACGCCCACCCCTGTCCATCAACGCGCGACAGCACTGGGCCTGCCGGTGCGCCACCCCACCAGCCTCAAAGGCGCCGCGGCGCAAGCCGACTTCGCCGCGCTCAACGCCGATCTGGCCGTGGTCGTGGCCTATGGCCTGATCCTGCCGCAGGCGGTGCTGGACGCGCCCAAGCGTGGTTGCCTCAATATCCACGCCAGCCTCTTGCCGCGCTGGCGCGGGGCCGCGCCCATCCACCGCGCCATCATGGCAGGGGACGCCGAAACCGGCATCTGCATCATGCAGATGGAGGCGGGTCTGGACACCGGCCCCGTCCTGCTGCGCAAGGCCCCCCCCATCGGCGCGCAGGAAACCCCCGGGCAGTTGCACGACCGCCTGTCCCACATGGGCGCGGCGCTGATCGTGGACGCCCTGTCCCGACTGGATGACCTGACCCCCGAGCCGCAACCTGCCGAGGGCGTCACCTACGCCACCAAGATCGACAAGGCCGAGGCAGCGGTGGACTGGACCCGCCCCGCCGCTGAGGTGGACCGCCAGATCCGCGCCCTCTCGCCCTTTCCGGGCGCATGGGTGGATCACGACGGGCAGCGGATCAAACTGCTGGCCTCGCGTCTGGCGGATGGGGCAGGGGCACCCGGCGAAGTGCTGGACGAAGCCCTGACCGTGGCCTGTGGAACGGGCGATGGCGCGGGCGCGGTGCAGCTTTTGCGCTTGCAACGGGCCGGGCGCGGGGCGCAGGATGCGGATGATTTCCTGCGCGGCCTGCCACTGCCGCGCGGCACACAACTGTAACAGGCTTCCATAAAGGGTCTCACGATGTTTCCCACGATGATCGGCACAGTGGTGATTGCGGGGATCGTAGGCTATGCCTCGGAAAAGACAGGCTTTACCCGCAATGGCTATCTGCAATCCATCATCATCTGCGTGGGCGGGGCCTTCCTGTTCTACTTCGTGCGGATCATGTTCGGCTTCAGCATCGGCAGCCCCGGCGTGGACGCGATCCTGTCCTCGATCGGCTCGCTGATCCTCGTGCCGACCCATTGGCGCAAACGATAGGAGGGGATCATGGCCGTCATCTGGCTACTCATCATCGGCGCAGCCGCAGGCTTCATCGCCACCCGCCTGATGCGGATCGAGGCGGATATCATCACCACCATCGTCATCGGCATGGTCGGCGCGCTGATCGGCGGTCTGGTCCTGCGCGCCCTGCTGGCGGTCATGGGCTTCGGCGCGGGGCTGGTGGGGGCGATCCTCGGCGCGCTGCTGCTGATCTGGCTCTGGCAGCTTTACACCGGCCGCAGATAAGAACCGCCACGCCCGTGGCGGCCGTGGCCTTTGGATACTTGCAGCAAGAAGAAGCCTAAAGCGCCCGCGCCGCCGCCGCGAAACGGCGCGCCTCGTCTGGGGCGTGGCCCATCTGCTGCGCCGCATCGAACACGGGGCCAAGGTCCAGATCGGGATAGGCGGCGCGCGCCAGATCGGCCAGATCGGCCCCTGTCGCGCTGGCCTCTTTGCACAGGGCCTTGATGGCCGCCTGCGCCGCAGGACGGGGCAGGTGGCGCGCCAGCGCGAAACTCAACGCCTCGGCATGGATCAGGTTCTGGCCCGTCGTCATCGCGCCCAGCATGGCATCGGGCATCGGGGCCAGCGTCTGCGACAGGCTGTGCCCGTGGATCAGCGCGGCGGTGGTCGCCAAGCAAAGCTGCGGCAGCACCAGCCATTCGGTGAACCACGCGGCCCCGTCCCGGTCCAGCCGGTGCAACGCCGCCCCCTGCAAGGTCGCGTGCAGCCCCGCCACCTGCCGCGCCAGCGCTGCCATGGCCGAAGGCGCGACCGGGTTCTGCTTCTGCGGCATGGTCGACGAGGCGCCGGCGGCGCCGAGCGAGACCTCCCCTACACCCGTCTGCGTCAGGATCAGCAAGTCTTCCGCCATCTTGCCCAGGGCCAGCGCCAGCCGCGCCTGCCAATCGGCAATCCGCAGGATCGGCCCCCGGTCACTGTGCCAGCTACGCTTTGGGTCATGCAGACCCAAGGCCGCAGCCAGCGCCGCCCGCGTCTCGAAGGCCGTGGCACCGAGGGCCGCCGCTGTCCCCGCCGCCCCCGACAGCGACACCCAGAGCGCGGATTGCCGCAGCGCGGGCAATTCCCCCAGCAGATCCAGCAGCGGCGCGCCCCAATGCGCGACCGTCGCGCCGAAACTGGTGGGCGTCGCGTGCTGCCCATAGGTGCGCGCCGCCATCGGCGTGGCGGCGTGCCGGTCGGCCAGTGTGCCCAGGGCGCAGACCACCTCGCGCAGCATCGCCTCTTGCAGCGCCAGCATCTGCCGCAGCCGCAGCATCAGGCCTGTGTCGATGATATCCTGTGATGTCGCCCCCCAATGGGCATATTGCGCATGGTCCGGCGCCTCCATCGCGCTGCGGAAGGCGGCGACCAGACCGGGCACCGACACCCCGTTCTCGCCCGTCGGCCCTGCCAATCCGGCCGGATCAATCTGCACCTCCATCGCCGCGCGGTGGATGAAGGCCGCCGCCGTTTCGGGGATCACCCCCTGCGCGCCTTGCACCTTTGCCAGCGCACCCTCGACCAGCAGCATCGCCCGCACCTCGGCCGTGTCGGTGAACAGCCGCCCCACCTCACCCGCCGGGAAAAGCCGCGCATACATGGGGCTGTCAAAGACCGAACCCGCCATCCCTCAACCCTGCGCGATCTGGGTCAGAAGATCGGCCAAGCCTTCCGGGTTGGCGAAAAACGGCGAATGCCCCGTGGGCATGGCGTGAACATCCGCCGCAGCCCATCCTTGCGTCATCACCCGCTGATATTCGGGCGGGATCGTCTGGTCATTGTCGCAGCGGATATAGCTGCGCGCCACACTGGCATAACCCGCGCCCAGGGTGATCGGTGTCGCCTGCGGTTTGATCGCCTGAATGCACAGGCGGGGCAGGGCATAATTCACCGCCTCCGCCGGGCAATCGTTATAGAACAGCCCCGGCGCCTTGGTCAGATCCACGCGGAAGGCCAATCCATCCTCGGTCCGGATCGCCGCATCCGCCATCGGCTGGCGCGGCGCCTCGGCCCGCATCTCGACCAGCGACCGCCCGTCCTGCGCCGCATAGGCGCAAAGGTAGATCAGCCGCGCGATCTTCTCGGGGGCCATCTCCGCCGCCAAGGAAATCGGAAACCCCGCCATCGAATGCCCGACCAGAATGACAGGCCCGTCAATCGCATCCACGATCGCCTGCGCATATCCTTCCAGCGTCACCTCCTGATAGGGCGTCGCATCCGCCCCATGCCCCGGCAGATCAATCGCCCGCGCCCGATGCCCCCGCGCCTGCAACGCCGGGATCAGGTCGCGCCAGCACCACGCGCCGTGGCACGAGCCATGAATCAACAGAAAGTCAGCCATTCAGATATCCAGAAATACCGTCTCGCCCTCACCCTGAAGACGAATATCGAACCGATACTGACCGTCCCCCGTGCGCTTTGCAATCAGCGTCTCGACCCGTGGCCGCTGCTCGATCCGCGCCAGCAGGGGGTCGACACTGTTATCCTCATCCTCGAAATAGATCCGCGTGGACAGGCCAATATTGATCCCCCGCGCCACGATCCACAGGCTGATATGCGGCGCCTGCATCATGCCCGACCGATGCCGCACCGCGCCGGGTTTCACCGTGCGCAGGGTGAACAGCCCGCTATCCTTGTCGGCGGCAAAGCGGCAAAATCCGCTCACCGCCGGATCGGCCCCCGGTCGCCCCGCGAACAAACCGCCCGCATCGGGTTGCCAGCTTTCGATCATCGCATCGCGCAGCGCCCAGCCGGTGCCGTCGATCACCGCCCCGGTGATGGTGATGATCTGCCCCTTGGCCCCGTCGCTGATGGGCGACAGCCCCAGATCCTCGGGGTAAACCCCCGGCAGTCCCGCGAAAGAGGGGATACAGCCGATATGCACATAGGGCCCCGCCGTCTGCGATGGCGTCTCGGTCAAACTATCCAGCGATTGCACCATCACATCCCCTCCAGCTTGTTCTCGAACATGGTCTGCCGCCGCCCGCGCAGCACGATGTCGAATTTATAGGCCAGAAAATCCAAGGGCCGCGCCCGCGCCATATCCAGCGGCGCCACCAGACGGTCCAACTGGCTGCGCTCCTTGATCGTGGCGGCGATGGGGCAGCGGTCGATCAGGGGATCGCCCTCGAAATACATCTGCGTGATCAGGCGCTGCCCGAAACTGTGCCCGAAGACCGAGATATGGATATGCATCGGCCGCCAGTCATTCGCGCGGTTCGGCCAGGGGTAAGCCCCCGGACGGATCGTCAGGAACTGATAGCGCCCTTCCGCATCGGTGATCGTGCGCCCGCAGCCGCCAAAGTTGGGGTCCAGCGGGGCCAGGTAATTGTCCTTCACATGGCGATAGCGCCCGCCCGCATTGGCCTGCCATATCTCGACCAGAGTATGCGGCACAGGGCGCGCATTCTCATCCAGCACCTGCCCATGCATCAGGATACGCTCGCCAATCGCGGGGCTGCCATCCTTGGAAAAATTCAGGATCAGGTTGTTGTCCAGCGGCCCCAGCAGGGAATGGCCGAACCTTGGCCCCGTCTCCTCGGACGGTGTGCTTTCCATCGACAGAAGCGGCCATTTGGGCGAACGCGGCACCGATGTCTTGTATTCGGGATCGTATGGCACGGGGTGCAGATGCCGCTGGCGCGGGATCAGCGCACCTTGATCAGTGACTTCACTCATTCTCTGCCTCCATCTCGGCATAGGTGGCCTTGGCCAGTTTCAGCGCATGATTGGCCCGCGGCACCCCGGCATAGATCGCCACATGCTGAAACGCCTCCAGCACATCGCGCTTGCTGGCCCCCGTGCGGGCGGTGGCGCGGATATGCATCGGAATTTCCTCGAAATTCCCGGTCGCCGCCAGCAGGGCCAGCGTCAGCATTGATCGCTCGCGCAAGCTGATGCCGTCCGACGCCCAGACGTTCCCCCAGGCCCCTTCCGTGATCAACGTCTGAAAGGGTTCATCAAAGCCCGTCTTGCCCGCCTCGGCCCGGTCCACATGGGTATCGCCCAGAACCCTGCGGCGCACCTCCATGCCCTTGGCGAAACGATCAGACATGGCCGACATCCTGCATGAACTTGGTCAATACGGCCGCGTATTCCTCGGGCTGCTCGACGCAAGGAAGATGCCCCGCCTTGCGGATCAGATGGAACTGCGATCCGGGGATCAATTCCACCGTCTCACGCACCAGATCGGGCGGCGTCGATCCATCATCCGATCCGGCAATCCCCAGCGTCGGCAGGCGCAACCCGGACGTGGGCGTATAGAAATCCGTCCCCGAAATCGCGGCGGAACAGCCGATGTAACCCTCGGCCGGTTGCCGCACCAACATGTTGCGCCAAGCATGGAAGGCATCGGTCTGGCGGAAAGGCGCGGAGAACCACCGCTCCATGATCGCATCGGCCAGCGCCTCGATCCCGCCCGCGCGCACGGCGGCGATACGCTCGTCCCACATGGCAGGCTGGCCGATCTTGGCGCCCGTGTTCGACAGCACCATCGCCCGCACCAGATCCATCCGCTTCACGGCCAGACCCTGCGCGATCATCCCGCCGATGGACAGACCTACAAACAGCGCGTCCCTCACCTCCAGATGATCCATCAGCCGTTCCACATCGCGCACCAAAGTGCCCATGGCATAGGGCGCCGCCGTCAGTTCCGACAGACCGTGCCCGCGCTTGTCATAACGGATATATTTCAACCCGCGTGGCAGCAGCGGCAGCACCTGATCCCACAGCCGCAGATCCGTGCCCAATGAATTGGCAAAGACCACGGGCCGCCCCGACAGATCCCCGTCGATACGGTAGTGAAGTTTGACATCTCCCAGATCGGCAATACGCATCAGTATGGCAGCCCCACATAGTTTTCCGCCAAGGCGCGCTGCGCCGCGACAGAGGTTTCCAGATAATCCAGCTCCGCTTCCTGCATCCGCTGCTCGAAGGGCGACTGGTCCGGGAATCGGTGTAGCATGGTCGTCAGCGACCAGGAAAACCTTTCCGACTTCCACACCCGCGCCAGCGCCCGCTCGGAATAGGTCGCGATCCCCTCATCATCGCCCTGATAATGCTGGATCAAGCCCTCATGCAGGTAATGCACATCGCCAATCGCCAGGTTCAGACCCTTGGCCCCGGTCGGGGGCACGATATGCGCCGCATCCCCCACCAGGAACAACCGCCCCCAGCGCATCGGTTCCGCCACGAAGGACCGCAGCGGCGCGATGGATTTCTCGATCGACGGCCCGGTGATCAAGGCCTCCGCCGCATCCGCCGGAATCCGGCGGCGCAACTCGTCCCAGAAGGCCTGATCGCTCCATTGCGCGACCGAATCCGTGACCGGGCATTGCACGTAATAGCGGCTCAGATTCGCATTGCGCATCGAACACAGGGCAAAGCCCCGCGCATGGTTGGCATAGATCAACTCATGGCTGACCGGCGGCGTCTCGGACAGGATACCCAGCCAGCCAAAGGGATAGACCCGCTCGTATTCGCGCAGCACATCGGCCGGAATCGCCTTGCGACTGGGCCCGTGAAACCCGTCACAACCCGCAATGAAATCGCAATCCACCCGATGCGTCACGCCATCAATCTGATATGAGACGTATGGCTTATCCGTATCAAGGTCATGCAGCGTTGTCCCCTCGACCCCGTGGATCACCACGCCCCCCGCCTTGTCCCGCGCGGCATAGAGATCGCGCGTCACCTCGGTCTGGCCGTAAACCATCACCTGCCGCCCGATCAGCGCGTCGAAATCAATCCGGAACCCCCGGTTCCGCGCCGCCAGATAGGTGCCGCCATGCACGAACCCCTCGGCCTCCATCCGCGCCCCGACCCCGGCCTTGCGCAGCATCTCGACACTGCCCCATTCCAGAACCCCCGCCCGGATACGGCTCAGCACATAATCCCGGCTCTGGCGTTCCAGAACCACCGTGTCGATTCCGGCATTGTGCAGCAGCTGTGACAGCAGCAAACCCGACGGCCCCCCGCCGATGATGCAGACCTGTGTGCGCATGTGACTCTCCCCTGTTCGCAAGGGGAAGAGAAGCAAAAATAGTTTACGCTGTCAATTAAAATGGCAAGGGCCGCGTCACAGGGTGATCAGCACAATCCCCGTCAGAACCAGCAACCCGCCCAGGGCCTGATGCATCGACGGCGGCGCAATCGCGGCGGACAGGATACCCAGCACCAGCACCGTCACCACCGCGACGATCATCGCCAGCCCGATCAGCCAGCCGGGATGAATCCCCTCGCAATAGGGTTTGAGCAGAAGTGTCGCCAGCGCATAGCTTCCGGCAGCGGTCAGAACCATGACCGCCCGATGTGAGGCAAGAATGAGTTTCATGATGATGAGGTCTCTCTGTAACAGGAGCCTGAAAAAAGGCCACTCCGTGATGATGAAATGCAGCACAATCGTTGCATGTGCGGCCGCATCCGAAAAGACGGGAAAACCTTACCTAAGGTTGTGGATAACTCCACTCCCGCCCCGGATCAGGGCTTGAGCGTGTTCAGCGCCTTCTCGAACATCTCAAGATCGACATTCCCGCCCGAGGCGACGACGATCACCGCCTCCCCCTCGATCTGGTCGCGCCGGTTCAGCGCCGCCGCCAGCGCCACGGCCCCGCCCGGTTCCAGCACGATCTTGAACCGCAAGAACGCCTGCGCCATGGCCCGCAGCGCCTCCTGATCCGTCACGACAAGCCCCGGCCCGCACAGCCGCTGCATGATCGGAAAGGTCAGATGGCCGGGGCTGGGCGTCACGATCGCATCACAGATGCTGCCCGTCATGGCGGCGTTGCGCTCGATCCGGCCACTGGCCAGCGACCGCGCGGTATCGTCAAACCCCTGCGGCTCGGCGGGGCGCGCGCGCAGACCGGGCGCCTCCGCCTCCAGCGCCAGCGCGATCCCCGAGGTCAGCCCGCCGCCACCGCAACAGACCAGGACATCCGCCTCCTCGACCCCCAGCGCGCGCGCCTGCGCCGCAATCTCCAGCCCGGTGGTGCCTTGCCCGGCAATCACCTGCGGCTCGTCAAAGGGCTTGATCAGCGTCAGCCCCCGCTCCCCGGCCATCCGCGCACCAATCGCATCGCGATCCTCGGTCGCGCGATCATAAAGAACCACCTCCGCCCCCAGGGCGCGCGTATTCTCGATCTTCAGACGCGGCGCATCCGCCGGCATGATGATGACCGAGGGCACGCCATGCTGCGTCGCCGCCAGAGCCACCCCCTGCGCGTGATTGCCCGACGAAAAGGCGATCACCCCCTGCGCCCGCACATCCTCGGGCAGGGCCGACACCGCGGAATAGCCGCCGCGATACTTGAAACTGCCGGTATGCTGCAAACACTCCGCCTTGATCAACACGCGCCGCCCCGCCAGATGGTCGATGAACGGCGATGTCAGCATCGGCGTCTCGCGCGCCTGTCCCTTCAACCGCTCCGCCGCCGCGCGGATCATCTCGATATTCATGCCATCTGCTCCAGCCAGAGGTTCAGCGCATCCAGCGCCTGAGGTTCATCAAGGAAAGGGATATGCGCCCGGTCCGGCACATGCGCCACGATCAGACCGGGCAGTTCGGCCGCCATGCGCGCCACGGTCGCCTCCGTCAGCAGGTCCGAATTCGCCCCGTGGATCACCGCGCAGGGCAGGGGGCCAATGGCCCGGAACAGCGGCCACAGGTCCGGCGCGCCCTTGGCCCCGGCCGCAATCACCGCCTCGCGCAGGCCGGGATCGTAGGTGATCCGCACACCCTGCGCCGTCTCGACATGGGTATGCGTCACCTCCTGCCGCCAGCGCGCCAGCGGCACACCGGGAAACTTCGCCTCCAGCGCCGCCTTGCGCGCCACGGCCAGCTCCTCCAGCGTGGCTGCCTCCGGGTGCCGCCCCAGATAGCCCATGATGACATCCAGACCGCCGGGGTCCAGTTCCGGCCCGATGTCGTTCAGCGCCACCCCCAGCAGCCGATGCTTCGCCATCGCCGCCAGCACCATCGCGATCAGACCGCCGCGCGATGTGCCAAGGATCGCCACCCGCTCCAGCCCCAGATGATCCAGCAGCTCCAGCACATCCTGCGCCTCGCGCGGCACGGTATAGCTCAGCGGGTCGGGCGACCACTCCGACTGCCCGCGCCCCCGGTAATCCAGCCGGATCAGCCGCACGCCCGTCAGATGCGGGGCCATGAAATCGAAATCCCGCGCATTCCGCGTCAGCCCCGACAGGCACAGCACCGGCAGACCCTCGCCCGCCTCCTCGTAATGCAGATGCAACCCGTCCGATGTGACAAACCGTGGCATCAGCGCCCCACCAGTCCGGGAATGGCGCGCAGGTCCGGCAGCACATGATCCGGTCGCCCCGGCAGCCGGTCCACCGGATCACCCGCCCGGTTCACCCAGACCGTCTCGAACCCGTAAGCCGCCGCCGCCCCGGCATCCCAGCCATTCGACGACACGAACAGGACATGCGACTTGGCACATCCGAACCGCTGGATCACCATGTCGTAAACCTGCGGCGCGGGCTTGAAGATCCCCACCGATTCGACCGACAGCACATCGTCCAGCACCTCGGCCAGACCCGCCGATTGCACCGCCCCCGACAGCATCTCGGGGCTGCCATTCGACAGGATCGCCGTATTCATCCCCGCCGCCTTCAGCGCCGCCAGCATCCCCGGCACCTCGTCAAAGGCGCTCAGCTCCCAGTATAGCGCCAGCAGCCGGTCGCGCAGCGCCACATCCCCGGCCAGCCCCTCGGACTCCAGCGCCCAATCCAGCCCGTCCTGCGTCACCGTCCAGAAATCCGTGTGATCCCCGGTGATCGCGCGCAACCAACTGTATTGCAACTGTTTTTGCCGCCATTTCGCGGATAGCGCGGGCCAGTGGCGGGCAAAATCCGCGCGCCCCGGCTCTGCGGCCACCTGCCGCGCGGCGGCCGCCACATCGAACAGGGTGCCATAGGCGTCGAATATGCAGGTCGTGATCATCTGTCGGCGCTGTCCTTTTTGGTCCAGACTGGCACGGCGGCGGGCAGGGGAAAAGAGTTAATCAGCGCCCATCAGCCTCATCCGCCCCTCCTGTTTGCAAAATCCCTCCCCACTCTGTAGCCTGCCAAGCGTCAACCCGAGAACCCGCCCGCGCCATGGGGCACGGCGGCCTCGATCATTCACCTCCCCCAAACAGAACTGGAACACAGATGACGCAGGTCAAACCGGGCGATACCGTCCGCATTCACTACACCGGCACCCTCTCGGATGGGGCCACCTTCGACAGCTCGCAGGGGCGCGATCCGCTGGAATTCGTCGTGGGCTCCGGTCAGATCATCCCCGGTCTGGACACCGCCCTGCCGGGCATGACCGTGGGCGAGAAAAAGACCGTCGAAGTCCCCGCCGATCTGGCCTATGGCCAGCCCGACCCGAACGCCCGTCAGGCCGTCCCCCGCGCCGAGATCCCGGCCGACATCCCCCTCGATCTGGGCACCCAGTTGCAGGTCCAGACGCCGCAGGGTCAGGTCATGCCCGTGACGGTGGTCGATGTGACCGAGACCGAGGTGACGCTGGATGCCAACCACCCGCTCGCAGGCCGCGACCTGACCTTCAACATCGAACTGGTCGCCATCGCCTGAGCGCGCTGCGACACCGACAGAAGGCGCGGGGTGCAAAGGCCCCGCGCCTTTCCTATGATAGGCGCAGCCCTCCGCAGCCGAGACCTGTCATGACCCACAACACCGACACGCTCCTCTCCCGCATCCGCGAACTTCAGGATCAGCTCGAGGCGGAATTCGACCGCCGCCGCGATGCCTTCCTCTACCGTCTGGAAAACGGCCGCGTCATTTTCGACGCCGAGGCCCGCCGCCGCCAGCGCGCCTTCCGCGTGCGCCTGACCGATTTCCTGCGCCAGACCCGCCCCCTCGTGGTGCTGACCGCGCCGCTGATCTACAGCCTGATCATCCCCTTCGTGGCGCTGGATGTGATGGTCACGCTCTACCAGCGCCTCTGCTTTCCCATTTACCGCATCGCCCCGGTGCGCCGCGCCGATTTCATCCGCATCGACCGTCACCACCTGCAATATCTGAACGCGCTGCAAAAACTGAACTGCGTCTATTGCGGCTATGGCAACGGCGTCATCGCCTATGTGCAGGAAGTCGCCGGCCGGACCGAGGCTTACTGGTGCCCGATCAAACACGCCGCCCGCGTGGGCGCCACCCATGCCTATTACGCGCAATTCGTCGATTACGGCGATGCCGAAGGGTTTCAGGCGGGGCTTCAGGCCAATCGCGCCAGGGTCGCGCCCCCCGCCGACTGACCCGCTTCTTCTTGCTGCAAATATCCGCGGGGGGGGGCGTTCAACGCAGTTGAACGTGGGGGGGGCGGCAGCCCCCCGATGCCCTCAGATCTCCAGCAGCACGGCGCCGGCGCGCCGCCCCGCCTCCACCGCCTGATGCGCCGCCGCACAATCCTCAAGCGCGAACCGCGCATGGATCGCGGGCTTCAACGCCCCCGCCGCATGGGCGCGGTGCAACATCCCGATGGCCGTGGCCCGCTCTGCTTCGGGCAGCAGATAGATCAGCACGATGTCGATGGTGATCGCCCGGAACAGAAAGGCGCCAAAGGGCAGCACCGGGTTCATCTGCAAGGCCGAGCCATAGGCCGCCACTGTCCCGTTCTCCGCCACCGCCTGCGCCAGCATCCCGGCGTTCACCCCGAACTCCGGCTCCACCGCCCGGTCCACGCCGCGCCCGCCCGTCAGGTCCAGAACCTTGGCCGCCAGATCGGGGTCGCGGTAATCCAGCACCGTCTCCGCCCCCGCCGCCCGCACACGGTCAAAATCGGCGGGAGAGGCCGTGGCGATCACCCGCGCCCCGCCCCAGACCGCCAGT
>JAMWZG010000320.1 GCA_024304855.1 Paracoccaceae bacterium
CCGCTGCCCGTCACTGCGCCAGGCTTCCAGCCGCAGGATGCGCGCCCCCTGCCGCTTGTCGCGCAGCATCTGGCACAGGCGCGGCAGCAGCCGGTCCAGCGCGGCCAGCATATCCTCGGTCAGCCCCACCGGATCAGGCAGGCTGAGGCGTGTGGCAAAGGCGGTGTCGGGCCGCGCCGGGCTGATCGGTTCGGGCGCGCTGCCCAGCGCCTGATCCAGCCGCAGCACCAGCCCCTTGCCGAACCGCCGCGCCAGCGCCGCGCGGGGCTGCCCGGTCAGATCGCCGATATGGCGCAGGCCCAGCCGCGTCAGTTCGGCCACCGTCGCCGCATCCAGCCGCAGCGCCGCCACCGGCAGGCGCGCGATGGCGGAATGGGTCTGCCCTGTCGCCGCGATGGCCGGGGCAAAGGTGGTGCCCCCCGGCGCGATCCGTCTCTCTGCTGGCCGCGTGGCCGCGCGCGACCGGGTGGCGCGCGCCTCCTGCTGGATGGCATCGCCGCTGCGCCCCATGGCCGCCCCGCGCCCGGCGTGCCGCGCCAGCGCCCAGGCCGCACCCGGCGTATCGGCCAGCCCGGCCTGCACCGACAGGCCCATCCGCTCCAGCGCGGCCCCGATCCGGTCCACCATCGCCCCCTCGCCACCGAACAGATGCGCGCAGCCCGTGATGTCGAGGACCAGCGCATCCGGCGGCTCCTCGGCCACCAGCGGCGCGAATTGCCCGGCCCAGCGGCGCAGCCGCGTCAGAAACGCCGCCTCGGCCGCCGCATCGCGCGCCTGCGTCGCAAGCGCGGGGCAGATCGCCAGCGCATCGCGCAAGGGTTGCCCCGGATAGACCCCCGCCCCCTGCGCCAGACCCGAGACCGAGGCGATGCTCTGCATCTGCCCGCTCTGCGCGATCACCGCAAAAGGCACCTCCGGCAGGCCGCGCCGGGCGCGCAGCACCCGCTCCGCGCCAAGGCGGGGAAACCAGAGCGAGAGGATTCGTTTCGGGGCCATGATCCGCTTTACTGGTTATTTGTTCACTATTTGTTCCTATCTAGGGCGACGGCCCGCCAGAGTCGAGTCCGCCGTCGCGTCCGCCCGCGCCTCAGCCGCACCAGATCCGCGTGATCCGGCCACGGGCGTCATAGGTCACGTTCAGCCGGTCAGCGCGGTAATCCATCGTCATCGGGCTGCCATCCGCCATCACCCGCTGCACCTGGCCCATGCCGGTGAAATCCTGATCCGCCACAGGCGCGCCCAGCAGGGATTGCAGGCCGCCCGCACCGCAGGCGTCCTCGGCGGGCGGGGCCATGGTCGGTTCTTCGGCGACACAGGCGGCCAGAACAAGGATGGCGCCAAGCGCGGCGGGGACGGGAAGACGCATGGTGTCGGCCTTTGCAGCAATTGATCCGCTTGCAGCCTAGACCGAAACCGCGCCGCCGGGTAGGAGGAGGTTGATCATCGGCGCGCTTTCGCAAATGTTGGCGCCCATCAACAGGAGGATGCAAGACATGCGTACACGCGCCGCCGTGGCCCTTGAGGCCGGCAAACCGCTGCAAGTGATGGAAGTGAACCTGGAAGGCCCGAAAAAGGGCGAGGTTCTGATCGAGGTCAAGGCCACCGGCATCTGCCACACCGACGAATTCACCCGCTCGGGCGCGGACCCCGAAGGATTGTTCCCCTGCATCCTGGGTCATGAGGGCGCGGGCATCGTGATCGAGGTGGGCGAGGGCGTGACCACGCTGAAACCCGGCGATCACGTGATCCCGCTCTATACCCCCGAATGCCGCGAATGCTATTCCTGCCTCTCGGGCAAGACCAACCTCTGCACCGCGATCCGCAACACGCAAGGCCAAGGGCTGATGCCCGATGGCACCACGCGCTTTTCCATGCTGGATGGCACGCCCATCTATCACTACATGGGCTGCTCGACCTTTGCCAATCACACGGTCATGCCGGAGATTGCACTGGCCAAGGTGCGCGACGATGCGCCCTTCGACAAGATCTGCTACATCGGCTGCGGCGTGACCACGGGTATCGGGGCCGTGATCAACACGGCCGGGGTCGAGATCGGATCGACCGCCGCCGTCTTCGGTCTGGGCGGGATCGGGCTGAACGTCATTCAGGGCCTGCGCATGGCCGGGGCCGACATGATCATCGGCGTCGATCTGAACGACGACAAGGAAGCGATGGCCCGCAAGTTCGGGATGACCCATTTCATCAACCCGTCGAAAATCGAAGGCTCGGTGGTGCAGGAGATCGTGAACCTGACCAAGCGCGGCATCGACCATATCGGCGGCGTGGATTATTCCTTTGATGCCACCGGCAACGTCAAGGTGATGCGCGACGCGCTGGAATGTTCGCATCGCGGCTGGGGTGTGTCGGTCATCATCGGCGTGGCCCCGGCAGGGGCCGAAATCGGCACGCGCCCCTTCCAGCTGGTCACGGGCCGGGTCTGGAAAGGCACGGCCTTTGGCGGCGCGAAAGGGCGCACCGATGTGCCGCGCTTCGTGGACTGGTATATGGACGGCAAGATCGAGATCGACCCGATGATCACCCACACCCTGACATTGGACGAGATCAACCACGGTTTCGACCTGATGCACGAGGGCAAGTCGATCCGCGCCGTCGTCACCTATTGATCCTGTCCTTAACGGGGGTGTCCGGCCGCAGAGTCGGATGCCTCCGGCGGGGATATTTGCAGCAAGAAGAAACAGGGAGAGCGCGCCATGAGCGGGCTTGTCTTACGTGCGGCGACCCCGGCGGATCATCCGGCCGTCTGGGACATCCTCGGCCCGGTGTTCCGCGCGGGCGAGACCTATGCCATTGATCCGGCCATCTCGCGCGAGGATGCGCTGGCCTATTGGTTCGGACCGGGCCGCGAGGTGCGCCTGGCCGAGGCCGAGGGTGTCGTGCTGGGCAGCTACTATATCCGCTCCAATGCCGAGGGCGGCGGCGCCCATGTCTGCAACTGCGGTTTCGTGACCGCCCCGGCGGCGCAGGGCAAAGGTGTCGCGCGCGCCATGCTGGCCGAGGCGCTGGACCGTGCCGCGCAATCGGGCTATCGTGCGATGCAGTTCAATTTCGTGATCAGCACCAATACCCGCGCCGTGGCCCTGTGGCAGACCGCCGGGTTCCAGATCGCGGGCCGCCTGCCCGGCGCCTATCTGCACCCCACCCTGGGCTATGTGGATGCGCTGGTGATGTATCGCAGCCTGTTGCCCGATGCGGCACCTCGCCAAGCCTGACTGGACAGACCATGAC
>JAMWZG010000321.1 GCA_024304855.1 Paracoccaceae bacterium
CCGGTGGTCACGTTGACATCGAAATCCGCCCCCACCTCGGTCGCGCCCAGGATCATCACATCCAGCGCATTCACGATACTGTCGGCCCGCGCCGGATTGGCATAGCGGCTGGCGCTCATCCCGCGATGCAGCGGGTCATGCGCATAGCTTGCCACCGCCTCCAGATCGAAGCTCTGGACGTTCCACAGCCGCTCCACCAGCCCCGCGCGGTGCAGCGCCACGATGGGCGCGGTGATGCCGCCACTGGCGAAACCCGCCACGACACCTGCCTGCGTCATCAACTGCCCCAGACGCGCGGCCACCGCCAGGGATGTGCCCCCCGCCCCGGTCTGAAAGCTCATGCCTTTGCGCATCAGACCCGAGGCCGCGATCAGATCCGCCGCCATCGCCGCGATATGCAGCCCCTTGGGGTCGGTGGTGATCTGCGTCGTCCCCGACACGATCCGCGCCGCATCGCCGATCCGGTCCAGCACCACCAGATGATCCACCTGCGTGCCCGGAATATCGGGCGCGCAGGGCAGCGCATCCACCAGACAATCCGTCACCGCCACTGTGATCCGCGCGCGGCCCGCATCCACCTGACCATAGCCCAGGGGGCCAAAGGCCGACGGCCCGTGCGCCCCGGTCAGATTGCCCGCCTTGTCCGCCATGGCAGCAGCGATGAACGCCACATCGACCTGCATCCGGCCCGTCTCGATATCCCGCGCCCGCCCGCCATGGGTGTGCAGCACCACCGGCCGCGCCAAGGCCCCCCGGCTGATGGCCTGCGCCACCGGCCCCGCGACATAGGCGCTGCGCAGCCCCGTCACCGTCCCCCGCGCCATGTGATCCACCAGCGGCGCATGGGTGGCAAAGATCGAACTGGGGGCCAGCGTCAGATCACCGATGCCAGCCTTCGCCACGGCGTCAAGCACCGCGTTCAGCACCCCGTCACCGTTGCGCAGATGGTGATGGAAGGACAGCGTCATCCCGTCGCGCAGCCCCGCCGCCACAAGCGCCGCGCCCAGATCCGGCAAACGCTTGTCGGCCGTCCCGGCCTCCGCGCGCAGGGGGATCACCGGCAGGTCGGGACAGGCCGCCCCTTCGGCAAAGGCCGCCACCCGACCATAGCCCGGCACATGATCCGGCAGCCTGCTCATTGCAGCACGAAAGGTTGCTGCATCCAGGCGCGCAGCGCGGCGGTCGTGGCCTCGGGCGCCTCCAGCGTCGGCAGATGGCCCGCCTCCGCGATCACCTCCAGCCGGGCATAGGGGATCAGCTCGGCCATGAAGGCGTGCCGCTTTAGCGGTGTCAGCGTGTCATAGGCCCCGCACAGGATCAGCGTCGGCACCTTGCACCTACGAAGCGTCGGCTGCTGATCGCGCCGCCGTTGCAGCGCGCGCACCTGCCGCACCAGAACCTCGGGGCCCAGATCGCGGCCCATCTCCAGCACCTGCCCCAGCACCGCCAGCCGCTGCGGACCGGGGGCCAGATAATCGGGCTTCATGAAGCCGCGCAGCACCTCCTCCAGCCGCCCGGCCCGCGCGCCGATGATCATCGGCTCATAGGCGGCAGCGGTCTGCGGCGTCTCGGCCAGCGGGTTGGTATCCATCAGCGCCAGCCGCGTGATCCGCTCGGGCGCGCGGCGCAGCAGTTCCATCGCCACGATGCCGCCCATCGACAGCCCGGCCAGCGCGAATTTCGCAGGCAGCAGGCTCAGCAGGTCCGAGGCAATCTCCTCCACCCGTTCACCCTGCGTGATGGGCGCGACCATCACCGCGTGATCCCGCGACAGATCCGCCATCTGCGGCGCGAAAAGGCGGGCATCGCACATCATGCCGGGCAGAAGGACAAGCGGATCGGGCATCACGGGTCAACACCTTGCAATCAGAACAGGTTTCGCCGCCAAGGTGGACAGATCGGGGGCCAGCGTCAACCCGCTTGGGACGCCCCCGCGCCATAACCCGCCCAGCGGAACGCACCCGTGTCCGAGAGCGGCGAGAAAGGGTTGAAGGCCACTTCCCAGACATGCCCATCCGGGTCCGCGAAATAGCCGATATGCCCGCCCCAGAACACGTCATGGGCCGGTTTCAGGATACGCGCGCCGGCCGCTGCGGCCCGGTCCATCACCGCCGCCACCTCATCCCGCGTGCGGGTGTTACAGGCCAGCGTCATGCCGCCGGTGCCCAGTTCCGCCTCACTCACCCCCATGTCGCGGGCCAGATCGGCGCGCGGATAAAGCGCCAGCGACTGACCCAAAAGGTCAAAGACCCGGATGCCCGGTTCGCTCTCCTCCCGCCGCCAGCCCAGCGCCTCATAGAAGGCGGCGGCGCGGTCGGGGTCGGCCACCGCCAGTGTCACAAGGCTGATCCGTTGGTCCATCATCCGCCCCCCTATCCCTGCGCCGCCACGGTCACATCGGCAATCGCCGCCGCGATCATATCCAGACAGGCAGGATCGGAAAACCGATGATCCGCGCCTTTCACCAGCGTCAGGCGGATGTCCGGCCCCGTGACGTGATCCAGCAGACGCAGCGCCACCGACATATCCACATCCGCATCCGCCGTGCCCTGCAACATCCTGACCGGACAGGGCAGATCCAGCGGCGCGCGCAGCACCAGATGGTTGCGGCCATCCGCGATCAACCGCTTGGTGATGACCAGCGGCTCGCCATATTCCGAAGGCAGCGCGATCCTGCCCACCTCCTCCAGCACGGCGCGCTGATCGGCATCGAAGCCCTGCCACATGCTGTCCTCGGTAAAGTCGGGGGCGGCGGCAATCGTCACCAGCCCCGCCACATGCAGCGGCATCTCGCGCGCCAGCAAGAGCGCAATCCAGCCGCCCATGGAAGACCCCACCAGGATCTGCGGCCCCGCCGTCAGCCGCGCCACCGCCGCCATCGCATCCGCGGCCCAGTCGCCGATCGCGCCATCCTCGAACGCACCCGAGGATTGCCCATGTCCCGAATAGTCGAACCGCAGGAAGGCCCGCCCCTGCTCCCGCGCCCAGGCCTCAAGGAACTGCGCCTTGGTCCCCGTCATGTCCGACCGGAACCCGCCCAGGAACACCACGCCCGGCCCGCGCCCCTCGTGGCGCGCATAGGCGATGCGCCGCCCTGCGTCCGTCTCCAGATACTCTGTCATCTGCCCTGCCCTTTCGCCGTGATCCGCCGCGATACTGCCCCAGCACGCGGCCGGGTAAAACCCCCAACGCCCGCTTGACTTGGCCCCCGCGCCCCGTCACATAGGCCG
>JAMWZG010000322.1 GCA_024304855.1 Paracoccaceae bacterium
CAGGCCGCGCACCGATGGCGCAACCACCCGGCAGCGACACCACCGCATGACCATCCCGCGCCAACATCGGCCCCAGCACAAGGATCGAGGCGCGCATCTTGCGCACGATGTCATAATCCGCCGTATGATTGTCGATCCGGTGGCTCGACATGGCCAGCACCTTGCCATCCTGCAAACTGGTCACTTCCGCGCCCAGCGATTGCAGAAGCTGCGTCATCGTCCGGATATCCGACAGCCGCGGCGCATTGGTCAGCGTCAGCGGCTCTTCCGACAGCAGCGTCGCCGGCATCAGCGTCAGACAGGCGTTCTTGGCCCCCGCAATCGGGATCTGCCCCTTCAAAGGGCCATTGCCCGTCACGATGATCGAATCCATGGCCCTGCCCCTTTTTTGCTTTGCCGTCTTATGTCTTGCCCGGGTCGCGCCCCGGCGCATCCCCGGCGGCCGGGGCCGCATCCGCCCCTTTCGCCGCCCGCGCCCGTGCCTGCGCTTTGCGCCGTGCCATATTGGCCTTGAGAGCGGCTTTCAACCGCTCTTCACGCGTCGTGCCCTGCGCGGGCGTGGTTTTGCCGGGTGTTTTCTGCTCCATCCCGCCTTCCTACAACACCGCGCATTTTGCGTCCAGATTGCGCTTGCACCCTGCCGGATTTGCCGCTAATCACCCGGCCACGGTCAAAGGGGCAACCCTTCACGCACCGCCGGATGCTGTGGTAGCTCAGTGGCAGAGCACTCCCTTGGTAAGGGAGAGGTCGAGAGTTCAATCCTCTCTCACAGCACCATCCTTCCCCACTCAGGTCCGACCATACGGCAGGCAAACCCGCGCCCGCCTCAGGACTGTGCAGACCGGAATTGCGCCGGGTGACACACACTTATGTGTGCATTCATCTTGCAGCGCGATATAAATGTGTATATAAGTGTGTCACAAAGAGGATGCGATGGAGCTTGAAACCAATTCGCGAAAGCTCCTGAAGGTTTTGAAAGATGCCGGTTTTGAGGAGGTCCACAAGCGCGGATCGCATCTCAAACTTCGAAAGGGGAACAGGACGGTCATCCTGCCTCACCCGAAGAAAGACCTGCCGATCGGAACCGTGAGGGAGATTTACGAAAGCGCAGGGCTGCTTTAGCCCGGCCCTTCATCAAGCATCAGACGCATCGGCACCCTGAACTCTCTGCGCGGAAAGATTCCATGCGATATTACACAGCACTTGTCCATCAGAACGGTGACAGCGCCCATGGCCTGACATTTCCCGATCTGCCCGGCTGCTTCGCGGCGGCCGATAGCTGGGACGACATTTCTGCCGCCGCAACCGAGGCGCTCGATCTGTGGTTCGCGGATATGCCGGATGTCGTGCCTGCATCCCTCGACACCATCCGGCGGATGCCCAAAGTCATCGAGGCGATGGCAGCAGGCGCCGTCCTCTTGCCGGTCCCCTATATCCCGGCCGACAATGCGCTGGAACGTGTCAATATTTCGATGGAGCGCGGCCTGCTGCGGGCTATCGACGAGACCGCCAAGGCGCGGGGCATGACGCGATCCGCCTTTCTGGCATCCTCTGCAAGACGGGAACTGGTCGGCGCGTAAGACACCTCTATGCCTGTCGGTCGGCACCTCCACCCGTGACAGCGACTGACGGCACCTCTTTCGGCGCCGCCAGCTCACCGCAGTTTTCCAAGCCTCAACGCCAGCGCTTCACAGGCGGGGATGGTCGGGATCAGGTGTCGTGTTCGTCACCCTCTGCCCGCCCCCTGCGCCCTCAATCCAGATCGCGGGTCGCGTCCAGAAGGCGCAGCACCTCTTCGCGCATGTCCATCAGGTCGCTGTGATAATCCTGCGTCGGACCGCTGGCCAGCGCGGCCTCGAAGGCGTGCAGGACATGCTCCTCGCCGTTGCGGATATTGTCCATCACATCCGCGTCGATCTCGTCGAACAGGGCGCGCAGGCTGACGACGGTGCGGTTCACCCTTGCCATGAACGAGCCATCCTCATCCACCTGCGCCCCCAGGCTGCGCAGCAAAGCGGCCAGCCGCGTGGCATGACGGCTGTGCAGGTCGCGGAACTGTCGGGCGACGGGGCGGAACCCCGGCTCGGCCTTCTCGACCATCTTCTCATATCCCGCCAGCGCATCGACGGTGCGGGTATGCAGCGCCACAAGGGCATCGACCACCTCGGTCGGGGATACGGCGCTGGGAGGGGGGGTCTCGGGCGTCTTCATTCTGTATCCTCTCGGGCTGGACCCGTGATCCTGCGATCCGGGTGGTTACGATCTGTCTGTCGTGCTGTCTGTCCTGTCGTGCTGTCCTGCCTGTCCATCCCAACCCGCCGCAGGGGGCAGTGGTTCCCTGACCGCCCCGCCGGGCTGCGCGCAGCGCCGCGCCGCGCCCCGCCGCCACAGCCTGCCGCGCCACATGCGCATCGCCGGATAAACCATTGGCCCATGGCACAGAATCGACCCCTGCCCAGTCAGAACCGTGCCGCGCCGCGCAGGGGGGGCAAGTGATGAAAATAGCGGCACCCCCGTCATCAGAGCCCGAGTCATGCAACCCTTGATAGAAACTACCGCCCCGCACCGCCGCCGCATCATCGTCATTGATGGGGCGCATCAAAATAACTGTTGCCTGAAAAACGGCTTCGCTGTCATCTATGGGACAACCTCGCAGCAAATGGCGGGGGCATACCCAACGTGGAGGAGATCACAATTGGAACGTCGTAAGTTTCTGAAAGGCGCCGCCCTCGCGGGCACGGGCGCGGCACTTGCTGCACCCGCTCTTGCGCAAGGCACCAAGACCATCACCATCGTCTCGACCTGGCCGCGGGACTTCCCCGGCCTCGGCGTCTCGGCGCAGCGGCTGGCCGCACGCATCACCGCCCTGTCGGATGGCGCGCTGACCACCGAATATTTCGCCGCAGGTGAACGCGTGGGCGCCTTCGACGCCTTCGACGAGGTCGCATCCGGCAACTCGCAGGCCTATATCGGCGCGGATTACTACTGGGGCGGGAAACACCCGGCCTATAACTACTTCACCTCCGTGCCCTTCGGCATGAGCACGCAGGAATGGACCGCATGGATTCGCTTCGGCGGCGGTCAGGAACTCTGGGACGAGTTGGCAGGCTCCTTCGGCCTCAAGGCCATCGCCTGCGGATCGACCGGCACACAGGCCGGCGGCTGGTTCAACAAGGAAATCGAATCGCGCGACGACCTCAAGGGTCTCAAGATGCGT
>JAMWZG010000323.1 GCA_024304855.1 Paracoccaceae bacterium
CCCCTTTCCCCCGCGCGCGCCCCGTGCGACTGCCCTGCCCGAGCATAACAGCGCAAGGCACACCAAGCAGCATGAGCACGGCGACCCCAGACGATGACACCACACCCACCACCGCAAAGACCCAGTCCGCAGCGACCCTGACGGATCGCCTGCCGCTGGACGGTATCACGCTGCTGGGCACCGTGGTCGCGGGCGAGGCGTCGCGCGCGCTGATCCGGTTGGGCAATGGGCGGGTGCAGCACCTGCGTCTGGGCGACCGGATCGGCGATGCGACCCTTGCGGCCATCGAACCCGGTCTGATCCATCTGACCCGCAAGGGCGAGGCGCAGCGGCTGGCGATGCCCTGAGGCTTGCGCCGCCTGCCCCCTTGACCTTGGGCGCGCAACCCCTCACATCGGGCGGGATGCAAGCCCGAGGAGAGACGAGATGTCCGAGAAAATCGCCCTGATCACCGGAGCCTCGCGCGGGCTGGGTGCCGCCTTGGCCGAGGCGCTGGCCGCGACCCATCACATCGTGGCCGTGGGGCGCACCACCGGCGCGCTGGAGGAGCTGGACGACCGGATCAAGGAACTGGGCGGTCAGGCGACGCTGGCGCCGATGGACATCACCAAGCCTGACGCGATGGCGCAGCTGTGCCGGTCGATCCATGACCGTTGGGGCCGGGTTGATCTGTGGGCGCATACGGCCATTCACGCGGCCCCGCTGTCGCCCGCCAGCACGATTGATGCGCGCGACTGGGATAAATCCGTGGCCTGCAATGTGACCGCGACGGGGCAGCTGATCCCCTATGTCGCGCCGCTGCTGGGGCAGGATGGCACCGCGCTTTTCTTTGACGATCCGCGCGCCGGGCACAAGTTCTTTGGCGCCTATGGCGCGACCAAGGCCGCGCAGATCGCACTTGCGCAAAGCTGGGCCGCCGAGACGGCGAAAACCGGGCCGCGCGTGCATGTTCTGACGCCCGCCCCCATGCCCACCGCCACCCGCGCGCGGTTCTTTCCCGGCGAGGATCGTGCCCCGCTGGCCCATCCGCGCGACGAGGCGGCGCGGCTGCTGGCCCTTCTGGGCTGAGCCTGTCCTGTCATCGTTCTGCACAAACGCATCCGCACGCCCGGCCACGGGCCGCCCGCATGAGTATGTGAGGAGCAGTGAAAGGAGCGCTGCCTTCTTGCCCCCGCGGCGGCACTCCACTACACAATAAAAAAAGGCAGATCGGGGCAGTCATGCGCATTCTTATCACCAATGACGACGGGATCAACGCGCCGGGACTGGCTGTTCTGGAGCGGATCGCGGCGGAACTGGCGGGGCCGGAGGGCGAGGTCTGGGTCGTGGCGCCCGCCTTCGAGCAATCGGGGGTGGCGCATTGCATCAGCTATACCCATCCGATGATGATCGCCAAGCTGGGTGAGCGCCGTTTTGCCGCCGAAGGCAGCCCCGCCGATTGCGTGCTGGCCGGTATCCATGACGTGATGGAGGGGGCTGTGCCCGATCTGGTGCTGTCGGGGGTGAACCGGGGCAACAATTCGGCCGAGAATGCGCTGTATTCCGGCACCTTGGGTGGCGCGATGGAGGCGGCCTTGCAGGGTATTCCCGCCATGGCGCTGTCGCAATATCTGGGCCCGTCGAATTTCGCGGCCCCCGATCCTTTCGAGGCGGCGGGCGTGCATGGTCCGGCGCTGATCCGCAAGCTGCTGGCGGCGACGCCGCAGGCCGAGGATGACGCGGATTACCGGGTCTTCTACAATATCAATTTCCCCCCCGTTCCGGCCGAGGCCGTGCGCGGCGCCCGGGTCGTGCCGCAGGGTTTCCGGCGGAACACGCGCTTTTCGGTCGAGCCGCATCTGTCGCCATCCGGGCGGCGGTTCCTGTGGATCAAGGGCGGCGAGCAGCATGTCCCCACCCTGCCCGGCACCGATGCGGCGGTGAACCTGGACGGCTATATCTCGGTCACGCCGATGCGGGCAGATCTGACGGCGCATGACCTGCTGGAGCCATTGAAGGGGATCGAATGAGCGACGAGGCGGAACGCAAGATGCAGTTCCTCTATGCCCTGCGCTCCAAGGGGGTGACGGATAGCCGCGTGCTGACGGCCATGGAGAAGATCGACCGCGGCCCCTTCATCCGCGGGCTGTTCGCCGGGCGCGCCTATGAGGACATGCCGCTGCCCATCGCCTGCGGGCAGACGATCAGCCAGCCCTCGATCGTGGGATTGATGACGCAGGCCTTGCAGGTCAGCGCGCGCGACACGGTGCTGGAGGTGGGCACCGGCTCGGGCTATCAGGCGGCGATCCTGTCGCAGCTGGCGCGCCGGGTCTATACGGTGGACCGCCACCGCCGCCTTGTGCATGAGGCGCGCGCGATTTTCGATGCGCTGCAACTGAGCAATATCACCGCCTTTACCGCCGATGGCAGTTTCGGCCTGCCCGATCAGGCGCCCTTTGATCGCATCCTCGTGACCGCTGCGGCCGAAGACCCGCCCGGCCCCCTCTTGGCCCAGTTGAAAATCGGGGGTATCATGGTACTGCCGGTGGGACAGTCCGACACGGTGCAAAGCCTGATCCGCGTGACGCGTCACGAGACAGGCTTTGATTATGACGAGTTGCGCCCCGTGCGGTTCGTGCCTCTGGTCGAGGGGCTGGGGCGCGATTGACAGGCGAAGGATGATCCCGCGCCGGTCCGAGCGGACCGGAGAGACAGATAACAACCAGGCCCCGGCGCAAGGGGCAGGACAGAGGAAATCGAGATGACCGAACAGAGCCGTCCCGCTGCTGCCCGCACAGCCCCTTGGGGTGCCATGGAAAGCGCGCGCCCTGCGCCGCAGCGGTCGCTGCGCCATCTGATCCTGGCGGGAACCGCCCTGGCTGTGCTGGCCGCCTGCGACAGGCCGCTGGATTTCGACATGCGCGGCAATTTCGGCAGCACGCTGGATACGGCCGAGGCGGCGCGGCAGCCGGTGGCGAACCGCCCTGCCCCGGATGCGCGCGGTGTGATTTCCTATCCGAACTATCAGGTGGCCGTGGCGCGGCAGGGCGATACCGTGGCTGATGTCGCCACGCGGATCGGGATCGCCCCGGATGAGCTGGCCCGGTTCAACGGGCTGCGCCCCGCCGATGCGCTGCGCCCGGACGAGGTTGTGGCCCTGCCGCGCCGCGTGGCCGAGCCTTCGGCCGCGACGGGTGGCTTTGGCACGATCCAGCCGCCGGGC
>JAMWZG010000324.1 GCA_024304855.1 Paracoccaceae bacterium
GCCAACTCTCCATCAACCTTTTGATCAGGTTTACCCATGCCCAAAATCAACGGAAACGAAATCCGCCCCGGCAATGTGCTGGAGCATAACGGCGGTCTGTGGGCCGCGGTGAAGGTCGATCATGTGAAGCCCGGCAAGGGCGGCGCCTTTGCGCAGGTCGAGATGCGCAACCTGCGCAACGGATCAAAACTGAACGAACGCTTCCGCAGCGCCGACAAGGTCGAGCGGGTGCGTCTGGACCAGAAGGACCAGCAGTTCCTCTATGAGCAGGACGGGATGCTTGTCTTCATGGATTCAGAGACTTACGAGCAGATCGAGCTGCCCGTGGACATTCTGGGAGAGCGCCGCCCCTTCCTTCAGGACGGGATGATGGTGCATATCGAATATTACGATCAGGAGGCGCTGAACGCGACCCTGCCGCAGAAAGTGATCTGCAAGGTCATGGAGACCGAGCCCGTGGTGAAGGGCCAGACGGCGGCCAACAGCTTCAAGCCCGCGATCCTGGACAACGGTGTGCGCATCCTGGTGCCGCCCTTTGTCGGACCGGATGAGGATGTCGTGGTGAACACCGAGCTGATGGAATATGTCGAACGCGCCTGAGGCGTGAGCCGCTTGGGATTTGAGCAAACCGCCCCCGTCGGGGGCGGTTTTTCTTTGCCCGCCCGTCAGCCCATGTGACGTGGCGTCATGCATTTGTTGCAAAGCTGTGCCGGGCCGGAAGGGCCTGCGTCAGTCGGCCAGCGTGACCTCTGCCGTGCCGGCCTGCATCGGCCCCGTGGCGCGGTCGAGGCGCAGATAGGCGATGCCGAAGCCGCCTGACTGGGTGTAGAGCGTGCCTGCGGGTTTGCCATCGGCCGTGATCTCGGTGCCGACGGGGGCTGCGCCTGTCACGGCCACGCGGACCAGACCCTTGCGCAACTCGGTCTTGTGTTTCATGCGGGCGGTGACTTCCTGCCCGACATAGCAGCCCTTGCGGAAATCGACGCCGTGCAGCCGTTCGAACCCGGCTTCGAGGATATAGCTGTCGGGCGTCAGTTCGATGCCGGTTTCGGGGATGCAATGGGCCACGCGGAGCGCGTCCCAGTCGGTGCCGTCATCGCCCGCCTCGCTGCCATAGGCGCGCCAGCCCAGCGCGGGGTGGCGAGGATCGGGCAGGGCGCCTGCGGGGGCGGGGCCGGTGCCGCGGCTGAGTTGCAGCGCGGCTTCGGTGATCCGCACATCGGCGCGCAGCTTATACATGGACAGCCGTTGCACCAGCGCGGGGCCGAGGTCTGCGTCCACGTCCAGCAGGATGCCGTCGCCATCGGCGGTCAGGAAAAAATCCGCGATATATTTGCCCTGCGGCGTCAGCATGGCGGTATAGACCAGCCCGCTGTCGATGCCCTTGAGGTCATTGGTGGTCAGCCCTTGCAGGAAATGGCGGGCGTCAGCGCCGGTCAGGCGGTAGAGGCGTCGTGTCATGGGCAGGGGTCCAATGCAGGGGGCCAGTCATGGGCAGGCGGTTGGCGTTCCGCATCAGGATATGGGCTGCGGCGGCGGGCTGCAACAGGGGGGGGCAGGTATCAGGCGCGGCTGGCGTCGAAGGCTGTTTGCAGCGCGTCCGCGTTATATTCGCGGTCGATCCAGTCCTCGAACGTGATGGGGCTGGCGGCGGTGCGGGCGGCGTAGTGGTCCAGCATCATGTCCAGCACCCCGGTCTTGGTGAAGCGCAGGTGGATATAGCGGGGCGAGAGCATCCGGCGCGCGGCGGTCACGTCCTGGCCCATGATCACCATCAGATAGATGGCGCTGGCAAGGCCGGCGCGGTCGGCCCCGGATTTGCAATGCATCAGGAAGGGTTTGTCGATGCTGCGGAAGGTGGCGATCAGGGTTTGCACCGCCTCACGCGTGGGGGCGCTGCGGGAATGGAGCGGCGCGCTGATCATGGTCATGCCGAGAGCATCGAGGCTTTCACGTTCAAAATGGAAGGCCCATTTCTCGGAGGAGGCGCGCAGGTAGAGCACGGTGCGGATGCCCATGGCGCGGTAGCGTTTCAGGCGCCAGTGGCCCGGCTGGTTCGAGCGGTAGACGCCGGGGGCGATCTGGTCGAAATTGCTCCAGACATGGCGCAGGATGGCGTGATCGAGGAATTGATAGGCCCAGAAGGCCCGCCGCCGCTCTCGGGGATCGGACAGATCGCCTTCCGAGGGAAGCCGCGCGGGGCGGTCCCTGTGCAACAGTCGGGAAAGCGGGTTCATCGGTGTCCTGTGGTCGCTTGTGCTGCACCATCATGTAGAGGCTTGGGCCGGCGGTGGCAAGTTTGCCGCCGGGACATGCGGGAGATTGACGCCGCCGGGCAAGGGGATAGTGTCGCGCTGAGTTCAAACGGAGACGCCACATGAGCCTTGCCCACGGTCGCCCCTATCTGGCCATTCCCGGCCCTTCGGTCATGCCCGAGGAGGTGCTGCGCGCGATGCACCGCGCCGCGCCCAATATCTATGAGGGCGATCTGGTGGCGATGACCGACAGTCTGATCCCGGATCTGCGCCGGGTGGCGCGGACGGAACATGCGGCGACCTTCTATATCGGCAATGGTCATGCGGCCTGGGAGGCGGCCCTGGCCAATGTGGTCGGCCCCGGCGACCGGGTGCTGGTGCCGGCGACGGGGCGGTTCGGTCATGGCTGGGGCGATATGGCGACGGGTCTGGGTTGCGATGTGCAGGTGATCGACTTCGGCAAACGCACGCCCTTCGATCTGGGGCGGATCGAGGACGCGCTGCGCGCGGACCGAGAGCACCGGATCAAGGCGGTGCTGGCCAGCCATGTGGATACCTCGAGTTCGGTGTTGAACGACATCGCCGGCTTGCGCGCGGCGCTGGATGCGGCGGGGCATCCGGCTTTGTTGATGGCGGATTGCATCGCCTCGCTTGGCTGCGACCGTTTCGAGATGGACGCCTGGGGCGTCGATGTGATGGTGGCGGCCAGCCAGAAGGGCTTGATGGTGCCGCCGGGTCTGGGCTTCGTCTTCTTCGGACCCCGCGCGGCCGAGGCGCGGGCGCGGATGGAGCGGGTCAGCCGCTATTGGGATTGGGTGCCACGGGCGAACCCTGAGTATTTTTTCCAGTATTCCGGCGGCACGGCCCCGACGCATCACCTGTTCGGATTGCGCGCGGCGCTGGACATGATCCACGCGGAAGGGATCGAGGCGATCTGGGCGCGGCAT
>JAMWZG010000325.1 GCA_024304855.1 Paracoccaceae bacterium
GGGCTGGACCGAGCTTCTGCTCATCGGCATCGTCGCCTTGATCGTCGTCGGGCCGAAAGACCTGCCGATCCTGTTCCGCAATGTCGGCCGCTTCGTCGGCAAGGCGCGGGGCATGGCGCGGGAGTTCAGCCGCGCGATGGAGGATGCCGCCGATGAGTCGGGGGTGCGCGATGTCGCCAAAAGCCTCAAGACCGTGGCCGACCCCAAGAAGATGGGGCTGGACAAGATCCGCGAGGCGACGGACGAGCTGACCGCCTGGAAGCCCGGTTCGGAAACCGCCAAACTTGCGGCAGAGCGGGCCGAGGCCGCCGCCAAGCTGCGCGAGCAGAGCAAGCCCGCCGCCGTGGCCGCCAAGGCCGAGGCCGCGCGCGACATGGCCGCGGCGCAATCCGCCCCGGCTGCGACAGCAGGCGCGGGTGCAACGGCGACCCCGCCCAAACCCGCCGCGCCCAAACCCGCCGCGTCCAAGGCCAAGGCAAAGGCCGCACCCGCCACGGCCAAGCCCGCGCCGAAACCCAAAGCCGCAGCCGCATCTGCCGCTCCCAAAGCTGCGCCCCGGAGCCGTGCCAAGGCCAAGACCGCAGATCCCTCGGCGCAAGAGTAAATCATGACCAAACAAGACGAGATCGACGACAGCAGCGCCCCGCTGATCGAGCATCTGGCAGAGCTGCGCACGCGGCTCATCCATTCGGTCGTGGCCTTCATCATCGGGATGGTGATCTGCTTCACCGTCTGGAACCCGATCTTCAACTTCCTCACCGAACCGCTCTGCTCTGCGATGGAACAGCGCGGGCACGAGGATTGCGGCCTCATCCTGATCCGTCTGCAAGAAGGTTTCTTCGTCGCGGTGTCGATCTCGCTGATGGGGGGGCTGATGCTCTCCTTCCCCTATATCAGCTATCAGCTCTGGCGCTTTGTCGCGCCCGGTCTCTACAAATCCGAAAAGGGCGCCTTCCTGCCCTTCCTCGTCGCCTCGCCCTTCATGTTCTTTCTGGGCGCGGCCTTCGCCTATTACGCGATCACGCCGCTGGCCTTCGACTTCTTTCTGGGCTTCCAGCAACCCGGCAGCCTTCTGGGCGAGGGCGCGACCGAGGAGACAGCCGTGGCCGGCATCGCCTTCCAGGGCTCGGCGCAGGAATATCTCAGCCTCACGATCAAATTCATCGTGGCCTTCGGCCTCTGCTTCCAGTTGCCGGTGCTGTTGACCCTGATGGGCAAGGCCGGTCTGGTCAGTTCCGAAGGTCTGGGCAATGTGCGCAAATATGCCGTGGTCGGCATCCTCATCGTCTCGGCCCTTGTCACCCCGCCCGATGTCATCAGCCAGGTCATCCTCTTTGTCGTGGTCTACGGGCTTTACGAGATTTCGATCTTCCTTGTCCGCCGCGTCGAAACCAAGCGCGAGGAGGCGCTGCGCGCCGAAGGCTATTACGACGATGAGGAGGAGTTCGACGATCCCCTGATCAAGGAGTTCGACGAGGATCTGGCCCGTGACGCCGATGGCGGAGACAAACCGAAGTGAGCGCCAAGACCCTGAAACGCATCGCCGAGGCGCTGGAGCGCCTGGCGCCGCCGCCGCCGCAGGCCCCCGATTTCGACGCGGCGCAGGCCTTCGTCTGGCATGTGGAGCCGGACCGTCTGGAACCCGTGCCGCAGGTGGCGGGCGTGGCCTTGCGCCTGCTGGTGGGGGTGGACCGCTCGCGCGATACGCTGCTTGAGAATACGCTGCAATTCGCGCGCGGCCTGCCTGCCAACAATGCCCTGCTCTGGGGCGCGCGCGGCATGGGCAAATCCAGCTTGGTCAAGGCCGTCCACGCCGAGGTGCGCGCCAAGGGTCTGCCCCTCACACTGGTCGAGCTTCAGCGCGAGGATCTGCCTTCCGTCGCGCGCCTGCTGAACCTGCTGCGCGCGCGCCCGGAACGCTTCGTGCTCTTCTGCGATGACCTGTCCTTCAGCCATGACGACCAGCATTACAAATCGCTGAAAGCGGTGCTGGATGGCGGTATCGAAGGCCGGCCCGAGAATGTGATCTTCTACGCCACCTCGAACCGCCGCCACCTGATGCCTCGCGACATGATCGAGAATGAACGCTCCAGCGCCATCAACCCCTCCGAGGCGGTCGAGGAGAAGGTCTCGCTCTCGGATCGTTTCGGTCTCTGGCTGGGGTTCCATGCCTGCGATCAGGATCAGTTCCTGGCCATGATCCACGGCTATTGCACCGCCTTCGGGATCGACATCCCCGAGGATCGCCTGCGCGCCGAGGCGATCGAATGGCAGGCCACGCGCGGCGCGCGCTCGGGCCGGGTTGCCTGGCAATTCGTCACCGATCTGGCCGGGCGCGAAGGCGTGAAGATCGCGCAGGGCTAGATCAGCACCAGATCAGCACCAGATCAGCACAAGGTCTGCCTCGCGCCTTTCATCGTTCTGACAATACGCGGATCAGCGGCCCGCATTCCATCGGGCCGCCTGCCTGTGTTCCCGCTCAAACCCGCTCAGCGCGGCGCCAGATAGGGGGTCGGGTCCACGCTGTCGAAGCCCTTGCGCACTTCGAAATGCAGGTAGTTCGACGATCCTGACCGGATCTGCGCGATCTTCTGGCCGCGCGTGACCTTGTCATCCTTCTTGACCACGGCGCCTTCGACATTGGCATAGACGGTCAGCAGATTGTCCGGGTGACGGATCACGATGATCGGGATCTGGTCCGCACTGGCGGTGATGGCGGCCACGGTGCCCGCCTCGGCGGCGACAATCGCCGTGCCTGCGGGGGCCTGAATGTCCAGACCGTCATTCTTGCCCTTCTGATAGTCGCGGATGATCGACCCCTGCACGGGTGTGGCCAGCTGCGCATTGCGCGCAGGTGCGCTCTGCGCCGCACCCAGATTCGGGGCGGTGGTCGCCGGGGCCGGGGCGGCAGCGGGCTGCGTGCGCTCGGTCGGCAGCGGAGTCGCGGCCGAGGGCGGCACCGGCGTCGGTGATCCGGCCCCCGGTGGCGTGACAGCCGCCGCAGCCGCCACCGGGCGGGCAGGCGCCTGCGCATCAGGCACCGGGATCAGCAGGAACTGCCCCTCGCGGATCGTGTAATCGGTGCCAAGCCCGTTCCACTCGGCCAGCGACCGGACCGAGACATTGTAAAGCCGCGCGATGGTAAAGGCCGTCTCGCCGCGCTTGACCTGATGCCGCGTCGGCTCCTGCCCGACC
>JAMWZG010000326.1 GCA_024304855.1 Paracoccaceae bacterium
TTTTGGGGGGCGCGGTTCTTTGTCGTCACTTAGCGGCGGATGCCCAGGCGCTTGATCAGGTCCGCGTAACGGGCCTCATCCTTGGCCTTGAGGTAATCCAGCAGCTTGCGGCGCTGTGCGACCATCATCAGAAGGCCACGGCGACCGTGGTTGTCCTTCTTGTGGGTCTTGAAATGCTCGGTCAGGGTGGTGATGCGCGAGGTCAGGATTGCGACCTGAACTTCGGGCGAGCCGGTATCGCCTTCTTTGGTGGCGAATTCCTTGATGACGCGTGCTTTTTCTTCGACAGTAATCGACATCGGGTTCTCCTTTTGATGAGAGTGAAGGGCGCAAGCCGGGATGTCGTCCAGCAGGGTCCGTAACGAAATCCTTGCGGAGAATCCGCGAAAGATTGCGCGCGTATAGGGGAAAACGCCGGAATTGGAAAGGAAAAAGCGCCGCGCTCCTGCCGGCGATGGCGGGGTCAGGCGGGCGCTGTGTTGATCTGCGACTGTCCCAGAACCGCGATGTCCGACAGGGTCAATCCTCCAGAGGCGGCCAGCGTCGCGATCTGCACCCCGTCCAGAAGCAGGGCCAACTGATCGGCGCGGTCGCCATCGGGGCGCAGTTCCAGCAGCGGATCAAGCCCGGTGCTGTCGTCATAGATGACCAGAAGCCTGTCCTCTGCCTGATCGTAATCGACCAGTTGCACAGGGTCGGTGATCCACTGGCCAAGGGTCAGCAGGTCGGGTCCGCGCCCCGCTGTCACGATGTCGCCGCTGCCCGCGACGATCGTATCAGCACCATCGCCGCCATTCAGGTAATCCGCGTCGGCAGTTGTCCGATCCGCCTCGGTCGTCCCGTTCAGCAGGTCATCGCCCGCGCCGCCGAACAATGTATCCGCACCGCCGCCGCCAGTCAGCGTGTCATTCTCCAGACCGCCATGCAGGGCATCATCGCCTTCACCGCCGGTCAGGCTGTCCTGACCGGGGCCGCCGTGCAGGCTGTCATTGCCATCACCGCCAAGCAGGCTGTCATTGCCGTTTTGCCCGTAAAGCAGGTCATTGCCGGCATCGCCCTGCATGGTGTCATCGCCGGTTCCGCCAAAAAGGGCGTCGGGCCCGTCGCCGCCGGTCAGGCTGTCGTCCCCTTCGGCCCCGTGCAGGTCATCGCGGCCCGCGCCACCGTTCAGCGTGTCATCCCCCTCGCGCCCGCCGATCTGATCGTCGCCGGACAGACCATCCAGCAGATCATCGCCGCCCTGCCCGGCAAGGGTGTCATCGCCATCCTGCCCCGTCAGGGTCAGATCATCTGTCGTCGCCCCGGGCGAGTTGTCCGCCGGGTCGTCCGGTGTCGGGAAGGCCTCGGACAGCGGATCGGACATCGGATCGGATTGGCTGGAACCACCCTCTGCCGTGCGGTTTTCGGGCAGCGGGGGTTCGCGGCCGCTGGTGTCATCCGGATCAGGGCTGTCCGACAGGCCGCCCATGCCGACAAAGGCCGCGCCTGCGACCATCAGGCCGATGATCCCCGTCAGAACCAACATATGCCAACCCCTTACCGCACGAATGCACAGCATAAACCGTGCCCAGAACAACACAGGCCGGCGCGTTGCGTCAATTTGATTTGGTCGGAATGGTTAATCCTGCTCCGGCCTGCCGACATCGCGGGGCAGGTCGATCTCCTGCGCCAGTTGCGAGGCCCAGTCCCCGATGATCGGCAGGAATTCAAACTGCGAGAGCCACCATGCCAGAACGGAAACCAGAAGCGACGCGCCCAGAACAGAGCCAAGCCCGAAGGCCAGGCCACGGGCAAACTGAAAGCCGACAAGGCGGAAGATCGAGTTGTGCACCTTGACGAAGCGATGCGAGTTCAGGCGCTCCACCTCGCGGGCAAGGGAGCGGATCGCCTCGATCTGGTCGCTGGTCAGAACAGGGTCGGTCCGGTTGGGGGCATTGTCCGGCATGGGTGGTCCTTTCGGGCACTTGGCCTGCGGTCAGGCGGTGGCAAGCCAGAGGATCGGCGACTGGCCATAGGAAATATAGAGCGGATGTTTGGGATGCCCGTCCTTGGTCAGCCCCAGATGGTGCAGCGGCCGGTTCTGCGCCCGCAGCAGGCGTTCGACAGCAGGGCCACGCGCCAGATGCGCGCCATGGGTGCCCCAGGCGGCGATGATGCGGTCGCCGTCGCCCCCGGCCCAGTCGCAGCTTTCCGCGATGGCCGCGTCATTGGCCGGGCCGACCGGATCGGCGGCGGCGCGCATGGCCCGCGGATCGGTGTCACGCCAGGCAAAGATATTGGTCACGCGAAAGCCGCCAAAGCCCAAGGCCCGCGCACGCCGTTCGCAGCGTTCCACAGTGGGGTCGTTCTGCACCTCGGTCGCGGTTGAGGGGTTGAGCATCACGAACAGGGCGCGCGGCGCGTCCGCGTCCCATATCCGCGTCAACAGATAGCGATAGCGTTCGCAATCCGAATATACAGCGGTCGAGCGGGCATCGCCCTTGAGGAAATCGCGTGTGATCATCGGGGGATCGTGCCTTTCACGCCCCGGATTTGCAAGGCGATGCAGGGCGTTGCGCGGGGCAGAGCTTTCAGTCGCGGTTGAACACGCGGGACGGGTGCAACTCGCCCGCCTTGTAGATGCCGACGGCAATGGCGCGGCCATCAAGGCTGGCCCAGGCCTCGTCGCCATATTCCACGTCCGAGGTCATAACCATGCCGGGATTGCCATTGCGCAGCCGCGCGGCCCCCTCAGCCGTGCAGCGCAGTTCGGGCAGATCGGCCAGACCCGTCTCCAGCGGCAGAACATGCCCGTCCAGCTCCGGCGTGCGGGCCAGCGCGTCGATCTGCTCCAGCGTCAGGCCGTCACTGGCCTCGAACGGGCCGGACCACAGACGGCGCAGCGTCACGACATGGGCGTGACAGCCCAGTTTCTCGCCCAGATCGCGCGCGATGGAACGGACATAGCCGCCCTTGCCGCAGGTCATTTCCAGCACGACATGATCCGCATCGGGGCGGTCGGTCATCACCAATTCCTCGACCCAGAGGGGGCGGGCCGCAATCTCGAATTCCGCATCGTCGCGCGCCAGTTTATAGGCGCGTTCCCCGTCGATCTTGACGGCGGAAAAGCGCGGCGGCACCTGCATCACGTCGCCCACGAAACCGTGCAGCGCCTCCTTGATGGTGGCGTCATCGGG
>JAMWZG010000327.1:0-542 GCA_024304855.1 Paracoccaceae bacterium
CGATCAACCCCATTCGCGTGCTGACGCGGATTCTGGGCGGCCTGCATGACGATCAGGGCCGCGTGGTGGTGCCCGGTTTCTATGACGGCGTGCCGGAACTGCCCGATGCGATCCGCGCGCAATGGCAGAACTTGGCCTTTGACCATGGCACATTCCTGGGCGATGTCGGCCTGTCGCATCCCGCAGGCGAGGCGGAGCGCACACCGCTCGAGATGATCTGGTCGCGCCCCACGGCGGAAATCAACGGAATCTGGGGCGGATATACCGGCGACGGGTTCAAGACCGTCCTGCCCGCCGAGGCCCATGCCAAGATCAGTTTCCGCCTTGTGGGCCAACAAGACCCCGCTGCCATCAGTCGCAATTTCCGCGACTGGCTGGCCGCGCAACTGCCCGCCGATTGCCGCGTGGAATGGCAGGAACTGGGCGGGGCGGCGGCCAGCCAGATGCAGATCGACCATCCGCTGTTCGAGAAGACCCGCCACGCCCTGACCGAGGAATGGGGCACCCCCGCCTCTTACGTCGGTTGCGGCGGCCCGATCCCC
>JAMWZG010000327.1:552-3168 GCA_024304855.1 Paracoccaceae bacterium
ATGACCAGATCCATTCCCCGAACGAGAAATACGACATGGAATGTTTCCACAAGGGCATCCGCAGCTGGGCGCGCGTTCTGGATAAAATCGCATGATTTCAGGTCTTTCCGAGGCGGTCTTTACCCATGACGGCGTGGATGTCGCCTATAGCGCCGGCGGCGAGGGTGCGCCGCTTGTGCTGCTGCACGGCTTTCCGCAGACGCGGATGATGTGGGCGCGGATCGCGCCCGCACTGACGCAGGGGCGGCGTGTGATCTGCCCCGATCTGCGCGGCTATGGCGCATCAAGCAAGCCCGCGCGGATGGAAGATTACAGCTTCCGCGCCATGGGTGGTGACATTCTGGCGCTGATGGATCATCTGGGGCACGACCGCTTCGATCTGGTGGGCCATGACCGGGGCGCGCGCACCGCGCATCGCATCGCGCTGGATGCGCCCGACCGGGTGGCATCGCTGACGATGATGGACATCATCCCCACCCATCTGCTGCTGACGCAACTTTCACATCAGGTGGCAAAGGCCTATTACCACTGGTTTTTCCTGGCGCAGCCCGAACCCTTCCCCGAGACGCTGATCGCGGCGGATGCGGATTTCTATTACCATTCCTGCCTGCTGGGTTGGGGTGGGGCCACGCTGGATGATTTCCATCCCGATCAATTGGCCGCCTATCGCGCGGCCTGGCGTGATCCTGATACGATCCGGGGCATGTGCAACGATTACCGCGCGGCGATTGCCGTCGATCTGGCGCTGGACGAGGCCGATCTGCACCGCCGCGTCACCTGCCCGACCTTGGTGCTATATGGGGCAGACGGGGCCATGGCGCGGGCCTATGACGTGCCGGGCACCTGGGCCGACCGCTGCACCGACCTGCGCGCCGCCACCGTGCCGGGCGGGCATTTCTTTCCCGACACGGCCCCGCAGGAGACGCTGGCCGCCATCCGCGGTTTTCTGGAACGCGGATAGGCTCAGACCACGCCGACGAACCGTTCCGGCAAGATGAACTGCTGCGTGTAATCGGGCCTGTCGAAACAATAAAACCCCGTATCGCCCCGCGCGCGGAAGCTGCGGCGCATCTTGCGGCGGAAGGGGGACATATCGAATCCCTCGACCATCTCGAGATCGGCAAAGGCCTCGAACACGGCGCGATCCTCGCCCCTTGCCGATGCGAACCAATGCCGCCCGATGGAGGTGTCCTTCACATCGCCGCCCACCTCGGCGGTGGTGGCGTTGCGACGGTCCATCACCTCGGTATAGGCGGCGAAATCGCAGAACTTGAGGTGCAGCAGATAGAGATCGTCGGGCGCGTTCAGCTTGGGGTATTGAGTGAAATGCCCGCCCCGCGCGATCTTGGTGCCGGTCGAGACGATGCAGGGTTTCGAGTAATGCGGCGCCACGCGCACATGGCGGCGCGGGCCGATGATGCGGTCGGTGATCACCTCGGGTTCCAGATCGGTGCGGTGTATCACCTCCAGCCCCAGGGGCGTGATCACCTGCTTGTCCGCCGCCGCCGTCAGGTAATCGAGAAGGCTTTGCCCCGTGGCCGGATCGACCACCACCAGCTCGTCCACATCGCCCACGATCACATGGCGGTAGTAGCTTTTCAGCCCGGCCACCAGATTGTTGAGAAGCCGCCAGCGTTTCATGTCGAAATTCTTGTGAGGATCGCCCGGTATCCCAATGATATTGCAGCCCTTTGCCAGATCATTCACGACCTCGCCCCGGCCATGGTTCACGACATAGCAATTCTCGCGGCCCAAGACGGTGCCATAATGGCGCAGCCAGGCGTTCAGGAAAAACGCATCATCCCGCACCATCGTCACGGCTGCCGCTACCGTCTGCATCACTGACCCTCACCTCCACTGTCCTTGCCCCTGTCTAGCCTGTTTGAATTGCGCTGAGAATCGAAATAACCTGATATCTGTGGGTAGCGTGACCCCAAGGGTCAGGGGGACAGATGGACAGCGATCATGGCATCCCGGAGGTGTTCCGTCAGACCGGCCTTTACCTGCACCGCCCGACCGACACGGGCCTGACTGAAACTGGCCTGACCCAGTTTCAGGTTCTGGGCGAGCGCGGGAGTGCGACCAATCTGGTGCGCAAGCTGATCGACAAGAACCTGCCCTTGATGCGGACCGAGGCTTTGGGCTGGAAACATGGGGTGCCCGGCATGGTGGCCATTCCGCCCGATTTTCTGGTGGTGGCGGTGGTGCGTGATGCGCGTGACTGGGCCTTGTCGATGCACAAGCGCCCCTGGCACGCGGACCCGACGATGCAGGCCCTGCCCTTTGCCGCCTTTCTGCGGGCCGAATGGCGCGGCATCGTGGACCGGCCCGAGGATTTCGACCTGATCCACCCCGAGATCCGGGACCGTGTGCAGGGTCTGCCGCTGCATCTGGACCGCCATCCGATCACCGGCCTGCCCTATCCGAACCTGTTCGCGCTGCGCCGCACCAAGCTGGCCGGATTGCTGAGCTTTCTGCGCCGCGAGTGCAACCTGCTGCTGGTGCGGGCCGAAACGGTGCAGGATGATCCGGCGGGATTTGTGACATGGGTGCAGCAACAGACGGGACTGCCGCTGGAGGGCGGGGGAATCAGCGGGGTCAAGCGGCGGTTGGGGA
>JAMWZG010000328.1 GCA_024304855.1 Paracoccaceae bacterium
TTGGCGTCGCGGCGCTGCATCTCGAACAGCAGGGTGTTGAGGATGCGGCAGCCCGAGGCGCCGATGGGGTGGCCGATGGCGATGGCGCCGCCGTTGACGTTCACGATGGACGGATCCCAGCCCATGTCCTTGTTCACGGCGCAGGCCTGCGCGGCAAATGCCTCATTCGCCTCGACCAGATCCAGATCCTCGACCGACCAGCCAGCCTTGGCCAGGGCCTTGCGGCTGGCATGGATGGGGCCGACGCCCATGATCGACGGGTCCAGACCGGCAGTGGCATAGGAGGCGATGCGCGCGAGCGGGGTGATGCCGCGCTTCTCGGCCTCGTCCGCGGTCATCAGCAGGACGGCGGCCGCGCCGTCGTTCAAGCCCGAGGCATTGGCCGCTGTGACCGAACCATCGCGGGTGAAGGCGGGGCGCAGCTTTTGCAACGCGTCCATCGTGGCGCCGTGACGGATATATTCATCCTTGTTGACGATGATGTCGCCTTTGCGCGATTTCACGATGAAATCAATGACCTCATCATCAAAGCGCCCGGCCTTCTGCGCGGCTTCGGCCTTGTGCTGGCTGGACAGGGCGAATTCATCCTGCGCATCGCGGCTGATCTGCCACTTCTCGGCCACGTTTTCGGCGGTCTGGCCCATGTGATAGCCGTTGAACGCATCCCAGAGACCGTCGCGGATCATCGAATCGATATAGGAGACATCGCCCATTTTCACGCCTGCGCGCAGATGCGCGACATGGGGGCTGAGGGTCATGTTTTCCTGCCCGCCAGCAGCCACGATGGCGGCGTCACCCAGCTGGATATGCTGCGCGGCCAGCGCCACGGCGCGCAGGCCCGAGCCGCAGACCTGATTGATCGACCAGGCCGAGGATTCGACGGGCAGGCCCGCGTTCACATGCGCCTGACGCGCAGGGTTCTGGCCCTGACCGGCGGTCAGCACCTGACCGAGGATGGTTTCGGAGACTTCGGACTTGTCGATGCCCGCGCGGGCGACCACCGCCTCGAGCACGGCGGCGCCCAGATCATGAGCGGGCGTGTTGGCGAATGCGCCCCCGAAAGAGCCGACAGCGGTGCGTGCCGCCGAGGCGATTACGACATTGGTCATGTATATCCTCCACCAATTTGCAGATCGAGGATCATCCGGGGCCGCGCGGGGTTGCGGGCGCCGGACTCCCCGCCTTGGGGCTTGTGATACTGGATGACGGGTCCGGCGGCAACAGGATGATGCCCTCAGCCTGTGCGGTGCAGGCGGGGATGCGGCTGGGCGGGGCTGTTCCACGGTGGGTGGACGGTCGGCGCGCCAAAGAAATAACCCTGCTGGCAATCGACCCCGATACTGGCGAGCCAATGGGAATCGGCCATGTTTTCCACACTTTCCGCCACGGTGAACATGTCGAGCTGGCGGGCGATGTCCACCATGGCGCGGGTCAGAACCTGATTGTCGGGATCGTCATGCACGCCGCGCACGAAGCCGCCGTCGATCTTGATCACGTCGAACTGGAAATCGCGCAGGTAGCGCAGCGAGGTATAGCCCGCGCCGAAATCATCCAGCGCGAAGGTGATCCCGCGCATTTGCAGATCGGCCATGAAGCGCACCACCAGTTCGGGCACGGTCAGGGCGCTGCGTTCCGTAATCTCGAGGATGAGGCGTTCTCCGATGGTGGGGTCGGATTGCAGACCCTGCCTGAGGCTGCGCATCCAGCGGGGATAGCCGATGGAGCGGGCGGACATGTTGATCGACAGCCGGATCTGCGGGTTGCGTTGCAGGCTGCGCAGGCCGGTTTCCAGGGCCACGCAATCCAGCAGGCGCCCGGTTTCCGTCGCTTCGACCGCGTCGATGAAATCATGCGCGGGGATGATGCGGCCGGTGTCGTCCAGCACACGGATCAACCCCTCGTAAAAGGCGACACGGTCGGGGCGTTGCGACTGCACCACGGGTTGAAAGGCGAGCATCGTCTCACGGTGGCGCAGGGCGGCGGCGACCATGGCGACGGTGCTGCGGTCACGGGTGATGACCGCGAAATCCAGCGGCGACGCCTCCTCTGCGGCGACGGTTCCCATTCTCCTTTTGCCGTGACGCATGGCTTGCCCTCTGACCTGACCCGAGAGCGATCTTGCTGCCCCATCCGTTACCAAAGAGATAATATTCGCTTTTTGTTCTAATTTTCATAAACTCCGGTGGATGGAGAGGAAAGGGAGCCTCATGGAGGGCAGATGCGGCTGGGCCGGGCCAGATCAGATCTATCTGGATTATCACGATGAGGAATGGGGCGTGCCCGAGCGTGACGGGCGCGCACTGTGGGAGCTGCTGTGTCTGGAGGGGTTTCAGGCGGGGCTGAGCTGGATCACCATCCTCAAGCGGCGCGATGGGTTTCGTGAGGCGTTTCAAGGGTTTGGCCCGGATGTGATCGCTGGCTGGGGCGAGGATGAGGTGGCGCGGCTGATGCAGGATGCGCGCATCATCCGGCACCGGGGCAAGGTGGTGGCGATGATCGGGAACGCGCAGGCCTTCCAGCGGATCGAGGCGCGGGAGGGGTTCGCGGCCTGGGTCTGGGATCATGTCGGCGGGGAGCCGGTGCAGAACCGTTTTGGCGATCTGGGGCAGGTTCCGGCGCAGACGGAAATTTCCGTGCAATTGTCGAAAAACCTGAAGAAGGAAGGGTTCAAGTTCTGCGGGCCGACAATCACCTATGCCTTCATGCAGGCGGCGGGGCTGGTCAATGATCACATGACCAGCTGCCCGCGCCATGACGCGGTGGCGCGGATGGCCGAGGAAGCCCGAAGGGGCTGAGCGAGGCCCTGCTTACATCCCTGCGATCAGGGCCGAGACGATGGCCTTGGCGCTGTCGGATGACCAGTCGGCATCGCCGCGCATCCGGGCGATTTCCTGTCCTTCGGGGTTCAGGATCACGGTGATCGGCAGGCCCATCACGGCCATGTCGCGCGCCAGCGCCTGCTTGGGGTCCATGTGCAGGGGCAGGTTGTCGACGCCGATTTCCTCGAAAAACCGCTGCATGGCTTGGGGCGGATTGCGGCCTGTGGCGATGGTCACGACCTCGAAAGCCTCGCCGCCCAGTTCGGCCTGCAATTGCGACAGTTGCGGCATTTCCTTGCGGCAGGGGGCGCACCATGTGGCCCAGAAGTTCAGCACCACATGTTT
>JAMWZG010000329.1 GCA_024304855.1 Paracoccaceae bacterium
TCAACCTTGCCCATGGCGAATTCCTGATGCTGGGCGGCTATACGGTCGTGGTGGCCACCAATGCGGGGGTGAACATCTGGGTGGCGATGCTGATCCTTGCGCCACTGGTGGTCGGGATCATCGGGGTGATCGTGGAACGCCTGCTGATCCGCTGGCTTTACGGGCGCATGGTGGACACGCTCTTGGCCACATGGGGGCTGTCGTTGCTGCTGGTCGGCCTTGTCACCTCGATCTTCGGGGCCTCGACCGCGACCACTGTGGCACCGCCTTTGGGCGCGATCCAGATCGGCACCTATTCTGCCTCGGGATATGAGCTGTTCCTGATCCTGATCACCGTGCTGCTGCTGATCGCCGTCTGGCTGACGCTGCGCTTTACCAAACTGGGCCTTCTGGCGCGTGGCACGATGCAGAACGCAGATATGGCCGCGGCGTTGGGTGTCTCGACCAGCCGGATCTACATGATCACCTTCGGGCTGGGCGCGGCCGTTTCCGGCCTTGCGGGCGGCTTGCTGGCCCCCATGACCGGCGTGCTGCCCACCATCGGGGCCACCTATATCGCCAAGGCCTTCATCACCGTCATCTCGGGCGGATCGGCCATCCTTGCGGGCACCACCGCAGGATCGGTCCTCTTGGGCGGGTTGAACGGTATCTTTTCCTTCATCGCGGGATCGACCTTTGGCGAGATCGCGCTTCTGCTGGCCGCCATCGTCCTCTTGCGCCTGATGCCGCGCGGGATCACCGGCCGCTTCTTCCGGAAATCGCTATGAACAGCGGCATGATGCGCCAGATGCGCCCGACCTTCTTCTATGCCCTGCTGGGTCTGGTGTTCATGTTCGCCGCGCCGCAGGTGCTGCAACTGTTCACCATCATCAACCTGACCACGGCCATCGCCCTGGCGGTGCTGGCGCTGAGCCTGGCGCTGATCTGGGGCTATGGCGGCATTCTATGCTTCGGGCAGGTGGCCTTCTTCGGGCTGGGGGCCTATGCCTATACGATCTCGGCGATCAATTTCGGCGGATCGACCTGGGCGATCCTGGTGGCGGTCATGGTCACATCGGCCTTTGCCGCCGCCTTGGGATATTTCATCTTCTATGGCCGGGTGTCGGATGTCTATCTGGGCGTGATCACCCTGACGGTCACGCTGATCTTCTTCTCGCTGATCCGGCGCACATCGGGGCCGGAATACAAGATCGGCAACGCGCTTCTGGGCGGGTTCAACGGGGTGTCATCCCCGCCCATCAACCTGCCATGGAACCCGACCGCGTTCCTGTTCCCGGAACATGTCTTCTATGTCGCCATGGCGGCGCTGATCCTGTGCTATCTGTTCGTGGGCTGGCTGGTGAATACCAAATTCGGCCGCGTCTGCGTGGCGATCCGGGAAAACGAATTGCGCGCCGAACTGCTGGGCTATGATACGCGCCTGTACAAACTGGGCATCTTTACCATCGGCGCAGGCATCGCCGCCATCGGCGGGGTTCTGTTCTGCAACGGTGTGGGGCGGATCACGCCGGATGTGTTCAGCCTCTATAACGCGGCGCTGACGATCATCTGGGTGATAGTGGGGGGGCGCGGCACGCTCATCGGCCCCATCGGGGCCACCTTCGCGCTGTTCTACCTGACCTCGGCGCTGGGCGGGCAAAGCCTGCTGAACAACAATCTGGTGCTGGGTGTGATCCTGATCGTCTTCGTGCTGCTGGTGCCCAAGGGCGTCGCCCCCACGATCATCGACTGGGTGAACGCACGCCGCAAAAAGGCCCCGACGCGCACACGCCGCCGTCGTGGCTCAAAGGCGGAGGGCGCGGAATGACACGGCAACGCGGCGAAGTGGTGGTCGAAACCCGTGGCCTCTGTATGCATTTCGGTGGCGTCCGCGCCGTGGATCAGGTGGATTTCACCCTGTTCGACCGTGAGTTGCGCTGCCTGATCGGGCCGAACGGGGCGGGCAAATCCACCTTCTTCAAATGCCTGACCGGCCAGTTGACCCCCACCGCCGGCGAGATCAAGATCCGCGGGCAGGACATGACCGGGGCCGAGCCTTTTCAGGTGGCCAGTCTGGGCGTGGGCATCAAGACGCAGGTGCCCAATGTCTTTGACGGGCTGACCGCCGAGGAGAACATATGGATTTCCGCCCGCCGTTGGCACGATGACCGCCGCGCCCGCACCCTGACGGCCGAGACGATCGAACGCCTGCGGCTGGGCGACATCCGCAAGATGCTGCTGGGGCGTCTGGCCCATGGGCAGCGGCAATGGGTGGAACTGGGCATGGTGGTGGCGGCCGAGCCCTGGCTGGTGCTGCTGGACGAACCCGCCGCCGGCATGACGCATGAGGAAACCTTCCGCACCGCCGAATTGATCGAAGAGATCAACAAGACTTCGGCCCTGATCGTGGTGGAACATGACATGCAGTTCATCCGCATGATCTCGCGGCAGGTCACGCTCTTTCATGAAGGCGGCATCCTGATGGAGGATACGATGGACGCGATTTCGGCGGACAAACGCGCCCGCGAAGTCTATCTGGGGCACCGGGCATGAGCGCGCTTCTGAAAGTGTCGGGCTTGCGCGCCGGCTATGGCCGCGTCCCCGTGCTGCACGGCATCGACCTGACCGTGAACGAGGGGGAAATCCTCGGTGTTCTTGGTCATAACGGCATGGGTAAATCTACGCTTCTGAAAACGCTGATGGGCATCATCCCGGCCAATGGCGGCAGCATGGTGTTCGACGGGCAGGACATGGGGCGGATGCGCTCATCCGCCCGCGCGCAGCTTGGCATCGGCTATGTGCCGCAGGGGCGGGGGATCTTTCCCAACCTCAGCGTGCGTGACAACCTGCGCATGGGTGTGGCCGCGCATGACATCGACGAAGAGACGGCGATTGACCGCGTCATGGCCGATTTCCCGCGCCTTGAACGCCTGCTGGACCGTGATGGCGGTGCCCTGTCGGGGGGCGAGCAGCAATTGCTGGCGCTGGCCCGTTGCCTGATCTCGGAACCCGACCTGATCCTTCTGGACGAGCCGACCGAGGGCATCCAGCCCTCGATCATCGACGAGATCATCGACCTGCTGAAGGAGTTGAACCGCCGCGATGGCCTCAGCATCATTCTGGTGGAACAAAGCCTTGATTTCATCACGGCCCTGTCGGACCTGTCTCTT
>JAMWZG010000033.1 GCA_024304855.1 Paracoccaceae bacterium
TGCTTGATCAGCGCCTGGAAATCCTGACGGACGGCGTTGGTCGAGGTCTGGAACAGCAGCGACAGGCGCACGCCATCCTTGGCGCGGATACCGTCGGCACCGCGCACCCAGCCCGCATCATCCAGCAGCTTGTTGGCGCCCGCGATGTCATGGGTCAGACAGTCGGTGTTGTCGGACGCGTAAAGCGCCGGTGCCGGCACCAGGTTGCAGGTCGGGCGACCGGCCTGACCATAGCCGATTTCCACCAGCAGGTTACGGTCGATCGAGATCGACAAGGCCTTGCGCACCGCCGGGTCCGACAGGAACGGATGCGGATGCTTGGCCGTCGCACGCTCGCCTTCCGGCAGGGAGGCCGAGGGATCGGTCATGTTGACCATGATGCGTTCCACCAACGAGCCGAAGGCCGCGATGGTCTTGCCATTGCCGGCGGCTGCCATCTGCTCGATCACCTCGGGGGCGAGTTGCAGGTTCCAGGCATAGTCGAATTCGCCGGTTTCCAGAACCGCGCGACCGGCCGCCGTGGCATCGCCGCCGCCCTTGAAGGTCATGGTGGCAAAGGCAGGCTTGGCCGGGTCGCGGTAGTTGGGGTTGGCCTCCAGCGAGATCACGTCATTGGGACGGAATTCGGTGACGCGGAAGGGGCCGGTGCCGATGGGGTTGAAGTTCGCCTCGGTGCATTCGGGGGCTTTCGCGCCCAGACAGTCGGCGAATTGCGCGGCCTGAATGATCGGGGCCTGCGCGCCCATGAAGGGGCCGTAGGGGTTCGGCTTAGGTTCCGAGAAGGTAACTTTCACGGTCAGGTCGTCAATCCCCTCGACCGCCGTGACGCCTTCGAACTTGGCCGCCTGCGCGCAGCCGCCTTCGGGGTGCATACAGTATTCGGCGCTGAATTTCACGTCATTGGCGGTGACGGGCGTGCCGTCCGACCACAGCAGGCCGGATTTCAGCTTCCATGTGATCGACTTGAGGTCTTCGCTCACGCCGCCGTTTTCCAGCGTGGGGATTTCTTCGGCCAGGAAGGGCACCATCTTGCCCTCCGGGTCATAGCGGCCCAGCGGTTCGATGATCATCGACGACGATTCGAGATCCTTGGTGCCGCCCGAGAGATAGGGGTTCAGGATCGACGGTGCCTGCCAGTAGATCACGTTCACATGGCCGTCCGCGCCGCGCTCTGCAAAGGCTGCGGGGGCGAGGGCAACTAGGGCTGCCGCGCCAAGCAGCGTTGATTTCAGGGTCATTTCTCACTCCATGTTGGACACGTCAGTGTCTCTCTTTTTTTCCCGGACCCTGGGGACGGCCGTTGCCATGTCCCCGGACCAGATCGGCACCCGGTGGCCGCTGGCGGTGTTTGCGCTACCGCACCAACCTCCGGGTGAGGATCATCACAAACACTTGCTGTGGAAAAATCAAGCACGGGTTTTCGCACCCGTCGCGGCCGGGCCGGGCCGATGGGGGGCGTGAAAGGGGTTTGACAGTCTCGGATCGCTGTCTGTAGCGTCACGGATCAAAGCCCCTGACACAGGATAACGCCCATGCTGGACCAGCCGATGACACGGCCCATCGCTCAGATCGAAAAGCTGCGGGTGGAGTTCCAGACCAAGGATGGCACCGTCGTCGGCGTCGAGGATGTGTCCTTTTCGATCAACCCCGGTGAAACGGTCTGTGTTGTTGGGGAATCAGGCTCTGGCAAGTCCGTATCCAGCCTGTCCCTGATGCGTCTGGTCGAGTTTGGCAGCGGCAAGATTGCCGGAGGCAGGCTGCTGTTCGAGCGCAAGACAGGCGGGCAGGTGGACCTTGGCAAGACCGATCAGGATCTGATGCGCACGATTCGCGGCAATGAGATCGGGATGATCTTTCAAGAGCCGATGACCGCGCTCAATCCGGTCTTCACCGTGGGGAGGCAGCTGACGGAAGGTCTGCGCCTGCACAAGGGAATGACCAAAAAAGAGGCAGAAGCCCGCGCGCTGGATCTGTTGAAGCAGGTCCGCATCCCCGAACCGGAGCGGCGGCTCAAGCAATATCCGCATGAACTCAGCGGCGGGATGCGCCAGCGTGTCGTGATCGCCATGGCGCTGGCCTGCGAGCCGCGCCTGCTCATCGCGGACGAACCCACCACCGCGCTGGATGTGACCATTCAGGCGGAAATCCTGGCCCTGATCGACCGGCTCAAGCGCGAGACGGGCACGGCGGTGATGTTCATCACGCATGACATGGCCGTGGTGGCGCAGATGGCCGATCGCGTGGTGGTCATGTTCCGCGGCAACAAGGTCGAGGAAGGCACGGTCGAGGAGATTTTCGAGAATCCCCAGCATGACTATACCAAGGCGCTGCTGTCGGCTGTGCCCAAGCTGGGCGAGATGACGGGCAAGGCGCTGCCTGAACCGATGCGTCTTCTGGGATCGACCGGCCCCGCCGCCGTGCCGATCCCCGGCACGGATACGCCGCTTCTGACGGTCAAGAACCTTGTCACGCGCTTTCCGGTGCGCGGCGGGCTGTTCCGCCGCACGGTGGCCAATGTCCATGCGGTCGAGGATGTGTCCTTTACCCTGAACAAGGGGCGCACCCTGTCGCTGGTGGGCGAAAGCGGCTGCGGCAAATCCACCTGCGGGCGGTCGATCCTGCGGCTGGTGGAGCCGCTCTCGGGGTCGATCATTCTGGACGGGACCGACATCATGGCGTTGGACCCATCCGCCCTGCGCCGGGCGCGGCAGGACATGCAGATGGTGTTTCAAGACCCGTTCGCCAGCCTGAACCCGCAGATGCAGCTATCGGATCAGGTGGCCGAACCCCTGCGCAATTTCGGCACGCATACGGGCAGCGCCCTGACCGACAAGGTGGCGGATCTGTTCGACCGGGTGCATTTGCCGCGCAATTTCATGCGCCGCTATCCGCATGAGCTGTCGGGCGGGCAGCGGCAACGGGTGGCCATCGCCCGTGCGCTGGCCCTGAACCCCAAGCTGATCATCGCGGATGAGGCGGTCTCGGCGCTCGATGTCTCGGTGCAGGCGCAGGTGTTGAACCTGATGATGGAATTGCAGGCCGATCTGGGCCTGTCCTTCCTGTTCATCAGTCACGACATGGCGGTGGTCGAGCGGGTCAGCCATGATGTCGGGGTGATGTATCTGGGCCGGATCGTGGAAATGGGGCCACGTCAGGCCGTGTTCGAAGACCCGCAGCACCCCTATACGCGCGCACTGATGAAGGCGGTGCCCGTCGCCGATCCGCGTCAGCGCAAGAGCGAGCGGGATCTGAATTTCAAGCCGATCCCGTCGCCCATCCATCAGGCGAGCTATGTGCCTGCCCCATCGGATTATAACGAAGTCTCCAAGGGCCATTTCGTGCTGACCACGGACAGCGGCTACTGAGACGGAAAGAGGATAGAATGACAGCCCGTATGACGCCCCTCCAGCTGATGGAAAAGCTGGTCAGCTTTCCCACGGTCAGCCGCGACAGCAACCTGCCGCTGGTGGATTGGGTCGAGGACTATCTGAACAGCCACGGCATCACCGCGCATCGCCACTACAACGAGGAGAATGACAAGGCCGCCATCTTTGCCCATGTCGGCCCCGAGGTGGCGGGCGGTCTTGTGCTGTCGGGCCATACCGATGTCGTGCCCGTGGATGGTCAGCCCTGGACGGATGACGCCTTCACGGTGGTGGAACGCGACGGCAAGTATTTCGGGCGCGGCACCTGCGACATGAAGGGCTTTGACGCGCTGGCCATCTGGGCGCTGGTCGAGGCGCATCACCGCGGCGTCAAACGCCCGCTGCAACTGGCGCTCAGCTATGACGAGGAGGTGGGCTGCACAGGCGCCCCCCCGATGATCGACCGGATGCTGGAGGTGGTGCCGAAAGCCTCGGCCGTGATCGTGGGCGAGCCGTCGATGATGAAGGCCGTGACCGGCCACAAGGGCGGGCAGGGGTTCTGGACGCATGTGGTGGGGTTCGAGGTGCATAGCTCGATCATGCACACGGGCGTCAATGCGATCATGTTCGGGGCCAAGTTGATCGACTGGGCCAATCAGGTGAATGCCGAAAGCATGGCGAAAACGCCCACCCCTCTGGCCGCGATGTTCGATCCGCCCTGGACCACGGCCCATGTCGGCGTCATCTCGGGCGGTACGGCGCATAACATCACGGCCAAGGATTGCCGCTTCGGCATGGATTTCCGCGCCGTCCCCGGCGAGAGCCTGACCGACTGGCGTGACCGCTATCTGGCGCGTGTCCGCGAGGTCGAGGCCGAGATGCAGGCGATCCACCCCGATGCGCGGATCGACATCTCGGAGAAGTTCGAGGTGCCGGGTCTGAAGCCCGAAACCGAGGGCGAGGCCGAGATGCTGGTGCGCGCCATCACGGGTGACAATGGCGGCCATGTCGTCAGCTATGGCACCGAGGCGGGGCAGTTTCAGGAACGCGGCTATTCCGCCGTGATCTGCGGCCCCGGCGACATCGCGCAGGCGCATCAGCCCGACGAATATATCACCAAGGCGCAGTTTCAGGCCGGGCATGATTTCATGCAGCGTCTGCTGGAACGGCTCTGACCCCCGGACAGGTTTCGGGGACAGACACAGGACAAAGGAAAGACCGTGCCGATCAAGAACCGTATTGCAGGGATGCAGGACGAGGTCACGGCGTGGCGGCGCGATCTTCATGCGCATCCCGAGATCCTTTACGAGACGCATCGCACCAGTGCCTTCGTGGCTGAAAAGCTGCGGGAATTCGGCTGCGATGAGGTGGTGACGGGCATCGGTCGCACCGGGGTTGTCGGCGTCATCCGTGGCCGGGCGGACAGCCGGGGCCGGGTCATCGGCCTGCGCGCCGATATGGATGCGCTTCCGATCCAGGAGGCGACGGGGCTTGACTATGCCTCGGCCATTCCGGGGGCGATGCACGCCTGCGGCCATGACGGGCACACGGCCATCCTGCTAGGGGCGGCCCGGTATCTGGCCGAAACCCGCGCCTTTGACGGCACCGTCGTCGTGATCTTCCAGCCGGCCGAGGAGGGCGGGGCCGGGGCGCGCGCCATGTGCGAGGACGGGCTGATGGACCGCTGGCACATCCAGGAAGTTTACGGCCTTCACAACATGCCGGGCATTCCGGTCGGCCAGTTCGCCATCCGCCCCGGTGGGTTGCTGGCCTCGGGCGACATTTTCCACATCACGGTCACGGGCAAGGGCGGTCACGCCGCCATGCCGCATCTGTCGCTGGATACCACGCTGGTCGCGGCGCAGATCGTCGTCTCGCTGCAAAGCATCGTGGCGCGCAATGCCGATCCGGTCAGCAGCATGGTCGTCACCGTCAGCATGTTCAACACCGACAGCAATGCGCCCAATGTCATCGCCCATGAGGTCAGGATGAGCGGCACCGTCCGCGCCCTCTCGCCCGCCATGCGCCAGCTTGCCCATGACCGGGTGCGCGAGATTGCGACCCATACCGCCGCCGCCTATGGCGCACAGGCCGAGGTCGTGTTCGATCCCGGCTATCCCGCCACCGTGAACCATCCCGCGCAGACCGACCATGCCGCCAAGGCCGCCGAGGCCGTGGCCGGGCAGGTGGAGCGCGACACCGCCCCCCTGATGGCGGCCGAGGATTTCGCCTTCATGCTTCAGGAACGTCCCGGCGCCTATATCTTTCTGGGCAATGGCGACAGCGCGGCCTGCCATCACCCGGCCTATGATTTCAACGATGCTGCCATTCCGGCGGGCAGCAGTTTCTTTGCCACTCTGGCGGAACAGAGAATGCCTCTGGAGTGACGCCTGAACCCGCGCCGGATCAGAACAGAAGGATAGACCATGCCCATCAAGAACCGCTTTGCAGAAATGCAGGATGAAGTCACCGCCTGGCGTCGTGATTTGCACGAAAACCCCGAGATCCTGTTCGACACCCATCGCACCAGCGCCATGGTGGCCGACAAGCTGCGGGAATTCGGCTGTGACGAGGTCGTGACCGGCATCGGGCGCACCGGGGTGGTCGCGGTGATCAAGGGCAAGACGGATACATCGGGCAAGGTCATCGGCCTGCGCGCCGACATGGATGCGCTGCCCATCCTCGAGGCGACGGGTCTGCCCTATGCCTCGAAGACCCCCGGCGCGATGCATGCCTGCGGCCATGACGGCCATACCGCCATGCTGTTGGGGGCGGCCAAGTATCTGGCCGAGACGCGGAATTTCGATGGCTCCGTGGTGGTGATCTTCCAGCCCGCCGAGGAGGGCGGCGGCGGCGGGCGCGAGATGTGCGAGGATGGCATGATGGACCGCTGGAACATCCAGGAGGTTTACGGGATGCACAACATGCCGAACCTGCCCATCGGCCATTTCGCCATCCGGTCGGGCCCGTTCTTTGCCGCGACCGATCAGTTCGACATCCATCTGGAAGGCAAGGGCGGCCATGCCGCGCGGCCGCAGGAAACCGTGGATACCACGGTGATGGCCGCGCAACTGGTGCTGTCCTTGCAAACCATCGTCAGCCGCAATGCCGATCCGGTCAGCCAGATCGTCGTCTCGGTCACGTCCTTCGAGACATCCTCGACCGCCTTCAACGTGATCCCGCAGAAGGTGCATATCAAGGGCACCGTCCGCACCCAGAGCAATGACAACCGCGATCTGGCCGAACGGCGGATCAAGGACATCGCCGCCGCCACTGCCGCGATGTTCGGCGGCACAGCCGAGGTGGATTATCACCGGGGCTATCCGGTCATGGTCAATTCCGAGGAACAGACGGAATTCGCCCGCGACGTGGCCCGCAACGTGGGCGGCAATGTGATCGAGGCACCGCTGGTCATGGGGGGCGAGGATTTCGCCTTCATGCTGGAGGAACGCCCCGGCGCCTATATCCTTGTCGGAAACGGTCCCAGCGCGCAGGTGCATCACCCGGAATACAATTTCAACGACGAGGCGATCCCGGTCGGCTGTAGCTGGTGGGCCGAGATTGTCGAGCGGCGGATGCCCGCCGCCTGAGCCAGAGGTGACGGATCGACAGCACGGCGCGCCCTCAGCGCGCCGTGTTTCCATCCGCTGCGGGGTCCAGCAAGGGCAACAACCGCGCCAGCAGTTGCGCGCGCGCATCCTCGAAACTGCGCGAGGCGCTGCGGGCGGCCTCGCGCATCTCCTCCAGCAGGATACTGCCCGTCAGGCGGCTGACATCCGCGCCCAGATCCTCGGCATCGGTGACAAGCCGCGCGGCCCCGGCCTGCGTCAGCCCCGCATAGGCCAGCTTGAAATTGGCCACTTTCGGCCCGTGCAGCAGCCCCGCGCCCAGCATTGCCGGCTCATAGGGGTTGTGCCCGCCTTCGCCGTTGAATGACCCGCCCAGAAAGACCAGCGGGGCGGCACGATAGAACATCCCCGTTTCGCCCAGCGTGTCGGCCAGATAGACCTGCGTGCCCGCCTCGGGCAGGGCGCCTGCGCTGCGCTGCGCGACGCGCAGACCGGCCTCGGCCACAAGTGCGGCCACCTCGGCCCCGCGCGCGGGATGGCGCGGGATCAGGATCAGCAGCAGATCGGGATGATCCGCCAGCGCCATCTGATGCGCGGCGATCACCATCTCCTCGTCCCCCGGATGGGTCGAGGCGGCGACCCAGACGGGGCGCGCGCCAATGGCCGCCTGCAAGGCCTCGCTCAGGGCGGGATCGGCGGGCAGGGGGCTGGCCGCCGCCTTGAGGTCGCCCGTGTCGATGATCCGCGCCGGATCAAGCCCAAGCCCGCGCATCTGCCGTGCCGTTGTCGCATCCTGCGTGCTGATGAGGGCCGCACGCGACAGAAGGCAGGTCATCGCACGCGGCGCGCGGGTCCGCGTCTTTGACGCGCGCGCATTGATCACCGCGATGGGGATGCCGCGCCGGTCCGTCTCGATCATCAGCCGCGGCCAGAGGTCGTTTTCCATGAAACAGGCCAGATCGGGGTGCCAGTGATCCAGAAAGGCCTGCACCGCCGCGGGCGTATCGACGGGCTGGAATTGATGGATCGCCTGCGGCAGGCGGCGCGCCAGCGTTTCCGCCCCGGTCGTGGTGGTGGTCGTGAACAGCAGCCGCGCGCCCGTCGCCGCCTCGATGTCGCGGGCCAGATCAAGGCTCGAGGCCACCTCGCCGACCGAGGCGGCGTTGATCCAGATCAGCGCACCCGCAGGCCGCACCGCCGAGGGCTGCCCGAACCTTTCGCGCAGCCGGTCGGGGGCGGCCCCCTGCGCCAGATGCCCCTTGCGCGCCAACCGGGTCAGCAGCGATGGCGCAAGGCCCGTCGCGGCCAGGTAGAGGTTCAGGAAAGCAGTCAGCCCCGGCCGAGGGGCTACGGATTCTCCGCCCGGCATCGGCGCCTCATCCGCCGGTGTGGCTCATGTGGCGGGACATTTTCCCGTCCACCACTTGCCGCGAATAATCAAAGTCATGCCCCTTGGGCTTCAGCCGGATCGCGGCGCGGATCGCCTGTTCCAGTGCGGCCGTATCGCCGGGATGGGCGCGCAGCGGCGCGCGCAGGTCGGCCATGTCTTCCTGCCCCAGACACATATACAGCTCGCCCGTGCAGGTCAGGCGCACGCGGTTGCAGCTTTCGCAGAAATTATGCGTGAGCGGCGTGATGAAGCCGATCTTCTGGCCCGTCTCCTCCAGCCGCACATAGCGGGCAGGGCCGCCCGTGCGTTCCGCCAGATCGGTCAGGGTGAAACGTTCCGCCAGACGCGCGCGCAGATCGCGCAGGGGCCAGTATTGATCCAGCCGGTCCTCGTTGCCGATATCGCCCATCGGCATGACCTCGATGAAGGTCAGGTCCATGTCGCGGCTGGCACACCAGTCGGTCAGGGTGAACAGCTCATCCTCGTTGAAGCCTTTCAGCGCGACCGCGTTGATCTTGACCCGCAGCCCCGCCTTCTGCGCCGCATCAATCCCGCGCATGACCTGAGGCAGGCGGCCCCAGCGGGTGATTTGCGCGAATTTCGCATCATCCAGCGTATCGAGCGAGACATTGATCCGCCGCACCCCCGCCGCCGCCAGATCGGGCGCAAACTTCTCCAACTGGCTGCCATTGGTGGTCAGCGTCAACTCGCGCAGCGCGCCGCTGTCCAGATGGCGGGTCATGGCGTCGAAAAAGGTCATGATCCCCTTGCGCACCAAAGGCTCGCCCCCGGTGATGCGCAGCTTCTGCACCCCCAGACCTATGAAGGTCGAACACATGGTATCCAACTCCTCCAGCGTCAGAAGCTGGGCCTTGGGCAGGAAGGTCATGTTTTCCGACATGCAATAGACACAGCGGAAATCGCAGCGATCCGTGACCGAGACGCGCAGGTAATTGATCGCGCGCTGAAACGGGTCGATCAGCGGTGCCGCGCCAGAAGGGGTAAGGGTCTTGTCCATGGCTGAAACCTAAGGATCGGCGGAAGTCTGAGCAAGGGGGATTGTTGCGATTGCGCGCCCGTCACAGGGGACATAAGCTGCATGGCATGAAACATATCGCCATCTCACTGACCCTTGGGGCTGCATTCCTGTCCGGTTGCGCCGATTTCGATCCCTTCGCGCAGCGGCCCACCGCCGCCCCTGCGGCCGCGCCCCAGACCAGCACGCGCCCGCCGCTGTCCGGCGCGCCGCGCACGGCCGAGGATTTCGACCGCGCAACCGAGGAGGAGCGGCAGGCCGCCGTGGCTCCACCCCCTGCCGCCTCGGGTGCGATCGGCACCACGGTCGCGTCGCTGGGCGATCCTGCGCGGCCCGGTTTCTGGATCGAGACGCCGCTGGTCAGTGAACCGGGGCGCGGCAGTGTCCTCTATCGCCCCAGCGGGCGGCGGCTCAATGTCGATCTGATCCCGATTGCCGGCCCCGCCTCGGGCGGCAGCCGTCTGTCGCTCTCGGCCATGCGGATGCTGGATGCACCGCTGACCGGGCTTCCGCAGGTGGATGTCTTCAAAAACTAAGGTATATCAGGTCTTTGCCGCCGGTTCCTCAGGTTGCGCCGGTGGTTCGGGCGGCAGCAGCTTCGATGCCTCGCGCCGCGCGAAAGGCTTCATGTGGCGCGCGTGGTTGCGCAGGAAATAGCTGACCCGCTCGGGATCATGCTTGGACAATTCGCGCAGCCACCATGCCACGGATTTCTGGATGAACCATTCCGGATCATGCACATATCCCGCCGCCCATTCCAGCACCCGCTGGCGGATCGCCAGATCGGCGGGCTTGGGGTGGTTCTGCTTGGTCCAGGGCAGGGTGAAGACCATGGCCGCGCGGCGCGTCCAGTGATGGGGCGATTTGGTCCAGGCCTCCAGCGCGTCCACGCGCGACGGATCGGCCAGCAGGCGTTTCTGCCCCGCGATGGCGGCGGCATCCGCAATCGCCCAGCTGTCAAACGTGGGCACCCATGATGCGATCAGCGCCCAGACGGCGGCATCATCCTTGATCCGCGCCTGTGTCAGCAGCTTGGCGGCGGCGATCTTTCCTTCGAACACATCCGATTGCCACAGCGCATCGGCCAGCGCCACGCGGGCGGGCACATCCATTCCCTCGCGCCAGCTTGTTGTCAGATCGGTGATCTGCGGCGTGGTCAGGCCAAGGTAGACGCGCGGCGCCTTGTGGTATTCGGCCAGCCCCTTGGCGCGTTCGGCATCGGACAGGGCGACAAGCTGCGCCATGGCATCATCAAAGGTCATTCCACTGTCACCGATTTGGCCAGGTTGCGGGGCTGGTCCACATCGGTGCCCTTGGCCACCGCCGTGTGATAGGCCAGCAATTGCGCGGGCAGGGCATAGAGGATGGGCGTCAGCACCGGATCGACGCGCGGCATGACGATCACCTGCCATGTCTGGTCCGAGGCTTCCTCGGCCCCTTCGGCATCGGTGATCAGCATCACCTTGCCGCCACGGGCCATCACCTCCTGCATATTGGACACGGTCTTGTCGAAGAGCCCGTCGCGCGGGGCCATGACGACCACGGGCATGGTCTTGTCGATCAGCGCGATGGGGCCGTGCTTCAATTCGCCGGATGCATAAGCCTCGGCATGTATGTAGCTGATTTCCTTGAGTTTCAGCGCCGCCTCCAGCGCCAGCGGATACATCAGGCCGCGCCCCAGGAACAGCACATCCGTCGCCTCGGAGAGTTTGCGCGCGGCCCCTTTGATCGACCCGCTCATATCCAGCACCGCGTTCAGCGCCACAGGCAGCGCGCGCAACGCGCTCAGGTGATCGGACAGCGCCTCGGTCGTGATATGCCCGCGCTGATGGCCGGCCTCCAGCGCCAGCAGCAGCAGCACCGTCAACTGACAGGTGAAGGCCTTGGTCGAGGCGACGCCGATTTCCGCCCCGGCCAGGATCGGCAGCGCCAGATCGCTTTCGCGCGCGATCGAGCTTTCGGCCACGTTCACCACCGACAGGATGCTGGCCGCCTTGCCCTGACAATAGCGCAGGGCCGCCAGCGTATCCGCCGTCTCGCCCGACTGGCTGACGAACAGCGCCGCCGTGCGCGCGGGAATGGGCGGCTCGCGGTAGCGGAATTCCGAGGCAATATCGACATCCACCGGCAGGCCTGCCAGTTGCTCGAACCAGTATTTCGCCGTCATGCAGGCATAAAAGGCGGTGCCGCAGGCGACCAGCGACAGCCGGTCCAGCTTGGTGAAGTCGATGCCGTCACCGGGCAGGCGGATCGTGTCGCCTTCGCCCGACAGATAGAACCGCAGCGCCTCGCCGATCACGCGGGGCTGCTCGGCGATTTCCTTGGCCATGAAATGCTTGTGCCCGGCCTTGTCCACCTGCGCGGCTTCGATCTGGATCGTCTTGATGGCGCGGTTCGCCAATTCGCCGCGCGCATCGCGGATTTCAAGGCTGGTGCGGGTCAGAACGGCGATGTCGCCTTCCTCAAGATAGGTGATGCGGTCGGTCATGGGGGCCAAAGCGATCGCGTCCGAGCCCACGAACATCTCGCCATCGCCATGGCCCACGGCCAGCGGGCTGCCTTTGCGGGCGGCGATCAGCAGATCCTCCTGCCCCTCGAACAGGAAGACCAGCGCGAAAGCGCCGTGCAGGCGCGCCACGGTCTTGCGCGCGGCGGTGACGGGATCATCGCCCTGCGCCATGTAATGCTGCGTCAGCAGGGCCACGGTTTCCGTATCGGTTTGCGTGACGAAATTCAGACCATGCCCCGCCAATTCGGCGCGCAGTTCGCGGAAATTCTCGATGATGCCGTTATGCACGACCGAGACCGGACCCGCCTGATGCGGATGCGCGTTGAGAACCGAAGGCGCGCCATGGGTGGCCCAGCGGGTGTGTCCGATCCCGGCCTTGCCCGCCAGCGGCTCATGCACCAGCAGGTCCGACAGGTTCACCAGTTTGCCCACCGCGCGGCGGCGGTCCAACTTGCCGTTGTTGACCGTCGCGATGCCCGCGCTGTCATTGCCGCGATACTCCAGACGCTTCAGCGCCTCGACCAGAAGGGGGGCCGCCTCGTGGTTGCCCAGAACGCCGACAATGCCGCACATCAGTTCTTGTCCTTGTTTTGTTTGGCTTTTCTGGCGCGCAGCAGATCCATCAGCTTCAGCGCCATGCCCGGTTTCACCTCTTGCCGCGCGCGCCCCAGCGCCAGCGCGCCATCGGGCACATCCGCCGTGATCACCGATCCGCTGCCCGTCATCGCCGCGTGACCCACGCGCACCGGGGCCACCAGCATCGTGTTCGACCCGATGAAGGCACCGCGCCCGATCTCGGTATGGTGTTTCATCACCCCGTCATAGTTGCAGGTGATCGTGCCCGCGCCGATATTCGTGCCCGCCCCCACGGTGGCGTCGCCGATATAGCTCAGGTGATTGGCCTTTGCCCCCTCATGCAGGACGGCATTCTTGATCTCGACGAAATTGCCGACATGCACATCCTCGGACAGTTCCGCACCGGGGCGCAGGCGGGCATAGGGGCCGACCACGGCGCGCTGGCTGACATGGCAGCCCTCCAGATGCGAGAAGGCGCGGATACGCGCGCCGGATTCCACCGTCACGCCGGGGCCGAAGACCACATTCTGTTCCACCACCGCATCGCGGCCGATCACCGTGTCATGGGCGAAATGCACCGTGTCGGGGGCGATCAGGGTCACGCCATCCTCCAAGGCCTGCGCGCGGGCGCGGGCCTGAAAGGCGGCCTCTGCCTGCGCCAGTTCGGCGCGGGTGTTGATGCCCATGGTTTCCGCCTCATCGCAGGTGACGGCGGTCGCGGACAGGCCACGGGCGCGGGCGAGGCCGATGATGTCGGTCAGGTAATATTCGCCTGCGGCATTGTCATTGCCCACGGTGGCCACCAGATCGAACAAGGTTCTGGCATCTGCCGCGATAACCCCGCTGTTGCAAAGGGTTATCGCGCGTTCCTCATCCGTGGCATCCTTGAATTCCACGATCCGCTCCAGCCTCTCGCCCTCCATCACCAGACGGCCATAGCGGCCCGGATCGGCGGCGTGAAAGCCCAGCACGACGATGTCATGGCTGGCGCGCGCGGTCTGCATCGCCTCAAGCGTCTCGGCCCGGATCAGGGGGGTGTCGCCGTAAAGCACGATCACATCGCCCGCGAAATCCGCCAGCGCGGGCGCGGCCTGCGCGACAGCATGGGCGGTGCCGAGTTGCGGCTCCTGCACCACGCAGATGGCATCCTCGTCCCAGTCGCGGGCGGCTTTGGTCACAGCCTCGGCCCCATGCCCCGTCACCACCACGCAGGCCGATGCTTCCAGCGCGAAGCCCGCCTTCATCGCATGGATCAGCAAAGGCGCACCGGCCAGCGGATGCAACACCTTGGGCAGGTCGGAATTCATCCGCGTGCCCATTCCGGCGGCCAGAATGACAAGGGCTGTGCTCATGCGAAAAAATCTCTTTGCTCTTTTGTTTTTGTTGCGCCCGTTTTATCCGCTTGGCCCAAGGGCGCAAGGCCGGAGCGTATCACGGTTGATTGCGGGATATGACAGGGATCGGCGGCCAGACGCCGGAAGGGGCAGAGCATGAGAACGGTGATCTTCGATCTGGACGGCACGCTGGCCGATACAAGCGGCGACCTGATCGCGGCGGCCAATGCCTGTTTCGCGCAGATGGGGGCGGGCGATGTGCTGCACCCCATGCAGGACGCAGGCACCGCGCTGCGGGGCGGACGGGCGATGCTGAAACTGGGTCTGGACCGGATCGCCCATCCTGAGGCCGAGGCGATGATCGACCAGTATTACCCGGTTCTGCTGGAGGCTTATGGCGCGGCGATCGACGTGCATACCGTCCTTTACCCCGGCGCGATGGAGGCGGTGGCGCGGCTGACCCGCGATGGCTATGCCGTGGGGATCTGCACCAACAAACCCGCAGGGCTGGCGGAAACGCTGATGACCCGGCTGGGGGTGCGCGATGCCTTCGCCTCGCTGGTGGGGGCCGATACGCTGGCCGTGCGCAAGCCCGATCCCGCCCCGCTGATCGAGGCGGTGCGCCGCGCAGGCGGCGATCCCGCCCGGTCGCTGCTGGTGGGCGATACGCTGACCGACCATTCCACGGCGCGGGCGGCGGGCGTTCCGTCCGTGCTGGTCACATTCGGGCCGGGGGGCGAGGATGTCGCCGCACTCGCGCCGGACGCTCTCCTGGGGCATTATGATCAGTTGCACGGCGTGGTGCAGCGGCTCATCGGCTGAACCCGCCTGCGACAAAACCCGCCGCCCGCATTGACGAAGCCGGGCCGCCGCCCCAGAACAGTGTCATGGATCAGAACAACACCCCGCCCGAGATCTTCACCGGCAGCTTCACCCAGCAGGAGCCGATCCCTGAGGAGGGGATCGACGCGGCCGTGGCCGTCATGCGCACGGGCCGCCTGCACCGCTATAACGTCAAGGGCGAGGAGGCGGGCGAGGTCGCCCTGCTGGAACAGGAATTCGCCGTAGCGATGGGGGTGAAATACTGCCTCGCCGTGGCCTCGGGCGGTTATGCGATGACGACGGCGCTGCGCGCGCTGGGGGTCAAGCCGGGCGACCGGGTGCTGAGCAACGCCTTCACCCTGGCCCCGGTGCCGGGGGCGATTGCCGCCGTGGGGGCGGTGCCCGTCTTCGTGGGCGTGACCGAGGCGCTGACGATTGATCTGGACGATCTGGAGGCCAAGGCCGATCAGGCCAGCGTCCTGCTGCTCAGCCATATGCGCGGGCATATCTGCGACATGAACCGGCTGATGGCGATCTGTGCGCGCCATGATGTGCGGGTGATCGAGGATTGCGCGCATACGATGGGCGCGCGCTGGCGCGGGCGGCTCTCGGGCACCGACGGGGTGATCGGCTGCTATTCCACGCAGACCTACAAGCACATGAACTCGGGCGAGGGCGGGTTCCTGATCACCGATGACGATCAGGTCATGGCCCGCGCCGTGATGCTGTCGGGGTCGTATATGCTCTATCCGCGCCATCTGGCAGCACCCCCGCCCGATGTGTTCGAGGCGGTGAAATACGATACGCCCAATATCTCGGGGCGGATGGATCATCTGCGCGCCGCGATCCTGCGCCCGCAATTGCGGCTGCTGGATCAGAAATGCAAGGCATGGACAGAGCGTTACCGCGTGGTCGAGGACGGGCTGCGCCATTGCCCCGGCCTGCACCTGATCCCGCGCCCCGCCGAGGAGGAATTCGTCGGCTCGTCCTTTCAGTTCCTGCTATTGGACTGGGCCGCGCCACGAGTGCGCGAGGTGGTCTCGCGCTGCGCCGCGCGCGGGGTCGAGCTGAAGTGGTTCGGTGCCCCCGAACCCGCCGGTTTCACCAGCCGCTATGACAGCTGGCGCTATGCCCCCAGCGCACCCATGCCCGCGAGCGACCGGATTCTGGCCGGTATTCTGGACATGCGCCTGCCACTGACCTTCAGCCTCGAGGATTGCGCCCTGCTGGCACGCATCATCCGCGCCGAGGTGAGCGCCGTCCATCAGGCGGCCTGACCGGCGGCCCTGCCGGGATCTTGCGTATTTGGAGAACGGCGAAGCGGGGGCCGGCGGTTCAGCCGATCCGGCGGGCGATGCGGTTGAAGACGGCCAGAAACGCATCCTCGTCGGCGTGGTCCAGCGCGCCTGCATCCACCTCCTCCTTGGTCCAGAGCCAGCTTTGCGCGGGATCGTCGCGCATGGCCCAGCCGTCGAAAAGGCGCGTCTCGGTCTGGCGATGCAGGCGGCGCGTCACTTCCAGATGGCGGTCATCCTCCAGGATGCTGTCATAGAGCCGCGCCACCGCCTCATCGGGGCCTTCCAGCAGTTGCAGGTAAAGGTCGCCCCGGCAGATCAGGCAGCCGGTGACATGGGCATTGGCATTGTTGCGCCGCGCGGTCAGCAGGATCTGGCTGAGGATGGCATCGTCAAAGCCGAAAGGGCGCGAGGAATAGATCAGTTGCGTCAGCGGCATGGGGCACTCCGTCACCGTGTCTGCATGGTGGTAGAGGGATCGCCCTGCCATGTCCATGAATGTTGACAGCACAGGGCGCCGTCGGCCAGCCTTGGCCGGAGGGGGAGAGCAGAGGCGGCGGGCTGCGGCGGCTTGCCTGTTGACGCGACTCGGATGTCCTGTCTATTAATGAACAACCGTTCAATAAATGCCCGTGCAAGCCATCTCTGGGAGGAGCCCCGATGTTCACCGCAACCATGAAATTCGACCTTGGCGAGGATGTGAATGCGCTGCGCGAGATGGTGCATCGCTGGGCGCAGGAGCGTATCCGCCCGATGGCGGGCCAGATCGACAGCAGCAATGAATTCCCGGCCGCGCTGTGGCGCGAGATGGGGGATCTGGGCCTCTTGGGCATCACCGTGGACGAGGAATATGGCGGGGCGGGGATGGGCTATCTGGCCCATGTGATCGCGGTCGAGGAAATCGCGCGGGCCAGTGCGAGCGTCAGCCTGTCCTATGGCGCGCATTCCAACCTCTGCGTCAACCAGATCAAGCTGAACGGGACCGAGGCGCAGAAGCGCAAATACCTGCCCGGTCTGGTCAGTGGCGATCATGTCGGCGCGCTGGCCATGTCGGAACCCGGCGCAGGCAGCGATGTCGTGTCGATGAAACTGCGCGCGGAAAAGCGCAACGATCATTACCGGCTGAACGGCAACAAATACTGGATCACCAATGGCCCCGATGCCGATACGCTGGTGGTCTATGCCAAGACTGACCCTGATGCCGGATCAAAGGGGATCACGGCCTTCCTCATTGAGAAGACGATGAAAGGGTTCTCCACCTCCAAACATTTCGACAAGCTGGGGATGCGCGGATCGAACACGGCCGAGCTGATTTTCGAGGATTGCGAAGTGCCCTTCGAGAATATCCTTGGCGAAGAAGGCAAGGGCGTGCGCGTGTTGATGTCGGGTCTGGATTACGAGCGTGTGGTGCTGTCGGGCATCGGCACCGGCATCATGGCCGCCTGCCTCGATGAGATCATGCCCTATATGGCCGAGCGCAAGCAGTTCGGCCAGAGCATCGGGAATTTCCAGCTGATGCAGGGCAAGCTGGCCGATATGTATACGGCGATGAATTCCGCCCGCGCCTATGTCTATGAGGTGGCCAAGGCCTGTGACCGGGGCGAGGTGACGCGCGCCGATGCCGCCGCCTGCGTGCTCTATGCCAGCGAGGAGGCGATGAAAGTCTCGCATCAGGCGGTGCAGGCGATGGGCGGGGCCGGTTTCCTGGCCGATGCGCCGGTGGCGCGCATCTTCCGCGATGCCAAGCTGATGGAGATCGGCGCAGGCACATCCGAGATCCGCCGGATGCTGGTGGGCCGCGAGATGATGGCGGCGATGGCATGAGGGCGCAGGTATGAAACTGCCGCCCGCCGTCCTGCTGGTGATGGCCGTGCTGACGGCGGCGGCGGGGACGCTGGGCTATGTCGCGGGATCACGGCAGGCCGGCATCAGCGAGACGGATGTGATCACCGCCTATGCGCAACGCTATGTGACCGAGCAGGGGCTTGAGGCGGCGGCGATCCGCGCCTGCCATGCCGTGCCCGGGGCGGATGCGCGGGTCTGGCTGGTGGTCGTCTGCGCCGAGGGCAGCGCGGCGGAGCGCGCCTATTTCGTGGCACCGGGCGGCGGCTTGCTGCATGTCGGGCAGGTCGATGACAGCCCCCTCGCCGCCCCCATGGCCCCGGAGGCGTGATGCTGGAACAGGGCCGCAGCTATGACGATCTGGTGGCAGGCTTCGACTGGGCCTTGCCCGCGCGGCTGAACATGGCGCAGCAGGTCTGCGACGATTGGGCGGCGCGCGATGGGACGCGTCTTGCCATCCTTGATCTGTCGGATGGGGCGGCGCTGCGCGTCACCTATGCCGACTTGCAGCGCATGGCGGATGGTCTGGCGCATCTTCTGGCTGCGCGCGGCGTGGCGCGGGGCGACCGGGTCGGCGTCCTGCGGTCGCAATCGGCCTGGACGGCGGCGGCGCATGTCGCGATCTGGAAACTGGGCGCGGTGTCGATCCCGCTCTTCAAACTTTTCGGCACCGATGCCCTGCGGACAAGGCTGACCGATGCCGGCGCGCGGCTGGTCGTGACCGATCCCGAAGGGATGGCGCTGCTGGACGGCTTCGATCTGGAGGCGCTGGTGCCCGAGGGCATGGCCCTGCCTGAGGACGCGTTTCCCACTGCCGACACCGGGCCCGACGACCCGGCGGTGCTGATCTATACATCTGGCACGACAGGCGCCCCCAAGGGCGCGCTGCACGGGCACCGCATCCTGACCGGCCATCTGCCGGGGGTCGAGATCAGCCATGATCTGCTGGGGCAGGGGGGCGATTGCCTCTGGACACCCGCCGACT